>CAMJZI010000060.1 GCA_946410185.1 uncultured Porphyromonadaceae bacterium
ATAGTGAAGAGTCCCGGCATCCCCGACACGGCTCCCATGGTGGCCCAGGCCATCGAAAAGGGGATTCCCATCGTGAGCGAGATCGAGTTTGCAGGCCGTTACACCGATGCCAAGATGGTGTGCATCACTGGCAGCAACGGCAAGACCACCACCACCAAGCTGACCTATCATATCTTCAAGAAAGCGGGCCTGAATGTGGGCCTCGCAGGCAACGTGGGGCGAAGCCTGGCCCTGCAGGTGGCTACCGAGCATCACGATGTGTACATCATTGAACTGAGCAGTTTCCAGCTCGATAATATGTATGAGTTCAAGGCCAATGTGGCTGTGCTGCTCAACATCACCCCTGATCATTTGGACCGCTATGACTACAAGATGGAGAACTATGCAGCAGCCAAGTTCCGCATCACGCAGAACCAGACTGGTGACGACTCTTTTATCTTCTGGAAAAACGACCCCGTCATTGCCGCACAATTGCGCCAGCACCATTTGGAATCCCGCCAGTTGAGTTTTACCAGCGATGATGATGACCGTAACGCAGCGTGGGTGCACGAGGGCGTGCTCAACTTCGACGTTGACGGCGATCGCTGGGACATCCCTCGCGACCAGTTGTCGCTCAAGGGCCTGCACAATGTTTATAACACCATGGCGGCTGGCCTGTCGGCCCAGGTCTTTGACATCCGCAAGGACGTCATCCGTGAGGCGTTGGCCGACTTCGAGGCCGTTCCTCACCGCCTGGAATATGTCGACACCGTCGACGGCGTGCGTTATATCAACGACAGCAAGGCGACCAACGTCGATGCCTGCTGGTATGCCCTAGAGAGCGTCAACGAGCCCTGTGTGCTCATTCTGGGAGGCATCGACAAGGGCAACGATTATAGCCAAATCGAGCCCCTGGTCAAGGAAAAGGTGACAGCCATCGTCTGCCTGGGCTTGGATAATGCCAAGTTGCACAGTTTCTTTGACGGCAAGGTGCCCGTGGTGACCGATGCCACCAGCATGCCCGAGTGCATGGACAAGTGCCGTGCGCTGGCCCATGAGGGTCACACCGTGCTCCTGTCGCCCTGCTGCGCCAGCTTCGACTTGTTCAACGGCATGGCCGACCGTGGCAACCAGTTCAAAGACTGTGTCAGGAAGATGAAAGGCAACTAATTGATTACCAATAGTTCAATAACAGTATTTTTAGAGTACCCACGATATGTCTCCCGCTGAAAAGACTAACAAATATAACGAGCTGTCGCAAAAGTATGGTGACCCCTGGATATGGGGCATCTACATCACGCTGCTCATCATCTCTATTATCGAGAGTTATAGCGCATCGAGCCGCGAAATCGCCGCCCAGGGCATCTATATGCCCATCATCAAGCAATGTGTGTTCCTGGGTGCGGGCGCGCTTTGTGTGGTTGGCCTGCAGCGCGTCGATTACAACAAACCCTCATTCCTGTATGCTATGATTCCAGGCCTGGCCATCATCACGGTGCTGAGCCTGATCTACGTCATGTTCTTCGGTGAAATCATCAACGGAGCTCGCCGAGCCATGACGATTATCCCTGGATTGGTCACACTGCAGCCGGCCGAATTGGCCAAACTATCGATAGTGACAATCTTGTCCTATATCTTCGCCAAGTCGCAGAAGAATCAAGACATCAGCAATGGCGGCCTGGTGGCGGCAGCACTTGCCGTGGGCATCTATGGCGCCTTGATGATCAAGAGCGGCTTGACCAACACGCTGCTGCTGATAGCCATCAGCGGCTCAATGTTGCTCATCGGTGGCGCACGTTTCAAGAAGATCGGCATCTTGATGGGCTTCTTTGTCATCATGCTCGGTTTCTTCTTCATCATCAAGAGCAATAACGACAAGAAGGAGGAGATGTTCACCGAGACGCAGAAGGAGATGCACGTCAACATTCCCGCTGCAGGAGTTGACGTGATGGAAGAGGACGGTGGCAAGGCCCAGCTCGCCGAGGTGCGCCGAACCGGAACATGGCTTAGCCGATTCAATGAGTGGTGGAACAGCGACTCGCTGGTCCACCGTCCCATCACGCCCAAGAACCAGCAAGAGATGTTCTCTCGCATGGCTCAGGCCCATGGCGGCCCCTTCGGCGTGGGCATCGGCAAGTCGCGCGAGTGCAGCCGCTTGCCGCTGGCCTTCAGTGACTATATATACTCGATTATTGTCGAGGAAACGGGCTTTGTGGGTGGTGTGTTTGTACTATTGCTCTACCTGTCACTGCTGGGACGGGCCGCGATGATTGTGCGGCGCAGCAAGCGTGTGCTGCCATCGTTGCTTGTCATCGGCATGGCATCGTTCATCACTTTCCAGGCCCTGTTCCACATGGCCATTAACGTGGGTGTGTTCCCCGTGTCGGGACAGCCCCTGTCACTCATCTCCAAGGGTGGCACATCTATTATCGTGATTAGTATCGCATTTGGAGTGATGCTGAGCGTTAGCCGCACCATCGCCAATTACGGAAATAAGAAAGTCAAGGTTGAGGACACTCCTGTTATCGAGGGTCTGGATGCCGAAAACCCAACTGAAATACCTGCAAAAAATGTCTGGAAATAACAATCAACAACTCAATGTACTGGTGAGCGGTGGCGGTACCGGCGGGCATATTTTCCCCGCTCTGTCCATCGCCAATGAGGTGCGTCGTCGATACCCCGATGCCAATATCCTGTTTGTGGGAGCCGAAGGCCGCATGGAAATGGAAAAAGTTCCTGCCGCTGGCTATAAGATCATCGGATTGCCCGTGAGCGGATTTGACCGCAAGAACCTGTTGCGCAATTTTAAGGTACTGGCCAGGTTATACAAGAGCATGAAAATGGCCAAGAGTATCCTCAAGGATTTCAAGCCCGACATCGCCATCGGTGTGGGCGGCTATGCCAGCGGCCCCATGCTCAAGGAGGCACAGAAGCAGGGCATTCCCACGCTGCTGCAGGAGCAGAACTCCTATGCTGGCGTGACCAACAAGCTGCTTGCGGCAAAGGCCGAGCGCATCTGTGTGGCCTACGAGGGCATGGAGCGCTTCTTCCCCGCCGACAAGATTGTGCTCACGGGCAATCCCGTGAGACGCAATCTGCTGGAGTGCGGCGCCACACCCGAACAGGCCCGGCAGGCCATGGGCATGGAGGCCGACAAGAAAACGATACTCATCATCGGAGGCAGCCTGGGAGCCCGCACAATCAACAATGCCATTATCAATGGCTTGAAGCAGATTGGCGAAGCCCGTGGCGTGCAGGTCATCTGGCAGACAGGCAAGTTGTATGACCAGCAGTGTAGGGAGGCCCTGGAGGCCTCGGGTGTGAAGAATGTGGCTCAGATGCCCTTCATCAGCAATATGGATATGGCCTATCGGGCTGCCGATCTGGTGGTCTCGCGCGCTGGCGCCAGTTCTATCTCTGAGCTGCAGTTGCTGGGCAAGGCGGCCATCCTCGTGCCATCGCCCAACGTGGCCGAGGACCATCAGACCAAGAACGCTCAGGCGCTCTCGACCCGCGACGCGGCCATCTTTGTCGCCGATGCCGATGCCGGCACCCAACTCGTCGGCACCATGCTCGACACGGTGCTCAACAGTGACCGAATCGCTGCCCTGGGCGCTAATGTGCTGAAGATGGCTCTGCGTGATGCCGCCGAGCACATCGTTGACGAGGTAGAGTTAATCGTTGGGTTGAAGAAGTCATCAATCAGCCGTTAATCATGGGAAAAATGAAAGAGTTTGATTCTTTATACTTTGTGGGTGCGGGTGGCATAGGCATGGCTGCCCTTGAGCGCTATTTCCTGGCCCAGGGTAAACGCATTGCCGGTTATGACCGCACTCCCAGCGACTTGACAGCAGCCTTGCAGCAAGAGGGTGTGCACATCGACTTTGACGAGGACCCGCGGCTCATCCCCGATTACTGCCGCGACCCCGAGCGCACGCTGGTGGTCTATACACCCGCCGTGCCCGATACCCACAAGGGGCTGTCCTACTTCCGCGAGGCGGGCTTTGAGGTGGTAAAGCGTGCCGCTCTGTTGGGAGTGGTGACTGCTACAAGCAAGGGCCTGTGCTTTGCTGGAACCCACGGCAAGACCACGACATCGAGCATGGCTGCCCACATCCTGCATGACTCGGGAATTGGCTGCAACGCCTTCTTGGGAGGAGTGTTGCGCAACTACAACAGCAACTTTCTGCTTTCGGCTACAAGCCCTTATTCGGTCATTGAGGCCGACGAGTTTGACCGCTCGTTCCACCACCTGCACCCCTATGTGGCTGTGGTGACCTCGACCGACCCCGACCATCTGGATATCTACGGCACTGCTGAGAATTATTTGGAGGGTTTTGCCCATTTCACCGAATTAATCCAGCCCGGTGGCTCCCTTATCGTCCACACGGGACTTGCCCTCCAGCCCCGTGTGCCTGATGGCGTGACAACCTATACCTACAGCCGCGACCAGGGCGACTTCCATGCCATACACATCCGCAAGGGTGGGGGAGAAATCAACTTTGACCTGATAACCCCTTGGGAGACGATTGCTGACATCAGCCTGGGCGTGCCCGTCGATATCAATATCGAGAATGCAATCGCAGCTATGGCGGCGTGTCGCCTGATAGATGTGCCTGTCGAGGCCATGCGCAAGGCCATCGCTTCGTTCATGGGCCCCAAGCGCCGTTTTGAGTTCTGGATCAAGGAGCCAGGTGATCATGGCAAGGTCATGATCGATGACTACGCCCATCATCCCGGTGAATTACGGGCCAGCATCGCCTCGGTGCGTGATTTGTATCCCGGCAGGCGGTTGACAGTCATCTTCCAGCCCCATCTTTATACACGCACCCGCGACTTCGCTCCCGAGTTTGCCTCGGCATTGTCGCTGGCCGACGAAGTCATTCTGCTACCCATCTATCCGGCCCGCGAACAACCCATTCCCGGCGTTACGAGCGAAATGGTTCTGAATCAGGTGACAAGCACAAAAAAATGCATTTACTCGAAAGAAAATTTGATTAAATCAATAGAATTGAGTAATTTTGACGTTTTATTGACAGCGGGTGCCGGCGATATCGCCAATCTGCTGCCACAAATATGCCTTGAATTCAAGAAACAGAAGCATTGAAACGACTGATACAACATATCATCCTGCTCCTGCTGGTGGTTGCGCTCACGGTTGGAATCGTGTGGGCGCGAAATAAGTCGCGCGGAGAAGTGTGTACCAGTATCGATGTAGAGGTCATCAATGCCGACAGCACGTCGTTTGTCACGCCCCAGGGCGTGCTCAGCGACCTCAAGGGTCAAGGCATCGAGCTCGTGGGCAAGCACATGGGCGACATCGATGCGTCTGATATCGAAGAAGCCCTCAGGCTATCACCCTATCTCGAGAGTGCCGACATTGTCAAGTGCCAGAATGGCCGCATTCTCATCCGTGTGAGCCAACTGGTGCCCGTCTTCAGGGTGTTTGACGGCGAGAGTTCCTACTATGTGAACCGTGCGGGCAAGCACATGGCCGCATCGAGCTACTATCACAGCGATGTGCCCGTGGTGCAAGGACACTTCACCCGCAAGTATCGGCCCACGCGGTTGTTACCCCTTATCGACTATGTCGAGAAGGATTCGTTGTTGCACTCGCTGGTGACGATGTATGTTGTGCGCGACACCAACAACATCATTATCGTGCCCTCGATAAGCGGACACGTGGTGAACATCGGCAACGCGTCTGGCTTTGAGAACAAGTTTGCCAAGCTCAAGTTGTTCTACAACGAGGTCATGCCCAAGAGGGGGTGGAATACCTATGACACGATCTCGGTCAAGTGGAACCATCAGGTGGTCGCCACCAGGAGGGTGAAGGCTGCTGAACAAGTCATCGAGTATGACCCCGAGGACGACGAACAGGCTCCCGACATCCAGACGATGACCGTGGGCAGCGCTGAAGATGCCAAGAGGGCCGAGCAGCAGGCCAAGAAGGAAACGGCCAACAAACCCGATGACAAAAAGGAGCCGCAGCCTTCACAACCCGACACGCAGAAAGATAAGAAGAAAAAAAATTAATAACCAATAAAAAGAATATACAAAAAACATAGCATTCATTTTATGGAAAAGAACCAGTACATTGTAGCACTTGAAATCGGAAGTTCCAAGATCGTTGGAGCCATTGCCGAGAAAACATCGGCTGGATACTTGAGTGTCAAGCACCTGCAGGAGGAGAAACACCTCAACAGTGTGCGTTATGGAATCGTGCAGAATGTGGAGAACATCAAGAGCAGCATCAACCGCATCCTCAAGAACCTTGAGGGAATGATTGATGGCCGCGTCACCCAGGTCTACATGGGCGTGAGTGGAAGGTCGCTTCACAGCATCGTGAGCGAGGTGAACCGCAGCGTAGGCTCTACCGAGCCGATTACCAAGGAACTTGTGGAACGAATCATTCATGAGGCCACGAGCACCCCTATCCGCAACTATGACACAGTGGACATCGTGCCGCGCGCCTATTATGTCGACAAGGTCGAAACCCCCAACCCCGTGGGACAGTTTGGATCATCCATCAAGATCAAGGTGAACCTGATTGTTGCCAAGCCTGCACTCAAACTTAATCTGAACCGTTTGATGACCTTTGGTGTGCCTGTCAAGGATTACATCGTCACCCCGCTGGCTGTAGCCGAGCAAATCCTGAGCGAGAGCGACCGCGAACTGGGTTGCATGCTCGTGGACATGGGAGCCGAGACCACAACCGTGGCCATCTACAAGAATAAGGCACTTATTTACCTCAACACCCTGCCCCTGGGCGGCCGCAACATGACGCGCGACGTGATGATGGGTCTGAACGTGCTTGAGGAGACAGCCGAGAATGTCAAGAAGAATATCAACAATCCGCTTGATCCCAACCAGGTGAGCAACGTGGTTATCGAGGATGTGAGCGCCCCCGAAGCAGCCAACTACATCAGCGCCCGCACTGGCGAGATTATTGCCAACATCAATCAGCAGCTCGCTGATGCCAGTGTCTCGTCCGATGAGATTCAGAGCATTGTCCTCATCGGCGGTGGAGCTCATCTTGGCGGATTGCAGCAGAAGCTGGCCGAGACCATCAAGATCAGGGTGCGCATGGGACAGAATCCCTCGGTGCTCAATATCCTGAACCCCGAAATCAACCGTCTGGAGTATATCGAGGTCTTCTCGTTGCTGGCCAAGGCAGCCGAGCAGATCGAGGATGGCGAGACCTGCGTAGAGCTCAACAAGTATGAGAACGGACTCACATTCGAAGGCCCGATGACATATCATACCGAGCCTCAGCCTCGCCCCGAACCTGTACAACCTGCCCGTACAAAGGCTCCTAAGAAATCTGGTTGGTTCAAGAACCTGACTGAGAAACTCTCTGGTCTGATGTCAGAAGACGATGCCAATGATGATGAAGAAATGCGTTAAAAACTCATTACACTCTAATTTTTAAAATAAATACAACACAATATGGGAGATAGAAAAGACATTTTTGGCATGCGCGAGCCTGGTCAGGACATTATGTCAACACTGGACAAGGACTCTGGTTTCCAGGACAAGGAGCAGTCACGTACCATCATTAAGGTGATGGGCGTGGGTGGCGGCGGTAACAATGCCATCAATCACATGTATATGCAGAACATTGAGGGCGTTTCGTTTGTGGTACTCAATACCGACCGCCAGCAGCTCAACGAGTCGCCGGTGCCCAACCGCGTGCTGTTGGGACCGAACACGACTCACGGACTGGGTGCAGGCAACATTCCCGAGACAGCCAAGCGCGCCGCCGAAGAGAGCGAGAGCGAAATCGCTGCCCTCTTTGATGACGACACCAAGATGGTGTTCATCACCGCTGGTATGGGTGGCGGTACCGGTACCGGTGCTGCACCCGTGGTAGCACGCATCGCTCATGAGAAGGGCGTGCTCACCATTGGTATTGTGACCATCCCCTTCTTGTTTGAGGGTCCCAAGAAGATTCTCAAGGCACTTGCCGGTGCCGACGAGATGGGCAAGTATGTGGATGCCCTGCTGATTATCAACAACCAGCGCTTGACCGAGATTTACAGTGATCTGGACTTCACCAACGCCTTTGGTAAGGCCGATGATACCCTCACTACCGCTGCACGCAGCATCAGTGACCTGATCACTGTCAAGGGTGTCATCAACCTCGACTTCAACGATGTGAACACAACCCTGCGCAATGGTGGTGCCGCAATCATCAGCTCGGGTTACGGAACCGGTGAACGCCGTGTGACCAAGGCCATTGAGGATGCCCTTGAATCACCCTTGCTCAAGAATAGAGACGTATATGGCTCTCACAAAATCTTGATGAACGTTTACTTCAACCCCAATAGTGGCTCGCCGCTGCTGATGAAGGAACTGAACGAGATTCAGGAATTCATGGCCAACTTTGACAAGGAGGTTGACGTCATCTGGGGTACAGCCCATGATCTGACCCTCGAAGAGCAGATCAAGGTGACCGTGCTGGCTGCGGGATTCAACGTGTCGCTTGACAAGGAGGCTCCTGTGCCTATAGTATCGACCCGTCCTTCGATGGCTACCGCCACTCCTTCGATGTCTGATTCTGACCGCCTGAAGAAAGAGTATGGCGACAAGGCCATCAGCAACCTTACCCTCAAGCAGCTCAGCGCACGTTACATCGTGCTCACTCCCGACGAAATGGATGATGACGACGTCATCGACATGATCGAGAAGACTCCTACCTATAAGCGCAAGCCCGACTTCCGCAACCAGATCAAGGAACGTCAGCAGGCCGTCAGCCAGGAACGACCCGTCGAGGTGCCCAAGATGACCAGGCGCAGTGGTAATGGGGATTCACAGACCATCGACTTTGGTGAAGGTTAATAAGTGGATAATTGAGAGATAGAATACTATGAGCATTTTTGATCAAGTAAACAACGGCATCAAGGAGGCTATGAAGGCCCATGACAAGGGACGGCTCGAGGCCCTGAGGGGCATTAAGGCAGAGTTCCTGCTTGTCAAGACCGCGCCAGGTAACAATGGCGAAGTCAGTGACGAGAATGCTCTGAAGGTGCTCATCCGCATGGCCAAGCAGCGCAAAGAGAGCGCACAGATCTATGTAGACCAGCAACGTCAAGACCTGGCCGATGTGGAGCTGTTGCAGGCTGCAGTGATTGAGGAATTCCTGCCCAAGCAGATGAATGACGAGGAACTCACCGCACACGTCAAGCACATCATCGAGCAGGCTGGAGCCACCAGCATGAAGGATATGGGCAAGGTCATGGGTATTGCCACCAAGCAATTGGCGGGCCGTGCCGAGGGCCGAGCCATCAGTGCCAAGGTAAAAGAACTCTTAAATTCGTAATCATTTAACTAACTAGGGACTAGAAACCATAAACTAGAAACTGATGCTGACATTACAACTCATCAACCAGGACCCCGAGGATGTGATTCGTCGCCTTG
>CAMJZI010000061.1 GCA_946410185.1 uncultured Porphyromonadaceae bacterium
CGGCACAGATCATGCCCAGCGACTCCTCGCCGCGCATCTTGCTGCGCTTGATGGTAAATTCCTTGTCTCCGTCATAGAGCTTGGTGCCCAGGGTGGCGACGATGACCTTTTGTCCAGCAGCCACATTGGGGGCGCCGCACACGATCTGCACAGGGTCGTTGCCATCGCCCAGATTGACGGTGGTGATGTGCAGGTGGTCGCTGTTGGGATGGTCGATGCAGGTCATTACCTGTCCCACGACCAGACCACGCAGTCCGCCCTTGATGGTTTCAACTTGTTCCACTGCTCCCACTTCCAGACCCAGCGAGGTCAGAGCCTCGGCCACCTGTTCAGGTGTCAGGTCGGTGTCGATATAGCGTTTGAGCCACTTATAGGATATATTCATAGTGTTGAATAAAAATTATAATCGCTTAAAAACGTGCAAAATTACAAAAAAACTCACTAATTGGCAACACGCGGTCGATAAATCGATATTTTGCGCTGGAAAAATGACTGTTGCTGATTCATTTCGGGGAGGTGGAGTTGCCACAGTTTTGTGAAAGTGCTTGACGGTAAATGCCGTGCGGCAGCCTCTGCCCGCTGTCGGTGTCGGTGTCATGAAAAATGAGCGGCCATACGCATCTCGCGCGAGCCGCTCTGGAAAAGCTATGAGAAAAATAAATACTCCTGTTTTTACTTGATTTCTTCTCACTTGGTGAGAATCTTCTTGTTAAGGTAACTCATGAAGGCCTCCTTGTAGTTGTCGCCGATGGGTAGCGACGCATCGCCTTCAAGAATGACATGATTTTTCTTGACCTCGTTGATTTTCTCAAGGTTGATGATGAAAGAACGGTGAATGCGCATGAATTTGCTCGAGGGCAGATGCTCTTCGATCTTCTTCATGCTCAGCAAGACGATGATGGGTTTGTCCTTGTTGTCACACGTGATTCTCAAGTACTCACTCATCGCCTCGATGTAGCAGATGTGGTCGATGCCGATGCGCACGATTTTATAATCACTCTTTACAAAGATGGTGTCGTCGCCATCGGTGCCGGTCATGACGTCGGTCATCGCCTGTTGGCGTATCTCGCAGATTTCCATGGCTTTCTGAGCCGCGGCTTCAAACTCGTCAAAGCTGTAGGGTTTCAATAGATAGCCCACGGCATTGGCCTTGTATCCCTCGATGGCATATTCGCTATAGGCGGTCGTGAACACCATGACGGGTCCCTTGCTGCCGTTGCCGTCTTGGAGCGACTTGGCAAAGTCAAGGCCGTTGAGGTCAGGCATGTTGATGTCGAGGAAGATGGCATCTACCTCGTTGTCGTTCAGCATCTGCTGGGCTGTGATGGCACTGTTAAATTCCCCCACCAGTTCCAGATAAGGAATCTTGGTGATATAGGTGACCAGTTTTTTGAGCGCCAGTGGCTCGTCATCGATTGCGATACATTTAATCTTCATAGCTTTTCGGTTTAGTTGTTATGTGTTCGGGGGTGATTGTGTTTATGGATTGTTATTAAAGTCGGCAATGCTGCGTTCGGGCAGGTTGAGCAGTACATCATAGGAGCCGTCCTCGTCTTTGATGTCCAGCGAGAAGTCTGTGCCGTAGATGAGTTCCAACCGCTTGGTCACGTTGTTCAGTCCCACCCCGCCATACTCATGCTTGGAATTGCTCTTGGAGTTGTGGCAGTGAAACAGTAACCGGCTGTTTTCCTGGCTGATGCTGATGTCGATGGCCGATGGCTTGTTGATGGACACGCCGTGTTTGAAGGCATTTTCCACAAAGGGGATGAACACCAGCGGCGCAAGGGCGATGTCGTCGTGCCCTGGCTCGGGCACGTCAAGGTTGATCAGTACCTGGTCGGAATAGCGCAACTTCATCAGGTTGATGTACTTCTTGAGGAAGGTCACGGCTGCATCCAGGGTAACGTAGTGCTTGTCGTTCTCATAGAGCAGGTAACGCATCATGCGTGACATGTCCACAATGCTCTCCTTGGCTTGTTCGGGGTCGATATCGACCAGCGCATGGATGTTGTTGAGCGTGTTCATGATGAAGTGGGGGTTGATCTGGTAGCGCAGGTAGTCCAGTTCCTGTTTCAGACTCTGCTCCTTGAGCTTGGCAAGATGTTTCTTCTCCTCCTCGTTCTGGAAGTAGGACTTAACACCCAGGTTGGCACCGATCATGAAGATGATGATGGTAAACATCGAGATGTCGTGTTTGTCGATGGGTGGACGGCCATGGGGCGGGGGGACGTCAAAGACATTCTCGGGGCGCGGGCCACGGCGTGGCATGTCCTTGGGCTTGTGTATGCACTGCGCCGCCTGGAATAGCGAAACGACAACTATCACGCCAAGGATGTAGGGGGTGACCTTTTTGTGCTTGACAAGCATGGGCGCGAGCACATGGTTGTGGATGAGGAAAGCAATGAAGAAAAACAGCATGTGGGTCCACGTGTCCAGCAGGCCGCGCCTGATCCAGATGGGATGGTCGGGGTCGTAGTTGAAAATCATTTCCACCAGCGGGGCTGCAAACAGCATGATCCATACCACGGTGTAGATGATGGTTTCGGGTTTTGTTTGTTTGCTGAATATGGTCATCTCCTATCTTTGCTATGTTACTAAACAAAAGTAGCGGTATTTTGCGATGTGGCAAAATTATTTCAATAGTTCGTTATATTGATTCAATGAATTGTCATAACTTTTCAATAGTTCTGCCAGTACAGGACACATATTGTTGTAAATCACGAGACGCCCCATCCACTGGAGGGGCGCCTCGTGATAAGGTATTGCTGGCATGGGTCAATGCCAGATGTAGGTCACGGTGCCGATGCCCTCGGTCATCGTGTTCTTGGGCACAGAGAACCTGGACTTGAGCGCTGCCTGCTCACAGGAGCGCCGAACCTCGGGATGCGAGGCAAGGTCGCCAGTAGCGCTGATGGCGCTTGCCTTGGTTACCTGGCCACGCGGGCTGACGGTGACGCGCACGGTGACGCGTCCCGACCACTTGCTGTTGGGGACAGGCTTGGCCCAGTAGTCGAGCGTGTAGCCCACGAGTCCGCTGATACCTGGTTTGCCTGCGAGCACTCCCTGGTTGGAGTTGCCGCCTGCCGAGCCTTGTTGTCCACCGCCATTGCCACTCCCGCTGCCAAAGGCGTTTTTCACCCTGTTGTTGGTGGCGTTGCTGGTGACTTTTTGCTCGTTGGTATTTTTGGATTTGGTCTCTTGGGCCTCGGTGTCTTTTTTCTTGGCCTTGGGTTTCTCGACCTTCTTGTCATTCTCCTTGGTGGGTCCGGATTTCTTGGGCTCTGCCTCCTTGGGTTGTTCTTTTACCTTGTGGGGCGATTCGGTCTTCTGGGTAACGATCGGCGGGGTCTTGTGGTTGGCCTCTCCAGCGTCTTCCATGTCGTCGGCATCGATATCGGGGTCATCGCCCTGATCGGGCGATGCGCTCTGATCGGCCGACTCCTGGTCCATGATGTCGTTTTGGATATTATCAATGGTGTTACCCAGCATCACATACTCACCGCCAAACAGGATGGAGTCCTGAGCCAGTTGCGTCAATTCAGGTGTGTTTACCTGCTCGTAACGCAGCGTGAAACGCAGCAGTAGGGCCAGCGTGCCCACCGTGATGAGTATGGTGAGCAACAGAGCCCATAAGCTATTTTTGCGGCGATCGTCTTCCATTATGATGATGACGTGTTAAATGTTGTTGTTGGCAGGAACAGGTTCGGTGATTTCCTGGGTGGGGGCGGGGCCGATGTTTGCCTCGCTGGGCTTGGTGGCAAGCACGATTTTCACGCCTTGCTTTGAGCCCTTGTCCAGAATCTCGACAATCTTGCCATAGCTCACTTCCTCGTCGGCATACACGGCGACAAACTCATTGGGATTGCCGGCCTTGAGCGCCTGCATGAAGCCTTCGAGCTGCTCGGGTGCGATGGGCAGGAGGTCGCTCTCGCCCATGTCACTCGTCTGTGTGGCATACATGTTGAGGTCCTTGTCAACATAGATGCGCGTCGAGGGCTTGATGGCTGTCTGCTCGCTGCTTTGCGGCAGGTTCACCTCGAGTGCCGAGGGGAAGACAAACGTGGATGTGACCATGAAGAAGATGAGCAGCAGGAAGATGATGTCGGTCATCGAAGCCATGCTGAACATCGACAGGGTGCTATGTTGTCTCTTGAGTGCCATAATCTCGTTTTTAGTTCTTAGTTCCTTAGTTCGTAGTCCTTAGTTTCTTGGCTAAGCCAATTATTATAAATCTAAAAACCAAAAATCACTTGGCCGGCTCATTGAGCAGGTCCATAAATTCCATTGTTTTGCCCTCGAGCTTGTTCATAACCTTGTTGACGCGAGAGGTCAGGTAGTTGTAGGCAAACAGAGCCACAATACCCACAATCAGACCGGCGACGGTGGTTACCAGTGCCTGGTAGATGCCGCTGGCGATGATGCTCACGCTGCTGTTGTTGCCAGCGCTGGCAATCTGGAAGAATGCGTTTACCATACCCAGCACGGTACCCAGGAAACCAATCATGGGAGCACCTGCTGCAGTGGTGGCGAGCCAGTTGAAGCCCTTTTCGAGCTTGGCAATCTCCATGTTGCCCACGTTCTCGATCGAAACGAGGACATCGTTCATCGGGCGGCCGATGCGGGTCACGCCTTTCTCGATCATGCGTGAATAGGGAGTATTGGTGTCCTGACAGAGTTTCAGGGCCTGGTCAACCTCGCCGCGGTGGATGTACTCCTTGATGCGGTCCATGAAGGAGTGATCCTGGCGGTTGGCGCGATTGATAGCGAACAAGCGCTCAAAGAAGATGTAGATGCTCACGATGGCCAGCAGGGCCAGGGGAATCATCGGCCAGCCACCAGCTACGGTCAAATCCCATACCGAGAGTTCCTTGACAACAGGCTCGGCGGCAACAGGTGCGGTGGCGGCCGCGATGGCAGCAGCACTATCGGTAACAACCTGTGCGGCGCTGTCCATGGCCTGCTGCAGGGTGTCGGCGGCCTGCTGAACCAGGGTGTCGGCAGGCGTCACTTGGGCGAGAATCATGTTAAGAATTGACATGTCGATTCGTTATTTGGTTATTGATGTATATTTTCTTTATTGTATTTAACGTGAAAACACGGTTTTTATTTCAAGCATTCTTTATAAGCCTTGATGGTGGCTTCCAGGCCCAGATACAGGGCATCGGCAATAAGGGCATGGCCAATCGAGACCTCGCTCAGGTGCGGCACGTGCTGCTGGAAATACTTGAGGTTGTGCAGGTTCAGGTCATGTCCTGCGTTCAAACCCAGGCCCACGCTGTGGGCTGCCTGGGCGGCGGCGGTAAAGGGAGCGACGGCTCGTTCGGGGTCGGCGTCAAACTCCTCGGCAAACGGGCCCGTGTACAGCTCCACGCGATCGGCTCCCGTACGGGCTGCGGCGCGAATGTTGTCCAGATCGGTACCCACAAAGATGCTCGTGCGGATGCCGGCTTCCTTGAGCCGGTCGACAATTCCCGTGAGAAATTCCATATTGGGTTCCACGTCCCATCCTGCCGATGAGGTGAGGGCATTGGGCGCATCAGGAACTAGGGTGGCTTGGGTGGGACGCACTGCAAGCACTAGCTCCATGAACTGTTCGCTGGGATTTCCCTCGATATTGAACTCGGTGCGCACCAGTGGACGCAGGGCATACACATCGCTGCGGCGGATGTGGCGCTCGTCGGGGCGGGGATGGACCGTTATACCGTTGGCGCCAAAGCGCTCACAGTCCATGGCTACTTGCTGGACATTAGGAATGTTGCCACCGCGTGCGTTGCGCAAGGTGGCTATCTTATTGACGTTTACACTCAGGTTGATCATAGATTAAAAATAAGTTTATTCTGCGCTCAGGCGCTACAACCTGCAAAAGTAGCCATTATTTTTTACATAGCCGTGATAAGGAATGTGAATTTTGGCTAAAAAGTCGTTAGTGTAGTTTTAAGTCTAGTTTTAAGTTTTTAGTTTTAAGTTTTAAGTTTGGATACTATCGCCTGTAAAGTCCTAATTCCTTATTTCTAATTCCTAATCAGCTTTACTCCTTCAACTTTACTCCTTGAGTCGGGAGTCGATGATGATGGTCACGGGGCCGTCGTTGACGAGCGCAACCTGCATCTCGGCGCCAAACACGCCGCGCTTGGTCTCCTTGCCCAACAGCTGGGCCACCTCGTCGCAATAGGCCTCGTATAGCGGCACGGCCAGGTCGTGGCCCGCGGCATGGATGTAGCTGGGGCGGTTGCCCTTCTTGGTCGATGCGTTGAGGGTAAACTGGCTCACGGCCAGCACCTCGCCGCCGGCATCGATGATGCTACGGTTCATTACTCCCTGCTCATCGTCAAAGATGCGCAGGTTGACGGTTTTCTGCGCCAGCCAGCGCATGTCGTCCTCGGTGTCTCCCTCCCTGACGCCCACCAGCACCATCATGCCGGGGCCGATGGTGCTGTGCAGTTGTCCGTCGATGGTGACCGAAGCCTTGGTCACCCGTTGAATGACTATTCTCATGGTTTGGTAATTATGGGTTCTAGAAGTTCTAGATTATAGATATTCTAGTTGATTGAAGATCATTTATTTGATCCACTTGAACAGGTCCTTGAAGCTGGCCTTTTGGCCATAGTGCAGGATGCCGCGGCGGTAGATGCGCGCCGCGAGCCAGGTGATAGCCAGCGCCGTGCTGAACAGCAGCGCGAGGCTCAACATCAATTGCCAGGTGGGAACATCAAACGGCAATCTCACCATCATCACCACTGGCGAGGTAAACGGGATTATCGAGCACCACACGGCAGTGGGGCCTGTCGGGTTCTCCATGCACACCATGCCGGCATAGAAGGCGATGAGCATGATGAGAATCACTGGCGTGGTAAACTGTGACGAGTCACTGGGTTGGTCAACTGCCGATCCAAGACCGGCAAAAAGCGAGCTGTAAAGCAGGTAACCGCCAATGAAGTAAAGCAGGAAGTAGCATATGATGGGCAGATAGTTGATGGACATGACCTGATTCATGATGACCTGCATGGCCCCCAAGTCCTGGGCCTTGGCCAGAGCCTCGGGCGAGACGGCTTCGGGCGAGACGTTACCGATACCCAATGCGCTGCCGGCCACCATGCCGACAACTGCCAGCAGTACAATCCAGATGGCCATCTGGGTCAGGCCGACAAGTCCCACTCCGATGATTTTGCCTAACATCAATTGGAAGGGACGGCAACTGCTGACGACAACCTCGACGATGCGGTTGGTCTTTTCCTCGATGACGCTGTTCATGATCATCGCGCCGTACATGAGCACAAACATATAGATGATGAGCGACAGCATGAAGCCTAAGCCCATCGATGCGGCGGTCGATGACTCCTGCTCGCCCTCTTCGCTCCACTTGATGGAACGCACGTCAACATCGACGTGGGCATTATCAATCATCTGCTGAATGTTGGGGATACCCATTTCGGCTAGATGGGCGCTCTCGATGGTGTCGGTGATGGCATTGCGGATGGTCGATACCAGGGCGGGAGTGATGGTTCCCTCGCTGAAAATGTTGACAACACCAGTGCTGTCCACATTGCGCGGGATGATAATGATGGCGTCGAGACTGCCGTTGGCCTTGTTGTAGAACTCACGGGCGTTGGTCACGGTGTCGCCCTTGATGGCGACAAAGCTGTACATGTCGTCGCTGTGCAGGGCGGCAGCATAGCGGCCAGTCTCGTCAATGACGGCAATCTGCTGGGTATCGCTACCCTTGTCGTTGAGGTAGGCAAGCCCGACGGGAACAGCCATGATGAGCAGGAACAGCAGGGGCATGCCCAGGGTCATAAAGATGAATGACTTGCGCCCGACAATCGACATATATTCACGGGCGATGATGAGGCGAAGCTTATTCATTGTTTTCTACATTTTTTGATTTAACGGTCTCGATAAATATCTCGTTCATGCTGGGCAGCACCTCGCTGAAGCCTGTGAGGAAGTAGTGCTCGTTGAGCCAGTTGATGGCATCGCGCACCTGCACGCCAGCGGCGAGCTTGATGCGTGTGTCAGCTTTCTTGACGGGATCGGGGGGCAGCAGGGTGAACAGGTCGGGATTGGCCGCGATGGTGTCGGGCGTCTGCACGGCAATGATGTTCTTCTTGTGCTGCTGCTTCACCTCGTCAACGCTGCCGGTGAGCACCACATGGGAGTGGTTGAGCAGGGTAATCTGCTGGCAGACCTCCTCGACCGACGCCATGTTGTGGGTCGAGAACAGGATGGTGCTGCCCTGGTCGCGCAGGGCCAGGATCTCGGCCTTCAACTGCTCGGCATTCACCGGGTCGAAGCCCGAGAAAGGCTCGTCAAAGATCAACAGGGGCGGGCGGTGGATGACGGTGCCGATGAACTGCACCTTCTGCTGCATGCCTTTGGAGAGGTTCTCCACCTTCTTGTTTTCCCACTCCTTGAGGTTAAAGCGGTCGAGCCACCAGTGCATCGAGGCCACGGCATCGGCCTTGGTCATGCCCTTGAGGCGACCCAGATAGACGATGTGGTCGCCCACCTTCATTTTCTTGTACAGGCCGCGCTCCTCGGGCAGGTAACCGATGTGGGCGATGTCGTCATCGGTCATCGCCTTGCCATTCAGGGTAACGGTGCCCTCGTCGGCGGCGAGGATGCGGTTGATAATGCGGATCAGGGTGCTCTTGCCGGCGCCGTTGGGTCCCAGCAGGCCGTAGATGCAGCCTTGCTCTACCTGCATGGACACGCCGTCGAGGGCGGTATGCCCCTCGTAGCGCTTCACCACGTTATTAATGTCTAAGTAAGCCATTGTTACGTTTTTTATTATGGAGACGGGTTATTAACGTCTCGGTTTTAGTTTTTAATCTTTTTTATCCATTAGACGCAGCGCCTCATGGAAAAACTACGGCAAATAAACAAAAAAAATCGGCAGGTTGGCCTTTTAATGCGTGAAAAAGCCGGGGCTTCTCGACGACCCCCGGCTTTCAAGTGTGTTATATGAGTCTATAATTTACTTCTCGGGTGCCATGACAAGTTCGATCTTGTTGCCGGCACCGTAGAGCTCGCGGGCAAAGGCGGCAATCGACTCGGGCGTCTGAGCCTTCACGATTTGCTCATAACCGGTCACGCCGTCGTAGCCGTGGGTCAGGTAGTCCTGGATAGCGCTCATCCAGAACCAGTTCTCCTTGGCGTTGGTGGCGTAGTCCTTGAGCATCTGCTCGGCAGCCTCGGTCAGTGCGGTTGCATCGATGGTGG
>CAMJZI010000062.1 GCA_946410185.1 uncultured Porphyromonadaceae bacterium
CCATGTCGATCATGAGCAGTGCGCCCACGCTGTCGGCAATCTTGCGCATGCGCTCGTAGTCCCACTCGCGGCTGTAGGCGCTAGCACCACCAACAATCAGCTTGGGACGCTCGCGCTGAGCCACCTCTTCCATCTGGTCATAGTCCACCAGGTTGGTGTCGGGGGTGACGTTATATTCACAAGCCTGGAACATCAGACCCGAGAAGTTGACAGGGCTACCGTGTGACAGGTGACCGCCATGAGCCAGATTCAGACCCATGAACTTGTCGCCGGGCTTGAGGCAAGCCATGAACACGGCCATGTTGGCCTGTGCGCCCGAGTGGGGCTGCACGTTCACGTACTCGGCACCGAAGATTTGTTTCAGGCGCTCGATAGCTACGTTTTCGCTCTCGTCAACGCACTGGCAGCCGCCGTAGTAGCGGTGGCCAGGATAACCCTCGGCATACTTGTTGGTCAGGCAGCTGCCCATGGCCTGCATCACCTGATCGCTCACGAAGTTCTCACTGGCGATGAGCTCAATGCCGTGTTGCTGACGCTGATGTTCACGCTCGATAATGTCAAAAATGACTTTGTCTCGTTCCATTGATTTTTTTGTTTAATGGTTAATGGTTAAAGTTAAATGTTTGAAAATATTTCAGTCTTTTGTTTTCGGTTTTTTGCGTACCGACCAGCCAAAGTGCCCCAGTTCCTCGCCAAGCGAGTAGTAGTGACCATGGCAATAGGTAATCAGGTCGGCGGCCTTGAGGTCAAGGGCACCAGTATCCTTGTCGATGAAGCGGTCGTCGGCAATGACGTTCATCACCTCGCCAATGAACATGTCGTGGGTGCCCAGGCGCATGATGTCGCGCACACGGCACTCGATGCTCACGGGTGCTTCCTGGATATAGGGAGCGGCAACCGTCACGCCCTTGACGGGTGTGAGGTGCATCTCGTGCCACTTGTCGTGGTCGCGGCCAGAGCGCACGCCGCACCAGTCGGTGGCACGAGCCATCTGCCGGTTGGTGAGGTTGAGCGTGAAGGCCATGTTGCGCTCCACGATGTCGTGGCTGTGCCGCTCGGGGCGGATAGAGACATAACACAAAGCCGGATCGCTGCAGATGGTTCCCGTCCATGCCGCTGTCAAGAGGTTATACTCTTCAGGGGTGGCACCGCAACTGACCAGCAGCGCGGGCAACGGGTATATCATGGTTCCAGGTCTCCAATTCTGTTTCATGCTCTTATCTACGATTCAAGTCGCAAAATTAGGCATTTTTTCGATAACGCAGGTGTTTTTAGGGAAATTTTTCAGCCGTCAATTAGTTGTTAATAACTTTCTTATCCAGGATGATGGACGAGGGCTGGAAAAAGCGTAAATTTGCAGATTGTAAAACAACCTATCAGTTAACTGAACCGTGCACATCGTTATAGCAGGAAACATCGGTAGCGGAAAATCGACATTGGCCGAGATGCTCGCCAGGCATTACGGCTGGGAGCCGTTTATGGAGCCCGTTGTTGACAATCCCTATCTGAGCGATTATTATAAGGACATCAAGCGCTGGTCGTTTGCCCTTGAGGTTTTCTTCCTGAAGCAGCGTTTTAAAGACATCCTTGGCATCAATGCCAGCGACAAAACCATTATCCAAGACCGCAGCATCTTTGAGGGCGTTTACATCTTCACCGCCAACAACCACGACATGGGCAACATGGATGACCGCGACTTTGAGACGTACATGGAATTGTTCGAGCAGATGATGACCATCGTGCGCCTGCCCGACCTGATGATCTACCTGCGTTCGAGCGTTCCCCATCTGGTGGACAACATCCACAAGCGCGGGCGTGACTACGAGCAGACGATGCCGCTCAAGTACCTGTCGAACCTCAACGAGCGTTATGAGGAATTTGTCATGCACACCTACAAGGGGCGCAAACTTGTCATCGACGTTGATGACATGGACTATAAAAACCGTCCTGAAGACTTTGCCGCCATCGTTGATAAAATCGATGCGACGATGTTTGGCATCTTCGGGCCTCTAGACTAGCGCCCCAGCCGTGGCAAAGTCTTGACACAGGCAACCTAACCACTAAAACTAACAACTAAAAACAGAAGATATGCATATCGCAGTAGCAGGAAACATCGGCAGCGGCAAGACCACATTGACCAAGCTGCTTGCCAAGCACTACGGGTGGAGCCCGCGGTTTGAGCCAGTGGACAATAACCCTTATCTCGAGGACTTCTATGCCGACATGTCGCGCTGGTCATTCAACTTGCAGATCTATTTCTTGAACAAACGTTTCAAGGAGGTGGTCGAGATTTCCAAGAGCGAGATCGACATCATCCAGGACCGTACCATCTATGAGGACGCTTGCATCTTTGCGCCCAACCTGCACGGCCAGGGACTAATGAGCGACCGCGACTTCAACAACTACCGCGACCTGTTCGACCTGATGATGTCACTGGTGAAGATGCCCGACCTGATGATATACATTCGCTCGACCATCCCCAACCTGGTTCAGCAGATTCAGAAACGGGGCCGCGACTATGAGCAGTCGATGCGGCTAGATTATCTCGAGGGTCTGAACAAGCGCTATGAAGACTGGATTGCCGACTACAAGGGCAATCTGGTTATCATCAACGGCGATGAAGTGAAGTTTGGCGACCATCCCGAGGACTTCCAACTCGTGTGCGACAAGATCGACGCCAACCTCTACGGCATTTTCTCGCCCTTCAACCAGCGTTGATGTCACAAGTCATTATTTGCCATATCGGTTAAAGACATCCACCGTCGGCCCTTTCGATTTCTATTCATTTTGGATAGGAAGTGTTGACGTGTGGTCATGGCTGTGGATGATGGATGAGAGGAAAGCCACATTGACTTCAAGATGATCATCATCTGTCAGTCAGATCACAGGATAATCATCATAATTACATATGACATCCATGCGGGGTCTGGCAATAAGATCCCGCCATTGTTTTAATTGCTGCTGTCAGTGGGGCGATATGAAAGTGATGAATTTGGGTAATTCACAGGTTTGTGGTACTTTTGCGGCATGAATCGCAAGAGAGCATTGTGCTGGTTAATGGTACTGCTGGCGGGCACGATGCCGCTGGCGGCACAAGTCGCCGTTGACCAGTACCTGAATGACGGTTCACGCTATGTGTGCTCACAGCAAGAGGTGATGTACGACAACTACTTTCATGCGGCACAGTTTGCCATTGCTGCCAATGTAAATGCCAGTGGCCTCATGACTTTCACACTTGAAGTGACCTATGACGAAGGGATGCTCCACATCACACAGGGCGACAGCCTCGTTCTCGTGCTGCGTGGCGGTGACCGCATCGTGCTCAAGACCATACACGATGTCACACGCGCCGACATCCATAAACGCCACTTCCTCACCCACAACAATTACTATGTAACCTGCCGTTACTCAATGAGCACCCACGATGTGCAACGCATCTCGCGCAACCGTGTCACCAAAATCTCGGTGCAGACCGATGACTTCTCCTTTGACCGCAAGCTTGACAAGTTCCAAGACCGTTTCAGACGACTGTTCAACAATTTGTACCGCCACCTGATGGGAAACAATCGATAAGTACATCAACAAAAAACGGCCAGGCGTTTTCAGCACTGGCCGCTATCGATTCATATTTTCGCTATTCCTTCTCTTTCTTACTTGATGCGCAAGACTTTGCCTTCGGCAACATCATCGCCCGAAAGGCCGTTAAGTTTCTTGAGCTGTGCTACCGTCATGCCGTTGTTCCTGGCAATCTTTGTCAAGTTGTCGCCCTGACGCACCTTGTAGGTGGAACGGCTCTCCTCACGGCTCTCCTTGGTGGACTTGCGTGTGCTTGCAGACGCAGTCGGCCGTTCCTTTTTGCTGGCCTTTTTGCCGGCTGTCTCCTTCTCTTCATTCACCGACTTCTTAGCCTGGTTGTATCGTCTGCTGGGAGCATAGTCGCGAGCCTTGGTATAGGTGCTCTTTGAGAATGTGTAACTGTCGGTGTGGGTGCAACGGTTGCCAAAGTCGAAGATAGCCTCGGGATTGATGGCATAACCCATGAAGCGGGTCTCAAAGTGCAGGTGGGGGCCCGTGCTGCGGCCTGTGTTACCGCTCAAGGCGATGGGCTGGCCGGCCTTCACATACTGGTCGGGCTTCACGAGGAAGCGCGAGAGGTGGCCGTAGACAGTCTCCAGACCGTTCTCGTGGCGAACGATGACATAGAAGCCGTAACCGCCGCGCTCAAAGCGGGTCAAGCGCACGCGGCCCGAGAATGCCGAGTAAACGGTGTCGCCAATGGCAGAACGCAGGTCAACGCCCTTGTGGGAACGGCCGAACTGGGGGCGATAGCCGTAGTGGCTGGTCACATAGTTACCCTTGATGGGCATCACATAGTGGCGGACGTCGAGCACCTTGGTGTTAGGCACATTGGCGTCCTTATAGCAGTTGACGAGGTCACTGTCCCAACCCTCGGTGTAGATGTCGGGCTCGGGTTCACATTCCTCATAAAGATCGGCTGCATACTTCTGTGCTTCCTGCACACGGATTTGGTCTTTCACACGGTTCTGTTTTGCCAGCAGATTACTGTGCATCTTGCTGTAGGTAGAAGCTGACTGCATGTTCTGAGCAGCCGCTCCTAAGGCACAAAAGGAAATCGCCGCCAAGGCGACATAGAGTTTCTTTTTTATATTCATTTCTGGTTATTTTCTAAGTCTATTTGTTTTTAAGAACGTCCAAAGGTAGGCATTTATTTTGGGAACAGGGTACTTTGATGTGCTAAAAAGTGTAAAGTTTGGTTTCGATATCTAAACATGGTTTTACAACCCACTAAGTGCCAGCGAAATAAAAAATTCACAAATGCAAACAGTTTTGAAACCGAAATTTGGCTTTTACACCACATTTGCGAGTATCCGCTTGACAATGAACAGGTGGATGGCAAACAGTCCAAGCGACAAGGCCATGAACGCCAGCGAACGATAAGGCATACCAGACAGTACCGTCACCCAGAACCAAACAATGACGGCGACGGGGAGTGCACTCAGCCAGAACGGACGCAAGTACACAGCCAGAATCATCGTTGCAAACAGGGAGCCAAACAAGGCAACAAGACCATAGTAACAGGTCATGCCCGGGGCGTATCCATGTTCCTGAAACGGGAAAAAGCCGTTCACGAGGCTCATCGCCATGAGGTAAATGGCACAAAGTGCCACCTGAGTGAGCAATATTTTGACCAACGCCTTCATCACTGTGCCACATCTATCATATAACCATCATAAACCTTGATGACGGGCAAAATGGTCCCGTCGCGCAGTTCCATGCCGTTAGGAATCAGTTCATTATTAAAGCGACGCAGGCTGTCACGTTCCACTTTCATGCCAGGAGCGGGCTTCCTGAAATCGGCATCCAGCACAAGAATCATCATTTCATCGAGCAGTTGATACCTTACCGTCGAGTCGGTTGCCGAAATCTCTTTCAGGAAATAGAAATCATCATCTCCGATCCCAATCATTCCATCGGGCACCGAGACGGCCCACATGTGCAACGTTACCAGTATATCAATCGCAAACACGATAGATTCCAGCAAAAAGGTCTTGACACGAAGTCGCCTGGTGATCGTGCGGTGACGTATCAACAGTGAAACCACTGTCATCACAAGCAAAAAGATCACGGCAAACGCGACATCCAGCAACGCTCTTCCCGACAGGAATTGGGAACGGCCGCCCGCTTCGGCGAAAATCTGGTAATCGGAGCCCAAATAGAAGACCCCGACAAGGAACAAGAGGAAGCAGCCCAAGAGGGTGAGCGCTATGTGGTATATGTAATAAAACGCTTTCATTCTTTATCCCGTAAACAGCACAATGAAGGCCAGGAAGAGCACAATCATCACCACGGTCAGCATCACCAGCAGCAGGCGGTTCCTTGTTGACTTGCAAACGATGACAAGGGCCGTGAGCAGGACGATGATGTGCAGGGCATAGGCCATCAGCAGGTAGAAAAGCCACACGAGGCTGGCGCCGTGACTGCCGCGATAAAGAAGCGCATACCACAGCGGGGCCGAATAGCACACGAACACCACCGCATGGATAGCAGCCGCAAACCACCCCCGCACCTTGCCCACGACAGCAATCAGTGCCATGGTTACAAGAGCGAGAATCAGCAGGATGCCCGTTTCGGCTGTGAGGAGCGACAACATTTCTTACCTGATGATGATTGACAACACTATGATAACGTGAAGACTGCGTGTTTATTATCCTCCACAGGTCAGGAGATGAGGCCCCAATTGGTCTGTTTGTCAAAGATTTCCCGGATGTGTGCGGCCATCTTGCGGCCCCAGGCTGATTCCATCTTCGGGTCGTCATGCAGGTAGTCCTCGGCAGCGTTGCGCGCCATCTGAATGATTTGGCCGTCCTGGGCCAGGTTGGCGATGTGCAAGTTGAAGGCGATGCCACTCTGCTGCGTGCCCTCCATGTCGCCGGGGCCACGCAGTTTCATGTCCTCCTCGGCCACGACAAATCCGTCGTTAGTCTGGGTCATCACCTGCAGGCGATGTCGCGTGTCACGGCTCAAGTCGCTGCGAGCCATGAGAATGCAGTAACTCTGGTCGGCACCGCGCCCTACCCTGCCCCTCAACTGGTGCAACTGCGACAAGCCGAAGCGCTCGGCATCCTCAATGACCATGACCGAAGCATTGGGCACATTCACGCCCACCTCGATGACCGTGGTAGCCACCAGGATGTGTGCCTTGCCCGTGGCAAAAAGCATCATCTGGTGATCCTTCTCGGCGGGCTTCATGCGGCCGTGGACCATCGCAACGTTATAATGCGGGAATACGTCACGCACCTGCTCAAAGCCCTGTTCCAGCGCATGGAGGTCCAGTTTCTCGTTCTCCTCGATGAGGGGATAGACGATATAGGCTTGGCGGCCTTGCTTGAGTTGCGAACCGACAAACTGGTACATCTTGAAGCGGTCAGGCTCATGACGCAGGACAGTGGCCACGGGTTTGCGGCCCGGGGGCAACTCGTCGATGACCGACACGTCGAGGTCGCCGTAGACGGTCATCGCCAGCGTCCTGGGGATGGGCGTGGCGGTCATGACCAGCACGTGGGGCGGCGCCACGCGGTTCTTGCTCCACAGGCGGGCACGCTGGGCCACACCGAAGCGGTGCTGCTCGTCGATAACGGCAAGTCCCAGGTTGCGGAACTGCACCGTGTCCTCGATGAGCGCATGGGTGCCGATGAGAATCTGCAACTCACCGTTCATCAGCGCCTCGTGAATCACGTCACGCTCGCGCTTACGCGTCGAGCCGGTCAGCAAGGCCACCTTCACACCGATGGCATCGGCCAGGGGCTTGATGGTCTCCAGGTGCTGTCCTGCCAGGATTTCGGTCGGTGCCATGATGCAGGCCTGGTAACCGTTGTCCAGCGCAATGAGGGCGGTCATGAAAGCGACAATCGTCTTGCCACTGCCCACGTCGCCCTGCAGCAGCCGGTTCATCTGCCTGCCGCTGCCCATGTCGGCGCGCATCTCGCGGATTACACGTTTCTGAGCCCCTGTCAAGGGGAATTGCAGCACATTGTTATAGAAATCATGGAAATAAGCCCCCACACGGCCAAAGACATGGCCGACGAGCCTGCGGCTGCTACCCTTGATATAATGCAAGATATTGAGTTCCAAGAAGAACAGTTCCTCAAACTTGAGACGGAACTGGGCTCGTTGCAGGGCCTGTTGGTCGGTGGGCAGGTGTATGTTATGCAGGGCCTCGGCAAGCGGCATGAGGTGATAACGTTGCATCAGTTCAGGAGGCAATGTCTCGGCAACATGCTGCACCGCAGGGGTTTCCATCAAGGCAACCACGAGTTTGTGGATGGCTCTTGAGGTAAACGAGCGGTTGCGCAGCACTTCGGTCAGGTTATACACACCCTGCAAGCCCTGGGTGACCACCTCACTGTTAGCGAGGTCCACCTCGGGATGGACGATATTGAGATGGCCATTGAACATGGATGGTTTGCCAAACAGGATATATTGCGTGCCGGTGTTATAAGTCTTTTGGATGGATGCCACACGGTTGAACCAGACGACCTCGATGGTGCCTGTGCCGTCGGTGAACAAAGCCTGCAGGCGGCGCTTGCGGCCCTCGCCAGCAGTATTGAACGTGAGAAAGCGTCCCTTGAGCTGAACCGCGGCTTCGTCGCCGTGCAGGTCATTGACATGGTTGATGACACTGCGGTCGATGTAGCGGAACGGGAAATAATACAACAGGTCGTAGTAACTGCTGATGCCCAACTCCTTCCTGAGCAACTCGGCACGCTTGGGCCCCACGCCGTGCAAGTACTGTATGTCGGTATGGCGCAGGTCAGGCATCTTGGTTCAACAGGTATTCGGCTAGAGCCAGATCCATGGGACGAGTGATCTTCAAGTTCACAGGGTCTCCTTCAACAAGGGTCACTGGTCGATCCAGCTGTTCAATGACCGAGGCGTCGTCGGTAAACGTTGGCTGGTAAGGCTGCGAGTATGCATCCAGTAGCAAGCACGCGTCAAACGCTTGGGGCGTCTGCACGGCACGCAGCGACGAGCGATCCAGGGCATGACTGCTTGTGCCAACCACCTGCCTCACCGAGTCGTTGAGCGGCACAACGGGAATAGCGGCACCATCACGACGGGCCGCGTCGAGGACACGGTCAATGAGTTCAGGTGTTGCCAGCGGACGCACGCCGTCGTGAATGGCAATCACGTCAACATCGCTGATGTCACCGATGCTGACGAGAGCGTTTTTCACGCTGTGCCAGCGTGTCTCGCCACCAGCCACCACACGATGCGGCACCTCAAAGCCATACTCTCGGCACAATTGCCTCCACAATTCCATATGTCCCTGAGGCAAGGTCACAATTACATCAAAAGAACCGTCCCCATTTTCTCCAAAGGCTTCGATGGTGCGCATCAGAATAGGGATGCCACCCAGTTCCAGGAACTGCTTGGGCAACTGCGCCCCAAAGCGCGTGCCACTGCCTCCAGCCACTATAATCGCTACCGTTCTCATCTCATCTCATCTTCTACTTTTGACCACAAAGTTAATGAAAAATTAAAAAGGAACCTTAAGCCTCGGCTTAAAATTCCTTTTTAGGTTTCAAATAGGTAAAATTTCTAAGGTAAAAAAGATTGTTTCAGGTTTATGG
>CAMJZI010000063.1 GCA_946410185.1 uncultured Porphyromonadaceae bacterium
TTGCTCACGGCCAGCACATCGGCATCACCCTGCTGGCGGCTATCGGTGCCGTTGTAGAGCCACTCGTAGGCCATATCGGCATGATCCAGGTCGATAATCGGGCAATAGCACACGCTGGCAAACACGTCGTCGCGCTCGTCGGCAGCACCCATGACCTTGAGCATCGGCTCATAGGCAGGGTTATTACCTGTTGCTCCCATCAGCGATGACATGGCCCCGCCAGCACTGGTGCCGTCGGTGATGATGCGCTCGGCATCGCCAAGCATTACATCATCGAAATGGCGCAGGTAACGGATGGCGGCCTTCAGGTCCAGAATTGCGGCGGGGGCGCGGCCCGTATAGATGGTTTGCCCCTTCTTGATGCCTTTCTTCTTGTCGTTCCTGGTTGCGGTAATGGTCGAATTGCGGCCACGCGATCCGGGAATCACCACCACATAGCCTTCTTTGAGTGCTCGTCCGCTGGCATCACCTGCCTGAGGCTGACCGGCTGCCGATGCCATATAACCACCTACATAGGTGCGAAGGAAAATGGGTGTCTGTTGTGACGCGCCTTCAGGAACATACACGTTCATGAACTGGTAAGCCGAGTCCTCGACATGGGTGACAAAGTAAAGGCGCTCATAGGCCGTATAATGCACCTCGCTGCCGTCGGGCATGGTTAACACACGTGTTTCACCCGCCATCGGGTCAAAACGCAGCACGGAAACAGAGTCCTTGGGCTTGGCAGATACAACGATAGCCAAACTGAGAACACACAGAAACATTAAAGCCTTTTTCATATTAATCACGCAAAGTTTAAGATATAATACTATCAATTTTGTCTATTTCTCGGGAGGGAGGCTCTGGAAATGGCGTGTTGCCCACACCAGGAACAGGAACACTACACTGAGCGCCATGCCCACCATATAAGGAGAAGTAATTCCTCCTATCCATCGGGCCAACGGCATGACTATTACAGGAGACAGGAATTGCCCCAGGTAGAGCGCTGCCGAGAGTAACGGCATCACGGTAGTAGCCGATGTTTTGCCACCCTTGATGCTGGCGATGGTGTTGAGATAAGGCACACCCACACCTGCCGCAATGCCAATGAATGCCGAACCCAAGATGATAGCCCAGACAGCAGCCATGAGATACAAGCCATAGCCGATGAGGAAGCAGAGCGGAGCAAAATACTTGATGGGACGCCGAAAGATGTGCATCAAGTGGCCAAAACCAAGTCCCACGAAAAAGGCGACTACATCCAGGCATACCATGATGATGGTGATGGCATGACTGGAGAGCGTGGTCTGCTGACTGGCAACAATGGCAAAATTAGTCGGGAAGATAAAGAAAATGAGCATCAACAGGAACATGCCGGTAACAGATGGGTGGAATTTGAGCAAATGCGCGGGTTTGAATGGGTTGCCCTGCTTGTCATGAGATGCAAGCAGCTCATTTGGAAGCCAGATAAGCACCATCAACAACGCGAGCAAACCCAAGGCATAAACAAGAAAAGCGTAATTCCACTCGATGGTGGCCAACAGACCCGCCAGCAAGGTCGCAACCACGCCGCCCATCTGGTTCATGGCTGCCGACAGCCCCATGAGACGGGCCATTTCGCTTGGCGGGAAATAGTAGGCCAGCAGACCTGTTGACAAAGGCATGATAAGACCCACGCTAACGCCTAACAGCGCACGCATTGCCAGCAAAATACCGATTTCCTTCACGAAGAAACATCCCACACCCGATATCACATATAGAGCCAAACCGAGTATGGCAATCGCACGGGTGTGCAACCGCCTACTGATGGGACGGAAAAACAAGCTTGTAACAATAATCATCAAAGCCGGAATGCTGACAATGAGCTGCACAAGCAGGTCGGGGGCTGCCGAAAAATGCTGCTTGATGATTCCCAATGCAGGGGCGATAGCCGCACCGGCCATCACAGTGAGCAATGACATGGACAGAATGGTAAAGGTCACCTGACGAGTAACTTCAACTTTCTTTGTCATAAAAAACATTGGAGTTATTCAAGGGCGACGTGCTCCCTCCAGTTCTACCAAACTGTTTCTAAAGATGCTAAATGTTAAAATCGGGCACAAAGGTACAAATAATCCCGATTTTGGCAATCGCCCATCGGGATTATTTTTGTAAAAACGGCTATTGGAGTCAGAACATCTTGTCGGGATAGATGCCAGTGGCATGAAGCTCGGCAAACTTGTCGACAACGCCCTGGCGATCGGCGGCATAGGTTACGCCAAACCACTTGCTCTCGGTGGTGAGTACTTTGACCTGAGCGGTGCCGTTGTTAACCATTTCGTTAACTACGGTGGGTATGAAGAACTCGGCCTTTGGCTTGTCGATATTCTCCTTGAGGAATTCGACAAAGCACTTTTCGCTGTGCTCAAAGTAATCAGGAGTAAAGCCCCAGAAGTTCATAGACACAGGAGTTTCAAACGCCAGATGCTGCACCTGGTCATTCTCATCGTTAAAGGTGATGTTGTGGTCGGCATCGTAACCAATGCTGGTGCGCTCCACAACGCCAGTGAGCAGACCGTTGCTGGTCTCACACACACCGCGTGCCACAGTACCGCTCTCGCTCATGGTGTTGCCCACCTTGAAGCCCACCATGCTGTAGTGGCCCTTGCTGTCCTCGGGCAGTGACGACAATTCGGCAGCCATGACCTCGAAGCTGTTGCGGCCATAATAGTCGTCGGCATTGATGATGGCAAACGGCTCGTTGATGACATCCTTGCCCATGAGCAAGGCATGGTTGGTGCCCCATGGCTTAGCACGCTCGGCTGGACAAGTAAAGCCTTCAGGCAGGTCGTTCAAGCCCTGGAATACCAGTTCCACGGGAATATGACCCTCATATTTAGATAGAATCTTCTCGCGGAAATCAGCCTCGAAGTCCTTTCGAATCACAAAGACCACCTTGCCAAATCCGCTGTGGATGGCGTCATAAATTGAATAATCCATGATGGTTTCGCCATGAGGGCCAAGTCCATCGAGCTGCTTGAGGCCGCCATAACGGCTGCCCATGCCAGCAGCAAGCACAAATAATGTCGGTTTCATTTATTCTCTGGTTGTTATGAGTTCTTAGTTGTTAGTTAACCTTGAATGCGAAAAGGATGGTGCGACGGTATTCCTCGTCAGGCGACAAGAGCTGCGATGGGAAATTGTCATGGTTGGGCGCATCGGGAAATCCCTGGCACTCAATAGCCACGCCATCATAATCATGATATTGCTTGCCACTCTTGCTCATGGGGCACCCCTCCAGCCAGTTGCCAGTATAGACTTGAGCTGCAGGCTGGTCGGTGCTGATTTCCACCTTGCGTCCGGACTGATCATCGCTAAGCACGGCAGCCAGGTGCATGTCTCCATCCTCGTGGCCATCGATAACCCAGCAGTTATCATATCCCTTACCATAGTTCAGTGCAGCGAAATCCTGCTTGATGTCACGGCCAATTACCTTAGGTTGGGTAAAGTCCATCGGCGTTCCGGCTACTGGAGCGACCTCGCCAGTGGGGATGAGATCGGCATCTGTCACAAGATAATGCGAGCAATTCAAGTTCAATACCTGATTCAGCGCTGTTCCTTCTTTATCCTCACCAGCCATATTAAAATAGGTGTGGTTGGTAAGGTTGAGCACTGTTGGAGCATCGGTAACGGCACCCAATTCAATTTTGAGCACGTTATCGTCGTTCCAGGTATAGGCTACCCGTGCATTCAGGCAGCCAGGATAATTCTCGTCACCGTCCACGCTCTCGAGCGAAAACACGACGGTGTCACCGTCCATCTCGCAGTCCCAGATTTTATTCTGGAAGCCTACGTTTCCACCATGCAGGTGGTGTGCGCCTTGATTGCAGTTGAGTTGATAGGTTTTGCCGTCAACCTCGATATGCCCCTTGCAGATGCGGTTGGAATAACGGCCGGGTACCTTGCCTGCACACGGGCCATCGAAGAAGTAGTCGGCCAAATCCTTATAGCCAAGCACTACGTCGGCGAGGTTGCCATCACGGTCGGGAACCTTGATCTCGAGAATTCCGGCACCCAGCGATGACAGTTTCACGCTGGCACCGCTTGCGTTAATGAGTTCATAGGTGGTGATTTCACCACGCTCGGTCTCATGAGTATCGATACGGATGCTTTTCATCTCATTCTTCCACTTTGTGAGCGCCGTCGCTGATTATCACATTGATCACCTCGGGCTCATGTCCATATTTAGCATTGAATTTTGCCTTGGCTGTGGCAATGAAGTTGTCATAGCGTTCTTCCTTCACCAGATTGATGGTGCAGCCGCCAAAGCCGCCGCCCATGATGCGCGAGCCAGTCACGCCACACTCGCGAGCCACATCGTTGAGGTAATCAAGCTCCTCGCAGCTCACCTCGTAGTCTCGCGACAGGCCATCATGGGTCTCAAACATGCAACGGCCCACAGTCTCGTAGTCGCCACGCTCGAGTGCGTCGCACACGTCAAGCACACGCTGTTTCTCACCGATGACATAGCGGGCACGGCGGTAATCCTCGTCACTGATCTTATCACGCACGTCGGCGAGCATGGTATAGGTCGCGTCACGCAGGGTTTCCACGTCCAGGGTAGCCGCCACGCGTTCACAGGACTCGCGTCGCTTGTTGTAGGGCGAATCTACCAGTTCATGCTTTACTTTGCTGTTGAGCAATACGAGTTTGTAGCCCTCGGGGTGGAAGGGGAAATACTCATGCTCGAGTGAACGGCAGTCGAGGCGCATCAAGCAGTCCTTCTTGCCGAACACGCTGGCAAACTGGTCCATGATTCCGCAGTTCACGCCGCAGTAGTTGTGCTCAGTGCTCTGACCAATCTTGGCCAATTCAAACTTGTCAATCTTGTTGCCGTTGAACAAGTCGTTCAATGCAAAGGCAAAGCATGACTCAAGCGCTGCCGAAGAAGACAAGCCAGCACCCAGAGGCACATTACCAGCAAACACGGTATCAAAGCCCTTGACCACACCGCCACGCTTGATTGTCTCACGGCACACGCCGAAGATATAACGTGCCCATTGTTCGTTGGGGGCATCCTCCTCATTAAGTCCGAACTCACAATAGGCATCCATGTCCATGCTATAAACACGCACCTTGTCGGTTCCGTTAATGTTGATTGCAGCCATGATATACTTGTCGATGGCTCCCGGGAACACAAATCCGCCATTGTAGTCGGTGTGCTCACCAATCAGGTTGATGCGGCCTGCCGATGCGTAAACCACGCATTCGGTGCCGAAACGATTCTTAAATTGCTCTTGGATTTTCTCTTTCATAATTAATGATATAATTGAGTTAGGAATAAATTATTCTATTGAAGGAGCAGAATTCAACAGAGTGAAACTGAGAACCGTTGCCTGATTAATACTCGGCAACACCGGTTCCCCCTGCATATTATTGATGACAGATTCAAAATCTAATTGATGAAGTAGTTACTCTTGTCATTGATGATTCGCTCCAAGTTCTCGAGATTGATGTGGCCGAAAATCAATAGCATCACATCGGTTGCCTGGCTGGCATTAACCAGAACGATCTCACTGATATACTGGCCGTCACGACGCACCAACGCTGTCCGGGTTTCGTAACTGTTTTGATTAGTCACTATTTCCTCGTAAGTACGGTTTTTGGTCAGATCCATGATGCGTTTTCTAAACTTGTCTCGAACGCCTGAACTACACTTGCTCAAGTCAAGCACTTGCACCGAAGAAACGCCTAAGCTGGCTTCGGATAACGTGGGAGACACCATGCGGCCAAGTCCCAGCAGGCCACTGCCCACGTTGATATATTGCGCATGCCTTGCATCCCGCATGTCGTTAATGATATCATCAGCATTGTGATGCAGCAAACCACACGACACCACCAGCACCGACAGCAATAAGAAAACTATTTTCTTCATACCTACAAACCTTTTTAGTTTCAGCTGACAAATATAATAACTATTGTCCGTTTGGCTTTATTGATAATTCTTAAAAATGGCAAAATCGCAAAAATCTCTATCATTAAAAATTATTTTTCTATAAAACGGGCCTATTTGAGAATAATTGTCTTAACTTTGCCGTTTAAAAATAAAAAAACAATTATCAACAATTCATTTATTATTGAAAAAATATGGCTAAAATCAATGACTTTAATTTTGCCGGACTGAAGGCAATTGTGCGCGTTGACTTTAACGTGCCCCTGAACGAAAAGGGTGAAATTACCGACGACACTCGCATCCGTGGTGCGGTTCCAACATTGAAAAAAATCCTTGCCGACGGTGGTGCCCTCATCATCATGTCACACATGGGCAAGCCCAAAGGCAAAATCAACCATAAACTGTCGCTGATCCAAATTTCGAGTGCTGTTGCTGCTGCACTTGAGAGGCCAGTGAAATTTGCGCATGACAGCGCCGATGCAAAGAGCCAGGCCGACGCGCTCAAGCCTGGTGAAATCCTGTTACTCGAGAACTTGCGTTTCCATCCCGAAGAGGAAGGCAAGCCCGTGGGTATCGAGAAAGACGATCCCAACTATGACAATGCCAAGAAAGAGATGAAGGCCCGCCAGACGGAATTTGCCAAGACGCTGGCCAGCTATGCCGACGTGTATGTAAACGACGCTTTCGGCACCGCTCATCGCCGCCACGCTTCGACTGCCGTGATTGCCGACTTCTTTGACAATGACCACAAGATGCTGGGTTACCTCATGGAGAAGGAAGTTACCGCTATCGACAACGTGATGAAGAACGCTCAGCACCCCTTCACCGCCATCATCGGCGGCAGCAAGGTATCGTCCAAGCTGTCGGTCATCAAGAACCTGCTCGACAAGGTGGACAACCTCATCATCGGCGGTGGCATGGGATTCACCTTCATCAAGGCCCAGGGTGGCCACATCGGCGAGTCGCTGCATGAGGACGACCTCATTCCCGAGGCACTGAACGTCATGGCCGCAGCCAAGGAGAAAGGCGTTAACCTGAGCCTCTCGGTACAGACCGTTGCCGGCGACCGCTTTGATAACGAGGCCAACCGCAAGCCCGTTGACATCTTCAACATCCCCGATGGATGGGAAGGCATGGATGCTGGCGAAGAGTCTCTCAAGAACTGGAAGGAAATCATCTTAAACTCCAAGACCATTCTGTGGAACGGCCCCGTCGGCGTGTTTGAGTTCGAGAACTTCGCTCACGGCACCGGCGAGATTGCCAAGTATGTGGCCGAGGCTACCAAGAATGGTGCTTATTCCCTCGTGGGTGGTGGTGACTCGGTAGCAGCAGTCAACAAGTTTGGCCTGGCCGACCAGGTATCCTACGTCTCGACCGGTGGCGGAGCCATGCTCGAAGCCATCGAGGGCAAGACCCTGCCTGGCGTGGCAGCCATCCTGGGCGAGTAAGACGCTATCGCCTACAATTAGCCTCACACTTAGCCGCTAAAGCGCTAAGATTGATTATTTCAGACAACTTGAACAACATCATTGACAAAACTGACAACATCATTGTTGTTAAGAAAGTCAAAAACGTTGTCCAAGTTGTTTGTTTTTGTCCTTAATTGTAGCATCATATTAGCAAAAAGCAGTACCTTTGGGGCAATGAAATCAATAATCAATCAATTTTCCTAAAATACTATTAATAAAAGAGAAATGGAACCTTTATTTGAGAAACTCAAGAGCAATGCGATTGCCAACAGACAGCGCATCATCCTTCCCGAGAGTACTGAACCCCGCACGCTGACGGCTGCCGACCGCATCATCGCCGACGGCATTGCTGACGTGGTATTCATTGGCGACAAGGCCGAAATCATGGCCAAAGCCGCTGAACTGGGTCTGAACAACATCGACAAGGCTACGGTGGTCAACCCCAACGATGCCGAGGCCGTTGAGAAATATGCCCAGTTGTTCTATGAACTGCGCAAGTCCAAGGGTGTGACTATCGAGGATGCCCGCAAGAAGGTGCTCGACCCCCTTTATCTGGGTTGCCTGCTCATCAAGGCCGGTGATGCCGACGGACAGGTTGCCGGTGCAATGAACACCACCGGAAACGTGCTGCGCGCCGCCTTCCAGGTGCTCAAGACCGCTCCCGGCATCAGCACGGTGAGTGGTGCTTTCCTGATGTTGTTGCCCGAGGGTTCGCCCTACGGCCACAACGGAGTGATGGTGTTTGCCGACTGCGCCGTGGTGCCCGATCCCGATGCACAACAACTGGCACAGATTGCAGTGAGCGCCGACCGCACGGCACGCGCTCTTGCCGAAATCGATGATCCCAAGATTGCCATGCTGAGCTTCTCGACCAAGGGCAGCGCAAAGCATGAGCGCGTGGATAAAGTGGTTGAGGCTACCCGCCTGGCCAAGGAGATGAATCCCAACCTGAAAATCGACGGCGAATTGCAGGCCGATGCAGCCATCGTTCCCAGCGTGGGTGCCAGCAAGGCTCCCGGCAGCGAGATTGCCGGACACGCCAACGTGCTCGTCTTCCCCGACCTGGGCGTGGGCAACATTGCTTACAAGCTGGTTCAGCGCATCGCTGGTGCCAAGGCCGTTGGTCCCGTGCTGCAAGGCCTTGCCGCCCCCGTCAACGATCTGTCGCGCGGCTGCAACGAGGACGACATCTATCGCACCGTGATCCTGACCTGCAACCAGGCCATCAACAGGTGATTTATTAAATTCGAGCCGGCTCGAAATACAACGACAACACCCAAATATAACCATAGAATAATGAATATCCTAGTATTGAATTGTGGCAGTAGTTCTGCCAAGTATAAACTCATCGAGATCAAGGAGAACAAGACCCTCGCCGAGGGCGGTGTGGAAAAAATCGGTCTGCCCGACGGTTTCATCAAGCTCAAATTTGATGACGGCAGCAAGAAGAACATCGACCTGGGCCTCATCGACCACAAGGGTGCCATCAAGGCTATCCTCGATGCTCTCATCAATCCCGAATACGGCTGCATCAAGGACCTGAAGGAAATCGATGCCGTGGGTCACCGCGTGGTGCATGGCGGCGAGAAGTTCAGCCGCAGCGTCCTCATCACCGACGAGGTGAAGGACATGAT
>CAMJZI010000064.1 GCA_946410185.1 uncultured Porphyromonadaceae bacterium
TGATTTGGTCGCCAAACTGGTAGGCTACCGTGCTGTCAAGATCAATGTGCAGTCCAGCGTTGTCGTTGGGCGCAATCTGGATGAAAATGTCGCCGGATTCAAGCGTTCCGGCCATTGCCGTTTTGATCTCCATTTGTTAGATTAAAAAACGTTTTTAAAATATTAATAAAAGTTCGTTAATGATATCAATCAGGTAGTTGCTTGAAGACTTGTGCATGCCGTATTCCACAGCAGTTTCATGTCAATGGTCAGGCAAAGCCGCTATATTCTAAAAGCGCTCAAAATTAGGCATTATTTTATTATTGGCAAAATATTTTCACCACCTTTTTTTGACACCTCATGGGTGATAGAAAATGACTAATTTTCAGGCAGTTTGAAAAGTGTAGTTTTATTGTTTGAAAAGTAAAAAAATGGGGCTTTTTGCGGTGGTTTATCTTTCATTTTATTATTTTCAATCGCTTTCTTGTGTTTTTCTTTTTGCCTTTGGGATGGCGGCATACTGTGTGGGTGATTCTGCCGCCAGTGGCAGTTCTTTTTCTTCGTCGGGAACTGGATAGGGTGGGGTCTTGCGGGCTTTGTTGAGCACGATGCGGCTCAGGACCAGGTCCAGTTCTCGCAGTGTGGCAAGACGTCGTTTGGGCGTTAGTTGGCACTCCCACACAACAATCACATTCCATCCTGCTGCCTGCAGTTTTGCCTGATTGCTGGCATCGCGCTCACGGTTGCGGTTGATCTTGTCTTGCCAGAATTGGGCATTGGTCGACGGTTTGCGCTTGTTGCAGTCATGACCGTGCCAGAAACATCCGTTCACAAAAATGGCTGTCTTCCACTTTCTCATCACGATGTCGGGCCTTCCTGGCAACGATTTGACGTACAGTCGGTAACGGAACCCCTGGTGCCATAACCACCGCCGCACCACCAGTTCGGGTTTGGTGTCGCGCCCCTTGATGCGGCTCATGCAGCGATGCCGCTGTTCGGGTGTCATCACGTCGGCCATCTCCTGACAATTTTATAGCAACTATAGCATCTATTATGATTCCAGTTGTTTTTTCAGCCGATCAATCTCGGCTTGTTGATCGTGGTAGGCTTTTAGAGCCCGCTGTTTCAGGTCTTGATAGGAGGCCTGCCATTTGGAGGCATTGGCTTGGGCCTCGGCGAGTTGTTGTTGCAGTAGTGGAACGAGGCGTTCGAGCTCGGCTAGGCGCTCGTCTTGTTTCTGGCGGAAGCCGGTGCGGGATTGATGCATCCTCTCCTTGATGCCCCCCTCGGTGACAAAGGTGAGTTCCAATCCTTCCAGATACTTGTTCATCATCGTATCCACCTGGTAACATAGGGTAAGCCCAACATTGGCCATATCTTCGGCGCTCCACTTTTGGAAATAGGGTTCATAGTCGGCAAGCGTGTTGTGCGATTTGGTAAAATCCTGCATCGCCTGGAAACGGTCATCAGCCTGAGTCCAGATGTGCAGATGGCGGGATTTCAAGAAGTCCTTATAGTCTTGCCGAAGCTCACCGATGCTGGCACGGGCAACATTAAGCAGTTTCAGCTCCATCTCGGTGGAAGTCTTACCATCCTCGGTGCCCTCAACAATATTCTGCTTGCCCGATCGCGCAGCTTGAATCATCTGGTCCACAGTCCTGTCGCCATGTTGAGGCAAGAAACGTTCACAGAAAACAAACGTCATCTGATACAAGACCTCAGACTTTTGATAGAACCACAGGTCCTGCCATTTGGGCACTCGACGAAAGATGCTCTTGTAATTGTCTCTCTTCTTGTTGCCGTCTTCTATCATCGTCTCTCTTTAAAAAATTAAACATTCTATAGTATCTATAGCGACTATAGTATCTATAGTATCTATAGCAACTATGAAACCTGCGGCAAAGTTAACGATTATTCTCTTCATGACCAACCGCTGGTGGCGACATTGTGGCGCTGTAATGGCAAGGCGTTGTCTGTCAGTAGCTTGTGGGGGCTCGGCCAATAGTTTTTCAATTTTATTATGCCGTTTGCCGAAAATGTTGTATCTTTACACTCCCAAATAACAAGGAAAACATGAAATTCAGCGAAGTCTTAGGCAATGAGCAGGCGATAGAGCAGATCAGGCGCATGATTGATGCCGATCGTTTGCCACACGCATTGCTTCTCTATGGTGAGCCGGGAGTGCCCAAGTTGGGCCTGGCAATGGCTGCGGCACAGTATCTTCATTGCAAGAATCACATCGATGGTGACTCCTGCGGCGTTTGCCCACTGTGTCGTCAGCACCAGTCGTTTAACCAGGTGGATACACACTATTCCTATCCGTTTACCAACCGCAAGGGAGACAGTACCAACCCATGCGACGCCAACGATTATATCGATGAGTGGCATGAGTTTGTCACCCGTTATCCAGTCGAGGATTACCAGGCGTGGCTCGGCTTGTTGAAAAATGACAATGCCCAGCCGCAAATCTTTGTGCGTGAGGCCGAAAGCATCATGCGCAAAATGACCTTGAGCGCCTATACGGCCAAGTATAAGGTGCTGATCATGTGGTTGCCCGAGAAACTGAAAGAGGAGGCTGCCAACAAGTTGCTTAAACTCATTGAGGAACCTTATGATGACTGCAAGTTCATCCTCGTCAGCGATAACGAGAAGGGCATTTTGGGAACCATTCTGTCAAGATGTCAGCGCATTGAGCTGCGCAAGCCTTCCACTCAACTGGTCGCACAATACTTGAGCAACCGCTATGGCATGGACATGCAGGATGCTCTGGCCCTGGCAGCGCCTGCCGATGGCAATGTGACAATGGCCGAGCGCATGGTGCAGACGGGCAGCGAGTTCCACGAGTTTCGCGAAAGGTTCATCGAGCTGATGCGTCTTTCTTATCAGCACGACTTGGCCAGGCTCAAGGCGTGGAGCGAGGTTGTCGCCGACATGAAACGTGAAAAGGCGCGTCGTTTTCTTGACTATGCAGTCAGGCAAGTGCGTGAGAATTTCATCTACAACCTGCACAATCCTGAACTCAACTACCTCACGCGTGAGGAAGAGGCTTTCTCGACCCGTTTCTCACCGTTTATCAACGAGCGCAACGTCGAGGGCATCGTTGCTGAACTGGAACGTGCCAGCACCGATATCGCAGGTAACGGCAATGGCAAACTCGTTTTGTTTGACCTCACCATCCGCCTGTCTATCCTGATCAGGAAATAGCTATTGGTGTCACACTATCGGATATATCGATCCATCATATTTACTACTGAAAGATCATGAACACTCCTTTTTTGCAACAGGTTGTCAATCACTATATTGGCCAGCCCGGCCTTGAAGACTACTGCTTTGTGTTTCCCAATCGCCGCAGTGGTCAGTTTTTTGTTCATTATCTGCAAGAGAGCCTGGTGGCAGCCGACAATGCTGCTCGTCGGTACAATGCACCTCACCTCCTGCCGTGTGTGACGTCGATCAATGACTTGGTGGGCGAAATCACGGGCACTGCGGTGGCGACCGATATCGAGATGATGTTTGCCCTGTATGATGCCTATTGCCAGGCGATGGGCGACAAGGCTCAGGAGTTTGACAAATTCATCTATTGGGCACAACTCATTATCAGCGATTTTAACGATATAGACCGCTCGCTGGCCGATGCTCATGAGGTGTATCGGAATCTAGACGACTTGCACAGTCTGAGCAGTAACTATCTCTCACCCGAGGTGCAAGAGCAGGTCAAGAGGATTTTTGGTGAGAACCTGTTCACGTCGTTTTTCGATACCAGTGCCGATGCCGACTTGTGGCAGCGCCGGTCGGGGGCCAAAACGGCAGCCCCGGATGCTCAGGTGAAAGAGGAATTCATGAGCTTGTGGAATGCGCTGGAGACCATATACCATCGTTATCATGAAGCCCTGAAGGCGCGCAATGTGGTCTCACCTGGCCGCCAGTTGCGCTTGGCGGTGGATGGCAATTTGGATCGTTTGCGCTATGACAAACTGGTGTTTGTGGGTTTCGGTGTGCTGTCGGCAGCCGAGTTCCGCCTGCTCGACCGCTTCAAGTTGGACAAGAAAGCCGACTTCTGGTGGGACAATGCCGGGCTGCCAGCCTTGCTTGAGAAGGCCTCACATGACCCTGGCGCATTGCTCATCAAGGGGTATTGTGATCACTTCGGAGCCAAGCAGTTAGAGCCAGTTTGCAATCAGGATCAGGAAATCCGGGTGGTGGGTGTGTCCTCGATGGTAGGCCAGGCCAAACAGGCCTTTAACGAGGTGGCGGCAATGAATGCTGCAGGCACTCCAGGAATCGAGACGGCGATAGTCTTGCCCGATGAGAGCCTTCTTGTGCCTCTGCTCCACTCGGTTCACAATGTCGGCAACTTGAATGTGACATTGGGCTATCCGTTGCGCAGTTCAGGCATCGTGTCGCTCATGCACATCGTTTCCAAGCTGCATCATCAGGCTGGCAAGGAACGTGGAGTGTGGACGTATTATCGTGAGGATGTGAACGATATCCTCTCCCATCCGCTCATCAAGACCTACTTTACCCAAGAGGTTATCGCGATGACCACCGAACTGTCTAGAACCAACCGCTTTCGCGTGCCGGCCGTCGAGTTTGAACAGTTGAGCTTTAATGCTCTGTTTAAACCCGCTATCGATAGCCAGGCCAGTGGCGACATGCGCACCCAGCAAGTGGGATATGTCGATAACCTGTTGGCATTCTGTAATATACTGTTAGAGAAGATGAATGCAGAGAGAAACGGGGCTCAGGACGATGAAGAGAACAGCGATGTGGAATTGCCGCTGCAGCAGGCTTTCTTGATGATGTACATCGATGTGCTCAATCAGCTCAAGCAGGCTCTGGCAGGTTGTTGCCAGACGTTGCAATCCAGCACCGTGTTCTATCTCGTTGACCGACTGACCGCTGCGGCTATCGTGCCGTTTACGGGACAGCCGCTCAAGGGTTTGCAGATCATGGGCTTGCTCGAAACGCGCAGTCTTGACTTTGAGCATGTGGTCATCCTGTCGATGAATGAGCGCATCTTTCCGCGTCGTCGCAGCATCAACTCGTTTATCCCGAACTACATTCGCCGCGCTCATGGCATGTCCACTATCGAGCAGCAGGAAGCCATTGTGGCTTTTAACTTTTACAGGCTGCTCAACCGTTCGCGCCATGTGACGCTCATATATGACTCCAGCGTCACCGATGCGGGTCCAACCGAGCCCTCGCGCTATATTGCTCAGCTCGAGAAGATTTACGGTTTTCGACTCAAGCATGTCGAGATGACTCCCGACATCCGCACGGCATCACCTATCGCTATCACAGTGCCGCATGATGCATGCCCCGAACTGTCCGATCTCTATACACGAGATCCAGAACGAAGCCACGGCAAGTATCTATCGGCCAGTGCAATCAATAAATATCTGGATTGCCCGCTGCTTTTTTATATGCACTATGTTCAAAAACTGAATAACGACAACGAGGTGAGTGACTTCATGGATCCCAGCACCTTCGGCTCGATTGTTCACGAGACGCTGGGCGATTGCTATGACAGCGAGTTGTCACGGGCCCGTGGCGGTTTGATCGACGCTGAGTACATCGAGTCGTTCAAGAAGAATTACCTCAACCGTTGTGTTGTGCGCAATATCAAGAAGATATACCTTCACATCCCTGAAGAAAAAATCGATGAATCTCCCTTGCGTGGCGAGCCATTCATGCTGATGGATACAATCGAGAGTTATGTGAAGTTTGTCCTTGATTATGACGTGAAACACATTATGGAAAACGGCACGTTCACCGTCCTGGAGTGTGAAAAGAGCCACCTGATACCGCAAATGCTGTTGGGAGATGCGGTTTTTAACTTTTTCTATAAGCCAGATCGTGTCGACCGTCTCGAAAACGGTGTTGTGCGCCTCATCGATTACAAGACAGGTAGCGAGGAGACTCAGTTTTCGAGTCTCGACAACTTGTTTGTCGAGGGTTCCAAGAAGCGGTGCTCCGGCATCCTGCAGCTGTTGCTCTACTGCTATGCTTACCTTACCGAGAATCCTTCGGTCAAGCAAGTGATGCCTGTCATCTACAGGTTGGGGCAGATGCAGAGTAGCGGCGTGTGGGTTGCTGCCAAAGCCAAGGGCGAGCCGGCGTCGCAGTATGTTTTTTCGATGGATGATGAGTTGGCCAAAGCGTTTGTTACGCGCATGGCTGGTACGATCGGCGCGATTTATCAGAATGATTTCACACAGGCTTCCCCAAAGAGTTCAAGGTGCAATTATTGCCGCTTTGTCGACTTCTGCCGTCGTTCTCCCAAAAAGTTCAATTAATGGCCGTTAACTTGTTGAAAGATAAGGAAAATGACCCGTAGGTCAGCAAGCGCTGTCGCGGGTCATTTTTCTTTGTGTTGTTGGCGTGCGATATCCTCGTTGAGCCTGTCCTCGTCTTCCTGGGTCCACAGTGGATTCTCCTCCTCGTCCCAGTCAAAGGCGTCGTCAAGCGGTGTGGGATCGTCAAAGCCGAAGAAGGCATCGTCGGTAAAGTCCTGCAATTCGCGGCCCTCCTTCTTGGTGGGACGGCCCATACCGCGCTGGCGGTTAACAAATCCGTCGATTTTCACCATCTCGAGCAAGCGCAACTGGTCTTCGCTGGTGACATTCTTCAAGTAAAGCGGTACGAGCTTGGCGCCCACGCGGTTGTTGAGCACACCCACGACCTCAAAGGAGTAGGTGACGGGTGGCTTGCGCACGTCGATGCGGTCGCCCACCTTGATGTTGTGCGACGGCTTAACGGTCATGCCGCCAATGGTGACACGGCCCAGTTTGCAGGCCGTGGTGGCGATGGTGCGCGTCTTGAACACGCGTGTGGCCCACAGCCACTTGTCGATTCTCACTTCCTTCATGATGGCTCTTTAAGCTTTAAGCTACTTATTATTGTAGTTGTTCATTGCAAATGTCAGGCCCGACAGGCAGAAGGCTTTGATGGCATCGATGGCTACCTTGGCACGTTCGGGCAGTATGGCAAGTTCCTCGGGTGTGGGGTAGCCCAGGACATAATCAACTTGGGCACCAGGCGGAAAGTCGTTACCAATGCCAAAGCGCAGTCTGGCCCATTGCTGGCTCTGTAGCATCTCGGTGATGTTTTTCAAGCCGTTGTGGCCACCGTCGGCTCCCTTGGCGCGAATGCGTATCTGTCCAAAGGGCAGTGCAATGTCATCGACGATGACAAGCAGGTGATCCAGATCGATGTGCTCCTTGATCATCCAGTAACGCACCGCCTCGCCGCTCAAGTTCATGTAGGTCGAGGGCTTAAGCAGCACGAGTTGCTGATTCTTGAGACGCATCTCGGCCACGGCGCCATATCGTTGCGTCGTGAAAACAATATTGGATGCCTCGGCGAGAGCATCCAATATTGTAAATCCTATGTTGTGGCGGGTACCATGGTATTCGGCACCAATGTTCCCCAAGCCGACAATGAGATATTTCATAGGTGTGGGTAGATATGTCACAGCGACGGCTCTGGCCGCCGTTGCGGCAATGACTACAATTACTCGGCAGCGGCCTCGCCTTCGCCCTCTTCCTCGCCCTCAGCGGTTGCTGCAGCGGCAGAGTTACGGGTGGCACGTACACCAGCGATAACCAGATCCTTAGCGTTAGCCAACTCGTAGTTGTCGAACTGGCAGTCGCGAACCTTGATGGTCTTGCCAATCTCCAGGTTGTCGACGTTGAGCAGGATGGTCTCGGGAATGTCCTTGTACAGACCTTTAACCTTGACCTTCTTCATGCTCAGGTAGAGCTTACCACCGGCCTTAACACCGACAGCGTGACCCTCGAGGTGAACGGGAATCTCAACAACAACGGGCTTGTCGTCGTTAACTTCCATCAGGTCGATGTGAAGAACAGCGTCGCTAACGGGATGGAACTGGAGGTCCTTGAGGACAGCCTTGCGGGTCTGGCCATCGTAAGTCAGTTCGATCACATAGACATCGGTGCTGTAGATGAGCTTGCGAACGTCGGCGAAGTTCACTACCAGGTCGGTAGTGATGATGCCCTTGCCGTCACGGCCGATGGGCACGACCTTCTCACCAGCGAGCAGTTTGCCATTGTACTTGCCGTCCTTGTCGAGGTCAACGAGCTTGCCACCATTCAGGACAACGGGAATCTTGTTCTCCTTGCGGAGGGCCTTAGCGGCCTTCTTGCCGAGGTCGGTACGAGCCTCTGCATTCAATTGAAAAGTCTTCATTTTTAATTGTTTGTGTTACTCAAAATTAAAGTAATAATTACGTATAAACGCTTCCTTTAATTTCCCATCACACTGGAAACTTCAAAAAAGCGGGGCAAAGATACAACATTTTTTTTGACCAGCAATGGCAATGTTGATAAAAAATGAATGTCAGCCACCCGTGAAGGGCGCTGACATTCATCATTTTGTGATAGATCTCTTACTAAGAATTAGTCAACATTGAGGTTGACGCGCTTCAGATCAGTGGCCTGGAGGTCCTTGTTAGCGGCAGCAAGGAACTGAGCAACAGTCTCCTTGTTCTCGCCAGCCTCGTAAACCTGCTCCATCAGGACGTTCTCCTGGTAGAACTTGTTCAGGCGACCCTGGGCGATGTTCTGAATCATCTGCTCGGGCATGTTGGCCTCCTTCTGCTTAGCGGTCTCTTCCATGATCTTCAGAGCCTGGGCAACCTGCTCCTCGGTCATGTAACCCTTGCGGATAGCCTCGTCGCGGTGCTCCTCGGTAGCGCAGTAGTAGGGGTTGAAACCGGCCTTCTTCAGGGCGTTCTCAACAGCCTTGCTCACCTGCTCGGCACGGGTCTTGTCAACAGCCATGCGGAGCTCCTCGTCGATGGTCTCCTGGGGAATCTGCTCGCGGGTGGCCTTGATGGGGTTCATCGAGGCAACCTGCATAGCGATAGCCTTGGCTACGTCCTCGGCCACGTTCTCCTGGTTGAAGGCAACAGCTGCTGCCAACATGCCGTTGAAGTGGTTGTAAACAACAGTCGAGGGGGCGTTCAGGCACTCATAGGCGC
>CAMJZI010000065.1 GCA_946410185.1 uncultured Porphyromonadaceae bacterium
AGCGAGTATATGTCGCCTCTGATATCAATGAAGATGCTGGAATATCGTGAAAGCAACCGGTTGAGTTCGCCCAGATCCCTTATATACAAGAGAGAAATATACGCCCCCGAGAGAGGACCGCTGGCAACACATCAACAGGCTGGCGGCAGAGAGGGGCGACAACAGTATTAACCCGATGGTATGGACTGGGCGGCGAAGAGTCGTCCAGCACCGCCATCATCCAGGCGTTATCACCTGACGGGGAGACCGTGCCCTCAAGACGGCATAATCAAACCGACAGCGAGTCTGGAGAGGAAGATCGAGGCTAACACCGAAGAGGTGCAGGTCTCGACTTCTTTTTTTTGGTTCCCGGGATGTCGATTTTGTTTTTTTGTTGAAAATGAGTATATTTGCGCCTGATGAATGGAACGGAACACATTATCGTTGAGGATCGGTTGACTGGTGTCGGCAATCATGCCGGCTAACGTCATGCCACGCAGCCTCGACATCGGGCGCACTGGCGTGCTCACGGTTCATGGCACTTTGCAACTCCCATTGTTCCAGCGGGGTCAGTGGCTCTTGTCCTTCAATATGCTTGTTGTCTTGTTCCATTTCACTAATTCATACACGCTAAAAGCAATAGTGGTACAAACTTTAACATCTTTTTACTCAATGACACGCGCATTTGGGCAAAGGATCGCTGAACGATCTTCTTCACGCCATCGACGGTGATTCCCAACATGTCAGCGACGTCCTGGTTGCTCTTCTGCTCATAAAACCGCAAATATAACACGCGTCTGATACGCTCGGGTTGGCGATTTAACTCCTCCTTGAGCGCCTCAATGCGAGCTTCATATATTTCCCAGTCGGTATCGGTATAGTTTTCCAGCTCATGAATGACCTCATCCAGTAGCGGCACGTAACGTTTCTGGTGGCGCAGTTGGTCCAAACTGCGATTGCGTACGCTGGTAAATAGGTAGGACAACGCGGTATCCAGAGCAATTGTCTCGCGCAGTTTCCACACGTTGACAAACACGTCGCTCACCACATCGCGTGCCACATCCTCATCATGAACGATGTCAAGGGAATGATAATACAGCCGCTCAAAGTTTTGTTTGAACAGTTGCTCATATTCATGAACCGTCATGGACACACCCTTGGTCATCACTCTTATTATTAATCTATGTTCTAGCCACAAAAGTAATCATTTTTCGTCAAACTCTTTATTAACACGGGTAAGATAATGCTTTTTCGCCCTGATTTTGATGCTCATTGACAGCCATGGCTCTGGATAATAAAGAAATCGCAAGCCCTCATGTCGGGCCTGCGATTTCTTTTAAATCGGGATGTGTCAGGTGTTACTTCTTGAGCACCTTGAAGCTGCGCTGTGAACCGTCGGTGTAGCGCACGACTTTCACATAGATGCCGTTGCCGGGGTTGCTAACCATGTGGCCCATGAGGTCGAAGTACATGGTCGAGGCAACCACCTTGTTCTCGTCACTGATCTCGTTGACGGCAGTATTGCCGACTTTTCCCTTGGCTGCATTGAGCACTTGACCGGTAGACTTGTCAACGACGATGGCTACGACATGGAGTTTCTCCTTGTTCTGGATGAGGGGCTCATAGCTCGTGTTGTAGATGTTGTTGACATCAAACGAGTACTCAAAGCTGTTGACAGTGTTGGCAACGATCGATTCGGGCAGGCTCTCGTCAACAACGCCTGAGGTGGCCACGAGCACATCATTGAAGTGATAACCCTCGATGGTTCCGGGCAACTCGCACAACGGACCCAGGTCGGGATCACTACCATACTGGTCAGCCATGTCGGCATAGTAGTTGTGCTGGTCCCAATTGGTGCCTGCGGGGCCGTACATGTCATCCTCGACAAGCATGACTTCAATACCGTAGTCGCTGCCAGCAGCACTCATGACAAAGTTGCTCTCGACGGTGGCCTTGAGTTCATTCTTGCCCTCATCGGCCCATTCGGCCTTTACATTGAGGTCAACGACTGCCAGCTGGCTCATCACGTAGTCAACGAGGTCCTTCATGCCAAAGCCCACCGACTCATATCCATAGTAAGGATCGACATCATAGTACCTATCAACAAATGCACTGGGGAAGCCTTCAACAGGACTCGGATACTCGGTCATGATCTCCATGGGGTCACCATTGTGGTAAGCCACACCGACGAAGTCATCGCCATAAGTCTCGGCCAGCATTCGCATGGCTACCAGGCCGCGGGTACACCATCCGCACCAGGTGCCGGTGTATTCCTCAACGAGCGCGCGGTGAACGGGCACAAAGTCCATGATGTTCACCATGCCCTCATGGGTGGGAGCTGCATCCTGGTTCTCGTTACCGTTAACGGCAGTAACAGTGACGGTCAGGGGATAACCACCGGCATCGGCGATGGGATCCAACTCGAGCACGATGTCGTTGCTGCGGCCCCAGTGGTCGCCACGGATTGAACTCTTCAAGTTTGCCGACTTGGTCACGCCATTGACCTCATAGGTATAGGCGTAAGAATCAAGCGAGCTGGTTCCGTGGTTGATAACCTTAGCGTTCACATAGATGGGCTCGCCCTTCTTGGCATAAGAGTTGGCAGGAACAATGATGGTGGCTGCATTCTGAGGCTGACCCTCGAGGATGAGCTCGATACAGGGACTGCCTTGGCTGGACAGGTCTTTCCAGTTGCGCAAGGCGCTCGTGGTGTGCATCCACAGGCCGCCACCCAGCTTGTCGGTGGTAATCATCAGCGCTTCCTCCTCGTCGGTAACGGGAATCGTGTAACCGGCAAAGAAGCCCTCGTCGCCAATCTCGTAGGGCTCGTCAAACATGACCTCGGCGTGGCCCGAAACCACATCGCCCACATTGCTGGTGATATCGGCATCGGCAACCTTTACGCCGTCAACCATCTTGAGGCCCAGGCTGTTGGACAGCCAACCCGTGTACTGGGTCACAGCAGTGCCCTCGGGAGCAGTGATGCGCAGACCCTTAACTTTCAGACCCTTGAGGCTGGGATCATAGATGTAGGAAGCCAGGTCATAGCCCTGAGCGCGTCCTGCTGTCAGGCCGACATTGGAAGCATGGTCGTCACAGTAACCGGCATACACTTCGGCTGAACCCTCAGGAGCGCTGCCGTCGGTGAGCTCCATATAGACGATGTCGCTCACGTGCTCTTCACCGCCGCCACGGAAGACGCTCTGGATGCCCACGCGCTGGAAGCCCGTCTCATAGAAGTAAACGGTAGCACCACCTACGCCGAAGTCATAACCATCGGTGTAGTTGTAGGGCACGTCGGTCATGAACTCTTCGACTTGAGGATACTCGTCGGGACCGAAGGTGAACAACTCATCGTCATCAAAGTAGATGCGGTAGTACAGGTCGTTGGGATTGATGAAGTTGCCCTCGGTGTCAACGGTCGGCACATTGAACGAGCCATAGTTGTAGCCACCCAATTCACCCTGGTCAACAAAGTCAATTACCTCGGGATTAGCAGGAGTAGCAGCGTGGTCAATGTAGGGAGCGATGACAGGCTGGGTATATAACTCCTGAACACTCTCGCCGGCAACAATGGCAAGTATACCGCCTGTGGTCATAGTGCGCGTTGCTGCATCGTATTCAAACACAAGGTTGTCGAGTACATTGAAGTTGTCATCAATGCTGACCATGCTTAAGAACAAGCTGTTTCCAATGCCCATATACTGGTCGCTCGGGAAAGTCACTTTGTTGTCGCTTAAGGTACCCTTGATGACACCCTCGGGTACAAGCGAGGTGACTCCCTGCACATAGATGTCATTGTCAACTTGAGCGGCTTTGACCATCTTGCCACCAGGATTGCCGTTGCTGTCAACATAGGACATCGAGAAGTCTTCCAGGACAGCGCCCTCGGGCAGTTCCACCGGTGTTGCGTCGAACGGGGTGTAAACCGACTCCCAGTCGGCATAGGCAGCCCATGAGAGGTCGTCGTCATAGATCAGACCCAAGCCGCTGCACTCAAAAGTGTTCACGTCGCCGCTAGATCCGTTGAGTGAGATTGTGCCGTCATCGCCAATGGTGAAGGTCGCCTCTTTAATCTCAGGGTTGGCAGTGGCAACGATATTGCCATTGTCGTCAATCGCCACGTCGACCCAAGCGGTTATCAGACCGTAGCCATAGTCATCATAGAAAATGATGTGCTGGTTCAACGGCATGGTCAACGTCTTGCCGTCATCGCTCAGCTCGGCCCGTACCCAAGTGCCGGCAGCAGCCTGTGAAATGGGATCCTTGAGATAAACGGTCTTGCCGTCATCGGCAAACACCATCTGCATGGCGCCGCCGTCCTGATAGGTAGAGAACAGGTAGCCCCAGAAGCTTAACATGGCGCCACCACTACGAACGTAGGTCTTCAACTCGCCCTCGGGCTGCTCGGTAATCACGTCGACACGGGCAGGTGCTCTGTGGTTTTGGGCCATCGATAGCTGGCCGCCACGTTCTGCACTCTTGTGAGTGCTGCGGAACTCATATTTGCCCTTGACCTGCTGGCCCGATAGCTGCGGACTCTTGGTGAGTTGACGTCCGCTGGCTGCCATGGTCAGGGCAAATGCTACAAGAAGAAGTAATGCTTTTTTCATCATGTAAACATTTCTTTAAATGGTTAATAGTGAGAATAATAACTAAAAAGGTTGGTCAATGTTGTCTGATAACAGGCATCTAGTGGTAATATGCTTTTTAATTATTCAGAATCATATCAATGAGGCTGTTCACGTCAGCAATATTGACCTCACCATCTTCATTTACGTCACCGGCTTTGTCAATGACTTGGGTCAAAATCATATCGATGACGGCATTCACGTCGGCAATATTGACCTCACCGTCACCATTCACGTCACCGGGCTTGCCAGGATTGGGGATTTCACCCTTGATGAAGTGCAGTGTGATGGTCGGGCCGAAAGCCTTGTGGACATAGCTGGGCGGGAAGAGGCCCTGCTTGGTGAAAAGTTCGATCGTCAGCGTCACAATGCACTCGCCATCGGCTACAGGGAACCACTCGCTCTGGATGTCCTGGAGGTCAGCCATGAGCTGGCCAACACCAGTCTGATAGGTGCCTGTTACGGTCTGCATGTTACAGGTCGAGGGAAAGCAAATCTGGTAGGTACCGTTATCAATGCGCTCGATCACGTAGGTCATCTTGATATAATCGGTTGACCCACCCACATTCAGCACAGAGATTCCTGAATAGATGACTTCGCTCGCATCATCGTAGGGTTCTGCCACATTGCGAATGACAGTAGCGCCATTAGGAATGATTTCACCTCCCTCGTCCATAAAGACAAAGCTCTCGTCAATCTCTTGTGCCTGTAGCGAACCTATCGACAAGCACAAGCCAAACAATAATGTAAAGAATTTCTTCATAAAGCGGTTATGGTTTTTAGTTAACGTTCAATTTTGTCTTGGTCACCTGACGGACGCCCTGGTCATCATAGAAGAAGGTGACAAGAGCACAATGTTTGGGCACCCACGTGGGATCCATAACAAATGTATACATCTTGGTAACCACCTCACCATGGCCGACGGTCACATCATCACCCCAGGGGTCGTTGATGCTGGTACGGAACACATGCATGTGGTTATAATGCTCAACTCGGGAGCCGTCGGGCATGAGTTGGAAGCTGTCAATGCTGTCCTCGACAAGCCATATCTGCAGCTTGCCGCTGATGCGATTCTCGTCAAGGCCTACGGTCTGCACTTCGAATGAGCCCGTTCTGGTCTCACTGTCAAAGTCTCCGTCAATGAAGAAAGTCACGGGAGCTTCGGATGTGGGCGAATCGGTGAGCTCATAGTTCACGCCACCTCCCCAATCGGTGTAGCCGAAGGGCATGGAGTCAAACAGCCTGTCCACCAGGCCCACGGGCTGGGATGACAGGTTCCAGCGGGTGAAGTACATATCACCCAACTCGGTATGTAGTGGCGAGGGCTCACCCTTCTGCTTGGAGAACGGTCCCGAATGGATTGCCACGGCAATGACCACCGAGTCACCATACTGCTCAATGAGGCGTTCAATCTCCTCGGTAGCACGCGGGCAGTTCACACAATACTGTCCCGTGTAGTCCTCGATCAGGACAGCACGCCCAGCCTCGGGCGGCTCGACATAGGTCAAACGCTCATCGGTGGAAATCTCGTCACAGGCGCTAAGCAGCACCAGTCCTAATGTCACAAGTGTCAGATATATCTTTCTCATCTTTTTTAGAAGCTATAGTTATAGGATAACGTGAAACCACGGGTCGCAGGAACCCAGCGGCAGACGCCGCCCGAGCAGTTGAAGCCGGCGCAGGTACGACCATATCCGGCTTGTATGCGGTGGGACTTGAGGCTATAGGTCACCAAGGCTTGATAGTAATGCACTTTGGTCTCGCCACAGTTCCACATGTCGCTGACGGTGAACATCCAGTGGGGAGCCCAAGAGAGTTCAGCCAGGCCAAATGCCCAGTCACCATCGTCACCCTTACAGAACTGATACTGCAACTCACAGCGCAATGTCAGTTTAGGCGAGAACTTATACTTGCCGTCGGCAATCAAAATATTACTCTTGATCATGCCACCATGGCCCTCGATGACGGTCATGTTATAGCGTTCGTTCATATACATGAAGATAAGCGAGAAATCGCGGGTGAAACGTTTCTCGATCTGTACATCGATGTCCTGATAGTAGGTTTCTCCCATTTTAAAGAAACTGGACTTATAGCCATTGCTACCGATGACACGCCCCTCGGCAACAGGATCTTTCACCCCGTCATAGTCCAAGCCGCGCACATGGGAGAGATTGAATTTCAGCTTTGTGCCATACTTGCCACCCAACGTTGTACCCTTCTTGAACGAGTAACCGAACTCGGCCTGGAATGCCCACTCGCCGTTAGGATTGGTGGCGTAGGGATAATGCGCTGCCAGGGCGTAGGTCTGGTCGTGGGTAAAGGCAGGCAAGTGGTTGATGAAACTTGATGTACCACTCATGCTACGGCGGCTGCGGAAGGACATGCCCTCGCTGCGCTTGGCCTGCAACAAGATGCTCATACCCTTCTGGGAATAGGAGGTGCTGAGCATCGCCACATTGCCCTTGCCATAATGGTAGCCATTGTCAAAGGACGGGTCTTGGGTCTTTTGGGCATACTCGGCAAGGACACTGAAGCCCTTGTGCGTCAGATTGATTCGGGCATCCCAAGCGTTGACATACTTGGGCAGGTTCAGTTTGTGGGTCGCATCGACAAAGATGGCATCAGCATCGGACTTCTCCTGCTTGTTGACCCACGAGCCACCCAGAGTAATGTGGGTATCGTGAGCCTCTAATGCCTTGATAAACTGTTCCAGCCCTACCTCGATGTCAGCACCACTAACGAGGGCATCGTTGTGATGCCAATATCGGCGTTGCTTACCTATCAGAGCCTTCAATGTTACTCCCGACACGGGTTTATAGACGATGCGGCCGCCACGCAGGGCATTGTCAATGCCCAAAGAGCGTTCCTCGTAGGTACGCAACACGAAACCCGAACCGAACTGCTCATAATAGTCACCGGCGGTAAGTTCCACATTCTTATAGTGACCTTTTACATAGAAATGCGGGACTCCCCACCCCTTGAAATCAGGCTCGTAGCCGGGCAAGGGATATTTCAGGAACTCAAACCTCGCACCTGCATCGACATATTTACTGCCCAAGTTCAGGTCCAGATAGGTATTGGTCAATACCTTGTCATCACTGTGTTCTGTACCGATTTTGTCATCATCTTGCGGGACAAGGATGTCACTCTGTATGCTCCCGCTCACCGTCACTTGAGCATTGACAGAAGGCATTGCTACCAGCAACATAACCGGCAGCAACAAGGGTATCAGTTTTTTAGGATTCATTCTTGAGTTGATGGGAAATTATTTGGCAAGGAGCTTGCGTACTTCCTCAATTAATTCATTCTCAGCACCATCGGTGTATCCGCTATGCTTCGCCACGATATTGCCTTCACCATCCACGACGACGACAAAGGGAATCATCTGTCCTCCGAGGGCCTTTAGCAAGTCACTGTTGGGGTCAAGCAACACGTCATATTCCCACTCGTTCTGGTCCACAAGCGGTTTTACCTTGTTGGTGTTCTGGGCCTGGTCAATGCTCACGGCAAAAATCTTCACACCCGTCTCTTGCTGCCAGTCCTCATAGACCTCGGCAATCGCCGAGAGTTCACGGTTGCACGGTTTGCACCAGGTGGCAAAGAAGTCGATGATAAACGGTTTACCGTCATTGCTCAACGTCTCGCTTTGCACTGAGCCTCCGTCTAAAGTCTTAAGCGTTACAGCAGGCAACTGGGCCAAGGCTATCATGGCCACCGTCACCATCGTCAACAATGTCGCAATCTTCTTCATCATAATCGTTTGGTTATTTGGTTGCAAAATTAATTATTTTTTTCAATCGTTTGTCATTTATACATCATAATACATCATAGGGGTACATATTTTTGTATTGTCGTAGACGTTTTTTTATGTAACTGTTTTTTCATCAATACTTAGTTAATAATTAATTTAAATATTTGATAATCAATGAGTTATTTTAACAATACATAACTAATAAAATTTGGTCAAGTGCCTGATATTCAGTAACTTAGTGGTCGCCAAACACTGCTAAGATATGAGATATATTTCAGAAGCACTCGACCAATATACTGGCATCTGCAAGGAGGC
>CAMJZI010000066.1 GCA_946410185.1 uncultured Porphyromonadaceae bacterium
GCCTTGTGGTCCACGATGGCCAGTTGCAGCAGGCGTGCCATCAGCTTGTTGGCGTTGGCGCGGCCCTCATGAATCTCGAGGCCGCTGTGTCCGCCCTTCAGGCCCTTCAAGGTGATGCGCACTGCAGTGTCGCCGGCAGCGGTCTTCACCTCATTGTATTTGCGCGTGCAGGTAACGTCGATACCACCGGCGCTGCCGATGACGAACTTGCCCCACGTCTCGCTATCGAGGTTGAACAGAATGTCGCCCTTCATCTGACCCTTGGGCAGGTCGTTGGCGCCATACATACCGGTTTCCTCGTCCTTGGTGATCAGGCCCTCGATGGGACCGTGCTTGAGAGTATTGTCCTCCATGACTGCCATGATGGCTGCCACGCCCAGGCCGTCGTCGGCGCCGAGGGTGGTGCCGCGGGCCTTGATCCACTCGCCGTCGATATAGGGCTCGATGGGATCCTTCTCAAAGTTGTGCTTCGACTCGGGCGTCTTCTGGGGCACCATGTCCATGTGGGCCTGCATGGTGATGCACTTGCGGTTCTCCATACCGGGAGTGGCGGGTTTGCGCATCACGATGTTGCCGGCGGGGTCCTGGAAGGCCTCAACGCCGATTTTCTTAGCAAAGTCGAGCAGGAACTGCTGCACTTTCTCAACATGTCCCGAGGGACGGGGAACCTGCGTCAGCGCATAGAAGTTGCGCCAGATGCACGTCGGTTGCAATTTTTCAATTTCGTTCATAGTCTTAATTCTCTGTTAATGTCTTACAGGTTATTATTGATATGGTTAAAGTCTTCTTTGGCACAAAGGTAAAGTATTTCTCCCACATCATCCAAAAAAATAACATGAAAATGTATTGACAAGCTGTTTTTGAAATAATAATGATGAAATACCCTCTCTTGCCGTCACTGGTGGTTATGCTCAGTGGGTGAGCAGCAGGTCGATAAGCCCAGCCACATCGCTGATGGTCACGTCGCCGTCGCCATCCACGTCGGCACCAGCCAGGTTCACGCCTGAACTGTTGCCGCTGAGCAGATAGTCGATCAGTGCTGACACGTCGCTGATGTCCACACTGCCGTTGCCATCCACGTCGCCCCGCAGCGTCTCGCGGTCGGGATACAGGTCGACGTACATCCCCTGCCAGTCGTCAAACGACAGCTTGCCCACCGTGAGCGTGGCGATGTCATAGTAGCCGTCCTGCTGGCCATGCCAGCCCCAGTTGACGTGAACCAGGCCGTTCTCGTCATAGCCGTCGATGATGAAATTGTGTCCCACCAGGATGCCGACTTCAAAATTGATGTCCTTGCCCGAGTAGAGTACTGGATGACCCATGGAGAGCGACTCATAGATCATCTCCACCCACGTGACGTCGTCATACAAGGGCCGATTGAGTAAACGAGCCGACTCGTTGTAGCCGAAGTGCTCGATGAAGGCATTGAGGATGTCGCTGTCAAATGTGGATCCACCCAGGCTGTTCCAGTTAGCCTTGGCGGCAACAGCGGCATGATAGCACAGTTGCGCCGCCGCCTCGCCCTGCCGGTCGGTATAGCCGCCGCTATAGTCCTCCAGCATGTTGTCCCAGTCATAGGTTGCCGCCCCAAAATCCACCGTCAGCGTCACGTTGGCCTGGTCATACTTGACCACTACCGAGCCGCTGCCCTTGCCGTGGTCAGGGTAACGGTAGAAATACATGTACTGGGCCATGGCCGCCGGTCCGCACCCCACGGCATTGTGGGTCGTGTCGGGCAAGTAGATGCCATATTTGCTCAGGTCTGGCTCGTATTTCAAGAACGGGCACATGTAGCGGAAGGGCTCATTCTGCCCCCACTTGGACCGACGAGGGGAAGCGCTCGGGATCGGGCAGAATGGGGTCGTGATGTGGAGCCCCCTTGACAGCACCCAGCCACCAGTTGAAGCCGGGATTGTCACTTGACGGGTCAAACTGGCCGTCGGGCGAGTAAGCCAATACGGCGGGAGCTTTCTCGTCGCGTGAAACGATGGCAAAGCCGCCACCTGCCTGATGATAGACGGCCATGCCAGGATAATCGGCCACACGGGTCACCTGACCACCAGTGCCCAGGACGCGCCCAGCCACAGCACGCATTCGGGCATCGGTCCGGGAACCGGCCCAGGCGGGGACCGCCAGCAGTGCAGCCCCTAATGCCAATAAACATCTTCTAGATACTATCATAATGGTCACAATAATAAAAAAAGGGTAATGTTATCGGTATCGTTAAGTTTCTCTATATAATCTGCTCATAACCATATTGATGGCTGTTGTTGATTATTGGCTACAAAAATAATAAAATTCAAACAAATCCATGGTTTTTATTGATGATTTATTCGTTTTTTTGCCCTTTAAGCCACTTTCAGGACCGCATCTTGCCGACTGGGGCAAACAGTGACCTAAGGGGAGAGTATCAGGATGAAAAATGATTGTTGAGGCAGGGGCGGTAATCCGTTTTGCCGGGGAGAAGCATTACCGCATGTAGAAGATTTTTATTACCTTTGCAATCTGCTATGAAGGCGATGGACGTTCCATCGCGCAATGTTTAACAAGAATTCAGTATAGATAGATTGTTATGTCAAGATTTATTGTAATGTTTGTTGCTGTCCTCGCCTTGTGGCCGGGCATGGCCTGGGCCGCTCCCGCCGATGCCGCACAGAGTAATAACGAGATTATTCTCCACGCCTGGTCGTGGTCGTTCAACACCATACGTGAGCACCTGCCCGAGATCAAGGATGCGGGTTACACGATTGTGCAGACCTCGCCCATCAACGAGTGTGTCGTGGGCGAAGGAGGCGGTCTTCAGCTCTTCGGGCACGGCAAGTGGTACTACCATTACCAGCCGACGGACTGGACCATCGGCAACTACCAGTTGGGCACGCGCGACGAGTTCAAGGCGATGTGTGCCGAGGCCAAGCGCCTGGGGCTGCGCATCATCGTGGATGTGCTGCCCAACCACACCGTCATCGACCGCACGCAAATCAACGCCCGCCTGGACAGCGCCGTGCATGGCCGCGAGAATCTGTTCCACGCCAACGGCCTGTGGCCCATCAAGGACTATAGCGACCGCTACCAGTGCACGACGGGCGAGATGGGCACCCTGCCCGACGTGAACACCGAGAACCCCGACTTCCAGTACTATTACATGCAGTTTGTCAACGACGTGCTGGCCTGCGGTGCCAGCGGCTTCCGCTATGACACGGCCAAGCACATCGGCCTGCCGGGCGAGATGCGCGACCCCAAGTCGCCCCAGAACGACTTCTGGGACGTGGCCATGGGCCGCAAGGCCGTCAAGGGCCTGAGGCTGGCTGTGCCGCGCGAGCAGCTGTTCATCTATGGCGAGGTGCTGCAGGACCGCAATGTGCCCGAGCAGGGTTATGCCGAGTATATGGACCTGACAGCCAGCAACTATGGCTGGGTGCTGCGCAACGTGCTCAACAAGCATGATGCCCGCGCCGACAACCTGCTGACGTGGCACCACTCGGTGGATCCCGCCCACCTGGTGACCTGGGTGGAGTCGCACGACACCTATTGCAACGAACACGCCTCGGCAGGCATGAGCGACGAGCTCATCCGCCTGGGGTGGGTCTTCCTGACCGCCCGCAAGTACGGCACGCCGCTGTTCTACAGCCGTCCTCACGGCAGCACCCGCGAGAACTATTGGGGCGACAACGAGATTGGCAAGGTGGGTAACGACGAGTTCAAGCATCCCGTGGTGAAGGCCGTGAACGAGTTCCGCCACCGCATGGTCAATCAGCCCGAGAACATCATCTACAGTGACAACGGCAAGCAGATTGTCGTGGAACGCGGCAACAAGGCCGCAGTCATCATCAACCTTGATGAGCAGGCGGCCCAAGTCGAGATTCCCGTGACCCTGGCTAACGGAAAATACCGCGACGCGGTGACCCGGCAACGATTCCAGGTCAAGAAAGGCGTCCTCAAGGCCAATCTGGCCCCGATGACAGCATATATCCTGTATTAACGATCATCAGTTTTAACACACCGGCTTGACAAGACATCAGCATGATGGATGCAGAATGGCCATGCTCGCGTGGTCGTAGCGCGGGGTGAGCCTTAAAGTTCTATTTCCAAGTCGGCCGTGTGGCGCCGCAGGTAGCGGCTCCAAAAGGCGGTGCGGGCCTGCATGGTGAGACGCACGGCCTCGTCCTCGTTGAAGCTGCGGGCCTGAGCATAGCTGCGTGCGATGAGCTCGATAAAGCGTTTTGGGCCCCACAGGCGGCGGAACGCGGCACAGCCGTCTTTGATGCCGACCTTGCCGAAGCGCATGCGGTTGATGTCCACCACGCTGAAGTGGTAACCATCATCGTCCTTGTCCCAAAGGATGTTGCCCGGCGAATAGTCCAGGTGCAGCACCTCGCACTCGTGCATCCTGGCAGTGAATTTTCCCAGAGCATCGGCCAGTTCCTCATAAGTGCCCTGTTGGGCTTTGTTCAACTCATAGAGCGTGTGACCCAGTGGTGATTGCACGCTGATGAAATAGCAAAGCCCCAGCAGGCCTCCGTGCCGTTGCTCAATGTAGGCGATAGGCTCGGGGGTTTCTATGCCCAGTTGCAGCAATCGAGTTGGGTAACGATAGGCCCGTAGTCCCTTAGGCTCCCTGATTCCCAGCGAATAGATCAGCCGATTGATGTGACGTGGAACGGCATATCGCTTGGCATTGACCAGGGTGCCGTCAGGAGCCTCGATGACCCGCAACTGGTTGCGACTGTCATAGATGACCCGCCCCAGACGCTCAAAGTCCTCGGGCAGCCGTTGCAGCCATTCACGCAGGTGTTCGTATTTGGGATTTATCAGCATGCAATTATTGGCTTCTAGTTGGCTGAGGCGCCCAGCATACGCAGGACTGTCTCGATGCGATTCACATGGTCTCCGCGCACGATGACATGGTGGTTGCCGAGGCTACGCTCCAGGAAGTAGTCCAGAGATTGATCTAGGCGCAGGTGCAGCTGCGTGCGGCACATGTTGGGATTGGTGGTGCATTCCAGCAGGCTGGCCTTGCTGATGAAGTAGCACTCCATGGCCTTGCCTCCGCACTTGACCACGGTAACGTCCATCGGGTCGATAATACCCTCGACGGCGACTCCGCTCAGCGACTCGTAGTGGTTGCGCACGATGTAGCGGTCGGTCATGGCTGGAGCGATGGTACAATGGGCAAACACCATTTCATGAGCTGCGTTGTCCAGTATCATCGACGGGTTGGCCATGAAGGTTAGTTCGCCGGTTGCGGCTTGCACGGCAAGCATGGTGAGCAAGGTCTGCTCGTCACCTTCACACCCGGCGGGAATGCCTTCCTGATTGAGCAGCGCCAGAGCCACGCAACCCGTGGTATGAGTCGCAGGAATAAGGTCAAAGCAATTGAGTGTGAATGCTTTGAGCCGATGCTTCTCGACAACGGTCTTGATGGCACGATACAGGCGCATGGCCTTGACCACCTCGTCGCGCGATGGTTCCTTGATGCCGGTGGCCTGATTGATGAACTGGTCGGTGATGTCCTGCACCTGGTCGCCGGTGACGGCTTCATATCCCTTCACCACCTCCTCGAGGGGCACATCAACCATCTCTACACCCCAGCGCTCTCGAATGCCGTGGTAGGATACATTGCTGGCAATGAGCCATCCCGAAGGCTTGCCGATGACACCCACACGCGAGCCCCTGAGCCGGCGTTTGGCTTCGTGAGCCTGGGCATAGTCGTCAATGCCGTGCATGATGACGTCTGTGGTGCCGTGCAGCACGCGTCCGTTGCGGTCGTTCAGGCGCATCCACGACAGGATTTCGAGCGAGGCGGCGAGAGAGTTCTTCAAGCCGTCGGCGATGAGCACAATATAGGGCGGCAGGCGGTCGATGTTGGCCTTGACCATCTCTTCCACACCACCACTGCCCACCAGCACCATCGTGGCCCCCTCGGACAGTTTTCCATTCAGCTCGTCGGGGAAGATGTATTGCACGTCATATTTCTCGTTGATGGCGTCGAGCAACTCGTGGTGGTCGGTAAAAATCGACTCGCGCGATGCCAGCGACGAGGCGAAGGTAATAAGATTCAGTTTCATCATTTTTAGTTTTTAGACGTTAGATTCCGGAAATCTTTAACTCAAGTTTCCTGAAGGGGCAAAGCCACTTTAGAAACTTGGATTGGTCATATAGTTTGTTGTGTACAAGGCCCAAAATTACTCAATTATTGGCTTCTATTGGGGATGATTTCCTGTTTTTTTCGAAAAATGATGTAGTTTTTAGGGCCTGCTTGCACCAAATGGGCAAAAAATGCACACTCGTGAGCTCAGCCGGGACAAACAACTGAATAATCTGAGTTTTCTGAGGCTATCGCATACCTTCAGAATGTTTCAGATTACTCAGTCGTTTAAAAGTAGCACGGAGACCTTGTTATATTACTCGCCATCGAGGCGGTATTCCAGGATGTCGCCGGGGGTGCAGTCCAGGGCGCGGCAGATGGCGTCGAGCGTCGAGAAGCGCACGGCCTTGGCCTTGCCGGTCTTGAGGATAGAGAGGTTGGCGACGGTGATGCCCACGCGCTCACTCAGCTCGTTGAGCGACATCTTGCGGCGGGCCATCATTACATCAAGATTCACGATAATCATACTGCAAATGGGGTTAAATGGTTAACTTCTGTTCCTCGGCAGCGTCACAGGCCAGCTTGTAAAGCATGGCAACAAGTACTGCCACAATCGCATAGACGAACGGGGTGTCGGTCAGGACCCATTCATAGTGCTCTGTGGGCGAGCAGGCATAGCCCATGTTGTCACTGATGAACGAATGAATGGGCAATACTATCGCCATGATCCACAAGAGCACCACATTGGCACGGTTGAATATCGTTCCCCCTTTCAGGTATTTGAGGATGTTGAACACAAACGCAGCCATCAGCCCCGCCAACGTGAGAATCAGGAAACGATTCATCACAAACATGGTCAATTTTGCACCTATGTTCGGCGAAGCCCAGTTGATGACCCCATGGCCACTGCCAGTCGTCAGGACGTAATAGCTCTGGATGGCATAAAAGGCCACCCACAGGACGATGCAGATGAGCGCGAGCACGCACACGGTTTTCAATACGCTGTTAGATGTCTTTTTCATAACATACAATGTTTTTTGATTACTAATTACGCCGCAAAGATATAGTAATTTATCGAAAAACAATAAATATATCACGATATTTAAGAGATTTTAATCCTTCTTCAAAAAAATCATAATGGTTGTACCATAAAAATAGCGGCTGATTTACCGCAAAAGTAAATCAACCGCCCTATGCCTTGAAAAGACGTGCATCTGCGTTAGTTCTGAGATACTCGCACAGCACGAACCGGCATCCCGCCGAATCGGCCAAACATGTTCCACTTATCTACTTCCGCCGAATCAAAGCCCAGGTAGTAAGCGGCGTAAGAGGACTCTGTGAGCGTGCGGGACCAATAGTTCGCATCCCAACCATCGCTCTCAAGTTTGCTGTCCCGATAGAAACCCGCAGCAGGCAAAAACAACGTTTTTCCGTTAGGGCCAGTGACCAATCGACCGTTCACGCCATTCTTCGTTGTCCAATTCCAAGTACAGTACTTGATCAACTCTTTCTGTTGTGCTAACGTCGGCATGCGCCACGACATACCCCAGTTTACGTATGCGGCATCGTCCTCGGGGTCCAGTTCTGTCTTGTTGTCAACCACGCCTATACTACTTTCGATGCAGTACTTCGTGACCTTCCAATACCCCAAGGAGTCATCGTATAAGTAAAACCACTTGTTGGATTGCCAGTCATAGATATCCTTGGGCTTGGTCTCTCCCCAAGCGAAGTAGTCACCGTATTCCTCGGGGGTGTTAGCGCCAACGTTGCAGGTCGCCCACAGCGTGCCGCTTGGGAGTCCCAGGTCAACATATTCATGCCCTTCAGAAAGCTTTGGTTCATCTTTATCATCACCACATGAAATGAAGATGAAAGGCAATGCAATGGCCATTAAATAAAGAATCTTCTTCATAATAAGCAAATTTTTTTTCTTGCAAAGGTAGCAATTATTTCGCTAAACGCCTTATTCTCTCATAGATTTCGGTAGTTGATTGACTTCGTCTTCATGAGGCGCTGGTACTTGTCCTGTGCCTGATTGGATAAATATGGCGGAGACTCAGCAAATCGAGCAAGGTCGTTTGCTCTCAGTTTGCACAAGTTTTTATGCCCTTGTCGCCGGTCACGGTGCCCGCGGTGACGAAAGGCTCGCCCGATCACTCGTTGAGACGCACTATGATGTAGCCCACGACAGGGATGGCGGCAGCACTGGAGTAGGCGTTCAAGGCGGCAGTCGCCGTCTGCTAATGGACTGGAAAGTATTTTTTCGGGTTTCTTTACCTTATTAAAGAAATAATGCTTACCTTTGCAGCCTGTAAAACCAATTAGCATAAAACGACTAATAACTAACTATATCAGTTTTTTTTCAAATTTTATGAGTAAAGAAAAGAAATTCATGACGTGTGACGGCAACCAGGCTGCTGCTCACATCAGTTACATGTTCACTGAGGTAGCCGCAATCTACCCCATCACTCCGTCATCAAC
>CAMJZI010000067.1 GCA_946410185.1 uncultured Porphyromonadaceae bacterium
AACATCTCAACACAGATTTTCTTCAAGGTGCTGGAATACCGCGACCAGGTGACCTGCTGCAGTGGCATGCTGCAACGCGAGGTGGCTCAGCGCATTGCCGAGCCGCCGGGCACCAAGGCCTATGGCATCCTGTCGGTGTTGCTGCAAGCCTGGTATGACATCGAGTACCTGTTTACCGTCGATGAGCACGTCTTCAACCCGCCTCCCAAGGTCAAGAGCGGCGTCATACGCCTGACGCGCAACAACGTGACCGACCTGGGCGTTGACGAGCGCATGTTCAAGCGCATCGTTAAGACGGCCTTCGGACAACGACGCAAGATGCTACGCAGCTCATTGAAGCCTATTTACGGCGCCAATCCGGCTGTGATGGAACGCGATGTGTTCCGACAACGTCCCGAGCAGTTGGGCGTTGAAGATTTCATTGCCCTGACGCGGCTCGCTACCGAGCAGCCGCAATCGGTTCCATGACGGTATCACCCCAGCGATGGGATCATACCAGTCATTACAAACCACATTTATTACAGATTACTAAGACCCTAGAACCGCAATGAAAGAATTTACCGAGGATTATCTGTCAAACCTCAACACACTCATAGATAACAAGGACGAGGAGCAGGTGCGGAACCAGATTCAGGATCTGCACCCTGCCGACATTGCCGAACTGGTGGGCGACCTTGATGATCAAGAAGCTCTGTTCATCATGCTCCTGCTCGACGACGAGACCGCAGCCGATGTGCTTGTGGAACTGGACGAGGACCAGCGCCATGACCTGATGGAACTGATGCCCAACGAGGAGATCGCCAAGCAGGTAGAGCAGATGGACGCCGGCGACGCCGTCGACGTGATTCAGGAGCTGGACGAGGAAGACCGCGAGGATGTCATCAGCCACATCGACGACGTGGAACAGGCTGGCGACATCGTCGACCTGCTGCAATATGACGAGGACACTGCCGGCGGTTACATGTCCACCGAGATGATTGTCGTCAACGAGAACATGTCCATGCCTGACTGCATCAAGGCCATGCGCCAGCAGGCCGAGGATATGGATGAGATCTACAACATCTACGTCGTGGATGACGACAACCGCCTGAAGGGCATTTTTCCATTGAAGACCACCATCACCAACCCCTCGGCCAGCAAAATCAAGCATGTGATGGAGCCTGACCCCTTGAGCGTGCGCACCGACACCCACATCGAGGATGTCGCCCTCGACTTTGAGAAATATGACCTGGTGGCGATGCCCGTTGTAGACAGCATCGGCCGTCTGGTGGGTCGCATCACGGTCGACGATATCATCGACCGTGTGCGTGAGCAGGGTGAGGACGATTACCAGTTGGCATCAGGTATCTGGGGTGACATCGAGACCGACGACAACGTCTTCCGTCAGGTGCGTGCCCGATTGCCGTGGCTGCTCATCGGACTGGTGGGCGGAATCATCAACGCCTTGATTCTGGGCGGCGGTGAGGGCGATGCCGACTTGTTGCGCATCCTGCCGGGCCTGGCATTGTTCATCCCGCTGATTGGCGGAACGGGCGGTAACGTGGGCACGCAGTCGAGCGCTATCGTCGTGCAGGGTCTGGCTAACGGCAGCCTGGATGTCAAGCATGTGGGCAAGCACTTGTTCAAGGAGTTCTGCACTGCTCTCATCAACGCGCTGGTGATGGGTTTGCTCATCTTCCTGTACACCCGCTTCTTCCCGGTCGATGATAATGCCACAAAGTCAAACATTGCCGCGGCTGCCGTGACGACCTCATTGTTCCTGGTGGTCATGTTTGCCTCATTGTTTGGCACGGTGGTGCCGCTGGTTCTCGAGAAGTTGAAGATTGACCCGGCTATTGCGACCGGCCCGTTCGTTACCGTGACCAACGATATCGTGGGTATCACCATCTACATGGCCATCAGCGGCTGGCTCGTCAACGTCTTCACCACCTGGATGGTCTGACGCAGGGCGTTCAAGGGAGTGACACCTGCCCCCGAGAGGGCTATGATCAAGTAGCCCAATTCCTTGTTTTAACGTTACAAATAGTTATTCTACAGTCCATTGACCGGCCTGGAAGGTCTGCTGTCGTGTGCTGCCGGGATAGACAGTGGCCGTAGTGCCGACGGGAACTGTCAAGTGGAGCTGGCCATTGTCGAGTTCCACTCTGATGTCGCCGTAGGGGGTCGGTTTTGTGGCTTTTACCCATGTCACACCTTCGACGGGCTGCGGATCAATGAAGAAATGGCGATAGCCAGCCGACGAGCCGTCGGGCCGTATGCCGGCCAGTGCTTGATAGAACCAGGTGCCGATGCCGTTATAGCAGTTGTGCACACGGCTGCGCTCCGAGTCCCAGGATTCCCATGTGGCGGTGGCACCGTTGTTTACCATGTACAAGTAGCCGGGATAATCGGTCTGCCGCAGGATGGCCGCCATTAGGTTGGCTTGCCGAGACTCGACGGCCCACTGGGTGAACACGGGCACACCCACCAACCCTACCGCGATGTGTGCATTGTATTTGTCATAGGAGTCGGCAATGAGTTGCTGTTGCACTTGGCTGGCGATGATGCTGTCTGGCGGCACGTCTGTGAGCAGGGCATAGGAGTTGTCAAGTGGGGTGCCGTTGGCATAGTTGTGGGTGTTGGCGTGGTAAAACCGGTTGTGGATAGCGGTGTTGAGCCGTTGGCGCCAACTGGTGAACTCTTGCGCGTCGTCGGAGTGGCCCAGGAGCCGTGCAATGTCGGCCATGTTGCGCAGACAATCACTGATGAAACAGTTGTTGACATGTAGCACCGATTCGCCATTCACGTCAATGCCCTTCGGAGCCAGCCAGTCCCCTAAAAACCAGAATCGAATCCTGGTGTCGGGCCAGGGTTGCAACAAGCCGTCAACACTATATTTCTTCACATAGCCCAGCCAGCGTTTCATCGGCTCATAATAGCGCTCAAGCAGACGGCTGTCGCCATAGTTGAGGTAGGTGCGCCAGGGTGCTTTGATGATGAAACCGCACCAATAGGGGCCACCACCCCCGCTGCCGGCTGGCGCGACGTGCGGAATCGAGCCCTCGTCGTCCATCAGGTCGCTCCAGGCCTCGAGCCAGTTCATGTAGGTGGGCGCGACATCATACATCGTCTGCAATGTCATGGTTGACGAATTGCCGTCGCCGCCATAGCCCATGCGCTCAAGATGGGGACAATCTACCATATACCCCCCCAAGGTGAGGCACCTCATCGTGTACTGGATCAGGTCATGCACGGTGTTGAGCTGGTTGTCCGAGCAGGCGAACGTCGATCCTTTGCAGGGCTGCAGTGCGCTGATTTGCAATGCCTTGATATCGTCATAGCTGCCATTCCGGATGCGCACATAGCGGAAGGCGTGGTGGTGAAAACGGTTGTTGAAACTCTCGTTATCCTTGCCACAAGCCACATAGATATCGCGTTCGCCTTCCTGACATTCAAACGAGCCGCCCGTGGCAATGTGGTCGGTATATTCCATGATGACTTCCTGGCCTGGCCTCAATGGTGCGAAATCGACATGCAGCCATCCTGTGATGACGCGGCCGAAGTCGATGAGCCATGACCCGTCATCCTGTCGGGTGATGCTCTTGGGCGACAGGGTATCGATGATGTGATTGCCCTCAAATGTTTGAGGGGTGGCCCGCATGTCGTTGACTGTAAATGCGGTGGCCTTGTGCCACATGGGTTGCACGTTGGCATCCAGGCGTTCGCCTCCAAATCGCAGTGGTGACCATGTGTCGGTGTAGCTGTAACCGCTGGCCGCTGTCTTCCAACTGTCGTCGGTCACGGTGAGCGTTTTGCATTGCCCGTCAATCAATTGGCATACTTCGGCCTTGACAAGTGGACCATCGTATTGTGCACCGAAGGTGGTCTTACGGTACCAGCCTTGGCCTACCCAGATGAGAATTTCGTTATCACCATTGTGCAGGTAGGGGGTAATGTCGCGGGTCACGATGAGCGAGTGGCGGTCGAGCTGCGAGACTGCAGGCTGTAGCACCTCATCTCCCACGCGAGTGCCGTTGACGTAGAGTTCGTGGTAACCTAGGGAATTGATATGAGCCAAGACGGTGCCGAGGCCCTTCTTGCCACAAGCCATGGTGATTGTCGTGCGAAACATCGGGGTGGTGACGAGCGTGTCGCCCTGCTGGTTGCCGATGTATTGCCCCTTCATGCCCTTGAGGATTCCCACGCCAAATCGTTCAATCCTGGTCCAAGGCGAGCGCTGCCCGCGTTCGTCCCATGTGCGCACGCGCCAGTAGTACAGTTGCCGTTCAGACAGTGCGAGTCCCTGGTAGGGAATCATTACCTGCTGGTCGCTAGATACGCGACCGCTTTTCCACAAGTCGGCCCGCCCTTTGGCCAGGGAGGTGCTGTCGCTACCAACCTGTATCTCGTAGGCTGTTTGGCGTTCACCATTGCGCGTGAGCGTGTGTTTCCATCCAAAGTGAGGTTTGCTGGTGTCGATGGCCAGAGGTGAAGATAGCCCCTCGCATCGTAAATCGATGATCTCGCCATGGGCTGTGGATGCGACAAGGATACAGAGCGTTAGAGTTGTTAATAACCTATTGATGATTAGGTGTTTATTGAATTTTTGCTTATGGTTTTCTCTTTTCATCATATCAAAGGTTTGAGAGGGTGGAATTTCGGTTAATGTGATGCGGAAAACGCCACTAATCAACAGCGGCGCAGTTCCCAAAATGCCACTGCTGCGGCAGCGGCGACGTTGAGCGAATCAACACCATGTTTCATGGGGATGCGCACCACGTAATCAGCTGCGGCGATGGCACTGTGTGACAGGCCGTCGCCCTCAGTGCCCATGATGAGGGCAAGACGCGGCTCTTGCTTGAGTATGGGGGCGTCGAGTGCGATAGAGTTGTCGCTCAGGGCCATGGCAGCCGTGACAAAACCCAACTCGTGCAAGTGGGGAGTAATGGGCTCTTCGATCCATGTCCAGGGGACGAGGAAAACCGAGCCCATCGACACGCGCACGGCACGGCGGTTCAGCGGGTCACAGGCCGTGGAAGTGAGCAATACCGCATCGATGCCCAGGGCAGCCGCCGAGCGGAAGATGGCACCGATGTTGGTCGTGTCGGTCACGCCGTCGATGACCACCACGCGGCTCGAATCGCGGCACACCTCGCTGGCGGGGCGGGGCAGGGGACGGCGCATGGCGCACAGCACGCCGCGTGTCAGCGTGTAACCCGTGAGCGAGGCCAGCAATTCGCGATCACCCGTATATACGGGGATATCGCCGCAGCGCTCAATCAGGCTGGCGGCATCGCCCGTGATGTGGCGGCGCTCGCACATGAGCGACAGCGGCTCATATCCCGCGTCAAGTGCCACGTGGATTACCTTGGGGCTTTCGGCAATAAAGATGCCCTTGTCGGGCTCCAGCCGGTTGCGCAACTGTGCCTCGGTGAGAGTACCAAAAACTTCCACTCCAGGGTGCTCAAGTGATTTGATCTCGATAATCGCCATTACTTGTCTGGGACTTTATTGGTCAGTGTAAGTGCCTGAGCCTGAGCCTTGGATGGCGCGCACCTGGCGCTGGAACTCAAGGGGACGCTTGAAGTAGCGCAGCACGATGGTGCCTGCACCGGTGCCCGATACCTTGATGGTGCCGTAGTTGAAGATGCGGCCCCAGAAACTCTGCTCCACCAGAATGCTCTCGACCTTGCCGATGACGATCTCGTGGGCATGACGGTGAATCCAGCCATAACTGTGGAAAAACCGCTTATCGCTGACAAAAATAGTCGTCGTCAGGTTACGGATCAGGCTTCCCAGGTGCAGGTAAGCCCAACGTGTGAGGCGGGGCTGGTAAAGGATGGTCTCACCAGGGGCGATAATCTTGCTGATTTTCATAACTTATACTAAAAAACGTTTCTTGTAGGGCAAAAATAGTGCAAATTCCACATTATTTAGTAATTTCGCACCGGAATTTTTCAAAACAGAGCAAAATAATATGGCAACGGATAACAATAAAAATCAGGAAAAGAAAGAAGAAGAGAAATATGTGCGTCAAACCGGTTCGCTCAAGGAGCGTCTGGGCCGCGTGAAGACCACCCGCTGGTGGCGCTTCGGCATCGTGGCGTTAATCTATGTGCTGTGGACCATCTGGATGGGTAACCCATTGCTGTTGCTGGGCTTGCTGTTGCTGGGCGATATTTACCTCACGCAGTTCCTGCCATGGGGTGCCTGGAAAGGCCTGGAGAACAAGACGCTCAAGACCCTCATGAGCTGGATCGACGCCATCGTCTATGCCCTGGTGCTGGTGTATTTCCTGTTTCTGTTCGTTGGCCAGAACTACCAGATTCCCTCGTCGTCGCTCGAGAAATCGCTGCTCACGGGCGACTTCCTTTGGGTCAACAAGGTGGTCTATGGTCCCCGTGTGCCACAGACGCCGCTGCACTTTCCCCTGGCACAGAACACCCTGCCCATCCTCAATTGCAAGTCTTATATCGAGCATCCGCAGTTGGATTATCACCGCCTGAAAGGTCTGCGCAACGTCGAGCGCATGGATATCGTGGTGTTCAACTTCCCTGCCGGCGACACCGTGGCGCTGAAGGTTTCTAACCCCGATTATTACACCCTGTGCATGATGTATGGCCGTGACGTTGTGCGCAACAATACTGACCGCTTTGGTGAAATCGTTTATCGCCCCGTTGACCGTCGTGACAACTATGTGAAGCGCTGCCTGGGACTGCCGGGCGAGACCGTGCAGATCAAGGGCGGCATCGTCTACATCAACGGCAAGGCGATTCCCCAGCCCAAGAATGTGCAGTACAATTATTTTGTCGAGACCGACGGCACACAAATCGGTGATGACTTGTTCGAGGAGTTGGGCATCAGCGTGGATGACCGCAACCATGCACTGGATATGTATGGCAACATCATCCCCAACATCTACAGTTTGCCGCTCACTGCCGATATGCTCAAGACCTTGAAGGGAGTGGCATTTGTGCGCTCCATCCAGCGTTGCCAGCCCGATGAGAACGAGACAATCGGCACCTATCCCATCGGCACCGATTACGGATGGACTCATGCTAACTACGGCCCTGTATGGATTCCCAAGAAGGGAGCTAAAATTGATTTGACACCCGAGAACCTGCCGCTCTATGAGCGCTGCATCCGCAACTATGAGGGCAACACGCTTGAGGTGAAGGGCGGTCAAATCCTGATCAACGGCCAGCCAGCCACGAGCTACACCTTCAAGATGGACTACTACTGGATGCAGGGCGACAACCGCGACAACTCGCTCGACTCCCGCTATTGGGGCTTCGTTCCCGAGGACCACATCGTGGGTACGCCCGCCATCATCCTCATTTCGTTTGACAAGGATCACGGCCTCTTCGACGGTGGCATCCGCTGGAACCGCATCTTCAAGTTGCCCAATCCCGACAAGAAGTGACCTCTCCTGCCGCAGTAATCATGGGCAGCATGTGTGCCGCCAGTGTGCGGTGTTATGCAGCCGCCCTCAAGGCTGGCACGCTGCTGGTTGACCTGGATGAGACTCATCTTCCCTCGCGCCACAGCCACCATCGCTACCGCATCGATGGCCCCAACGGCCCCCAGACGCTTACCGTGCCCCTCGTGGGCAGTACCAACAACATGGTCACCCCGTTGCGCGACGTGCTCATCTCGGAGCACGGCGACTGGCGCCGCCTGCACTGGGGCGCCTTGTATTCGGCCTATGGTCGTTCGCCTTACTTTGACTATGTCGCCGATGACCTGTCGCGTGTCATCCATGGCAACCAGCGCTACCTGCACGAGTTCAACCGCCAGATGCATGAGTTGATTGTCGAGTTCATGGACCTTCACCTGGCAACCCGTTACACAGCCCCTGTTGAAGAAGCGACCGAGGACCTGCGCGGCCGCATTGGCATGAAGAAGGCCGACACGTTGCCAATCGCCAATGTGCCATATTACCAGATGTGGACAGCAGGGAGCGGTTTTGTGCCCGACTTGAGCATTCTAGACCTGATGATGAACATGGGCAGGGAAGGAATTATTACACTGCTATCGATGACAGGGGACTAAAAAAATAAAGGCCCAAGCATCACTGCTGAGACCCTCATAATTACTAATACTTGAAAACTATATTTACCCCATAAAAGCATTTATTCTTGACTTGGCATTTCTGCCAGATGTCTTCATCTTTGTTGTCGCAAAATAACGAAATATTTCTCTATTGGCCATGAGATAAATGTTTAAAAAATGTGAAAATTCGATTTTTTTCTGCAATTTTCTTGTTTAGTACCCATTTTGCTTAACAAAGTATGGAAATATGAACTAATACCTGGCTATTGTCTGATGCAAGCAGTGGCAAAGATGACCATTTTAAGCACGATAATAATTTACTGTTAAAAAAAGCAGTATCAAATTGCCAGTTTGCAATAATTGTTGTACCTTTGCATCCGCTTTGATGAGCAATTTGCTCCCAATAGCCGGTCCTATAGCTCAGTTGGTTAGAGCACCTGACTCATAATCAGGGAGTCCT
>CAMJZI010000068.1 GCA_946410185.1 uncultured Porphyromonadaceae bacterium
GCCACGTGGTCACCGGGGCGATGCTCACGCCGCAGGCATAGTTGCTGCCCGGCTCACTCATCGCCATCAGCGTTTGGAAACCGCCATAGCTCCAGCCCATGATGCCGATGTGGTCGGCATCGACCCACGGCTGACTGGCCATGTAGTGGGCGGCGGCCACGGCATCCTCGGTCTCATATTTGCCCAGGTTCAGGTAGGTCATCGACTCAAATTCCTTGCCCCTGAAGCCAGTGCCGCGGCTGTCCACCTCGCAGACGATGTAGCCCTGTGTGGCAAAATACTGTTCCCAGCCCATGCGCCACTTGTTGAGCACCTCCTGTGAGCCGGGGCCGTTGTAGTGCTCCATGATGACGGGATACTTCTTGTTGGGGTCAAAATCCACGGGCTTGATCATGTATCCGTTGAGCGTGTAGCCGTCGTGCTCCATGGTGAAGAACTCCTTCTTGGGCACATCCACGGCGGTGTAGCGGCGGGCATACTCCTCGTTGAGCTGCAGGTCGCGCACGCGGCGGCCCTTGCGGTCATAGATGCGGTACTGGTCGGGCGTGGCGGCATCACTATAACGGCCCACATAATAGCTGAAATCGCCATTGAAGATGGCCGATGCGGTTCCCTGGCCATCAGCGGTCGACGGAGCCAGGCGGGTCACCTTGCCCTTGGCATCGACACACTCGACCACGCGGTTGAGCGGGCCGCACGATGCCTGGTAGTAGAAGCGCTTGGTGGCCTTGTCATAGCCGTAGAACTGCGACACAATCTTGTTATTGTCATTAGTCAACTGGCGCATCAGGTTGCCGTCAAGGTCATACTGGTAGAGCTGCATGTAGCCCGAGCGCTCGCTGGGAATGACAAAGAAGTCTTTCTCATACTGTACTTGCTGGCTGGTCTCGGCATCTACCCAGGTGTCTGACGTCTCCTGATAGACCTGCTTGGCCTCGCCCGTCATGGGGTTGACAGCATAGATGCGCAGGTCATTCTGGTGACGGTTCAGGCGCTGAACCATCAGCCGTTGCGGGTCGGGGCTGAAGGTAATGTGGCACACATAGTCCTCCTCGTCAAGGGGCACATTTAACTTTTTAAAAGTTCCATCGACCACGTCATAGCAGTGAACGCTCACGATGGAATTCTTCTCACCGGCAACAGGATACTTGAAGTCGTATCGGCCGGGATAGAGTGCATACTCGTCCTTAGGGTTGCAAGTGCCCTGATAGATGACCATCGACGCCATCTTCACGCGGCTCTCGTCCCAGCGCAGGAACGCCAGCGAGCGGCTGTCGCTGGACCAGTTCAAGGTGTTGAGCATGCCCAATTCCTCTTGATAAACCCAGTCGGGCACACCGTAGATGATGTTGTTCCTCTTGCCGTCGTGAGTCACCTGCACGGTCGTGCCGTCCACCAGGTTGCGCACAAACACGTTGTTGTCCTTGACATAGGCCACACGCTTGCCGTCGGGCGAGAGGGTGGCGATTTCCTCGCCGCCGCCGTCACTCAGCGACTTCATGGTCTTGTTCTTGAGGTCATAGACGTAATAGTCGGCGCTGAAACTATAGCGGTAAATCTCCTGGCTGTTGTTCCACAGCAGCACATAGGCACCGTCGGCGGTCACCTCAAAGTCGTCCCAACCCGTCACCTGCTGGTCACGGGTATCTACCAGGACACTTTCGTCGCCCTTGACATAACTAATTCGGTTGATGGCGTTGCCATCATCGCTCAGGCGGTAAAAATAACGACCGTCATTCTTGGCGGGTTGCATCGCCCCGATGCCGCGAGGCGAATTGCCGCGCAATACACATTCCTCAAGCGTCAACGCGCTGGCACCGGTGGCCAGCACTATCATCGCAAGTGTCAATAATATCTTATTCATAACGCATCTCCTAACTATTAACTGTTCACTAATTCAAGGATCTGGTTGGCGCTGTCCTTGGTGTTCACTTTCTCGATGATGTGCTTGACGATGCCTTGCTCGTCGATGATGAAAGTGGTGCGCACGGTGCCCATGTAGGTGCGGCCCGCCATCTTCTTCTCGCGCCACACGCCGAAGGCTTGGTTCAGCCGTGTGTCCTCGTCGGCAATCAGCGGGAAGGGCAGGTTATATTTCTCGGCAAACTTCTGGTGGCTCTTGGCGCTGTCCTTGCTCACGCCCAGCAGGGCATAGCCCGCGCGCTTCAATGCACCGTAGCCCGTGGCCAGGCTGCAAGCCTCGGCAGTGCAGCCTGGAGTATTGTCCTTAGGATAAAAGTAAATAATCAGTTTCTTTCCAGCAAAATCGCTGGCTTTCACCTCGTTGCCATGCATGTCAAAGCCCAGGTTCTCGGGTATTTTTTCTCCAATTTTCATCACGTTATAGAGTTTTAAGTTGATTTAATCGACAAAGATAGTGAAAGCCTGGCTGAACACAAAATTTATTTTGATTTTCCACCGGTTTTCCGCAGGCTCGGCCATTTGCATGAAAGCCAGATGGTAGTAGGCCCCGTGTGCCTCTATCACGGGACGATTTGGGCTCGAGACGGTTTTCGCTGTTAAATTTTGCGAAATAATTTACTGTTTTTGGCATTGTGCTTGTACATCTTAGAAAAAAAGAGTAATTTTGCGGGCTAAATGCGCAAAATCGACTTCGCGATGATCAAGAGATTGACGATAATCATGGCTTTGGCTTGTCTGCTGGCAGGCTGTGGCGAGTATAACAAGGTGCTCAAGAGCAGTGACCTTGAATACAAATATGCCTATGCCAAAAAGGCGTTTGAAAACAAGCGCTATGCTCAGGCCTACACGATCCTGACCGAGCTGGTGCCCGTCTTCCGCGGCACTCCCATGGCCGAGGAATCGCTCTATCTGCTGGGTCTCAGCTACTACGAGAACAAGGATTACATCAGTTCCGGTTCCTATTTCAAGCAGTACTACCAGCGATATCCGCGTGGGCAGTATGCCGAGTTGGCCCGCTTCTATGCCGGCTATGGATTCTATCTCGACTCGCCCGATGCACAGCTCGACCAGACCGAAACCATCCGTGCGATGGAAGAGTTGCAGGCGTTTCTCGACTACTTCCCCAAGAGCGACAAGGCCTCGATTGCCCAGGCTGCCGTGTTTGAGCTGCAGGACAAGCTGGTTCTCAAGGAACTGCAGAACGCAACACTCTACTATAATCTAGGCAACTACATGGGCAACAACTATGAGAGTGCCGTCATCACCGCCAAGAATGCCATCAAGTCCTATCCTTACAGCAAGTACAAGGAAGAACTGGAGATGCTGGTGCTCAGAGCCCGCTTCAGAGAGGCCAGCGAGAGCGTTTTGGAAAAGAAGATGGACCGTTTCCGCACCGTGATTGACGAGTACTACTCGTTTATCAACGATTATCCCGACAGCAAGATGCGCAAGGAGGCGGACAACATCTTCAAAATTGCCAACAAATACGTCAACGGCAACTGATGACGCATTAACACCGACAATCAATAACACATTATATTATAATTTCAGGTAAGACATGGATTACAAGAAGACTAACGCGCCACTCACAACCACTGTTCATGACATCATCGAGATGGCAGAGCCCACGGGCAATATCTACGAGACCGTCTGCATCATCAGCAAGCGGGCTAACCAGATTGCTGCCGAGATGAAGTCAGACCTTGAGAGAAAGCTTCAGGAGTTTGCCACATTGAACGACAACCTCGAGGAGATCAGCGAGAACCGTGAGCAAATCGAGATCTCGAAGTATTACGAGAAACTGCCTAAGCCCACACTGATAGCCACCCAGGAATACCTGGAGGACAAGCTGGCTTATCGCAATCTCGCAAAGGAGAAAGAAGAGTTCTAAAATTGACGGCGCCACAAGGCGCCGTTAATTTTTATAGGGGGAGGCAAGGGCATTGAACTTGCCATCTTGATTAATCCAGTCTTGCCGCAGCCAGGGTGAATAATGAGATTTTGATGCTGGGAATAGCCTGCAGTGCTGTGGCGCACACGGTGAGAGTCGCTCCCGTGGTAATGACATCATCGACAAGCAGGATGTGCTTGCCAGCCAGGCTTGCGGCCTCCTTTTTCAGCACATAATTGCCCTGGATGTTCTGCCATCGTTCCAGGGCACCCTTGTGGGTCTGAGTGGAGTGGGGAAGAACGGCCTTTAGTACCTCGATATAGGGTATTCCCGAGGCGTCGGCGATACCGCGGGCCAGATATTCGCTCTGGTTGTAACCGCGCTGGGCCAGTTTGCTGCGATGCAGGGGCACGGCAGTCACGGCGTCGATGCCGTCAAAGAAGCGGCTGCCGGCCATGTCGTGCACGGCGCGCGCTGTGAGCCAGCGTCCCATTTTGGGCAGGTTGTGATACTTGATGTCGTGGAGTATGGAGGCATAGGGTGCCCCCTTCTCGTAGAAGAAATAGGCCGTGGCCCGCTCAATAGGCACCTTGCCGGCGAAATGTTGTTCCATGGTGTTGAAATCCACTTCCTCGTAGCGTGTGCGCGGCAGCCGACTCAGGCACTGACGGCACAGCCATGTCTCGTCGCTGTCGAGGGCACGGCCGCACACGGGACACACACGCGGCATCACCATGTCGGTGGCTGCCGACAGCCATTGTTTAATCGTCTTCAGCATCGATGCTTGTCACTTGCTTGACACAGTCGCTGGCAATGGGCGTTTCAAATCCGCGCGACACGGCAAACCGCATCATAGCGGCCCATGCTGCGCGGGTTTCCCTTTTTTTCACGGTTCTCCATTTGGCTTGGAGCAACTGGATGAGTTTAGAGCGGTACTGGTTATCGTCGATGACGGCCATGGCCATGTCGATGGCAGCGGCAGGAATGCCCTTCAGCCTCAGCTGGTGGCCAATCTTGACTCTCCCCCAGCCGTTGAATGTGAAGCGATCCTTGACAAAGGCCCTTGCAAAGCGTTCCTCGTCAAGAAAACCTTGTTGCGCCAGTTGCTGCACGATGCGGATCGCGTCGTCGCTGTTGATGCCCCATTTGGCAAGCTTGTCCCTGATGTCGGCGGGAGCCTGCTCGCTGCGGGCGCACAGGGCAGCCGCACGGTTCATGGCCTGGGCTGGAGTGAGCGGATCCTTGGGCTTATTCATGGGTGGGGTCTGAGAGGGTGTCGTCATCGGAGGCGGCCAGGAACTTCTTGAGCTCGTCGAGTCGTTTCAAGGCCTCGTCGCGACCTTGCTGATAGACGCGGTTCATCTCTTTGGGGTCGTGGGTCGTGCGGCTCACGTCAAGAGGTTTCGTCGGCCTGAATACAAAGGCATTGCCCATGCGTTCCTGCTCGCGCACCAGCTGCAGTTGCTTGTTGTACATTGCCGGACGGTGCTTCAAGGCTTCGATTACCTTGGGCCACTTGCGCAGCAACGGTTTCATGAGCCACAGTCCATGTTCGGCGGTCTTGCGGTAGCCTTCTTCGCGGGTGAGGATGACCACGTTGCGCTTGTATCCCTTGTCGATCATGAATTCCAGAGGAATGGAGTCGGCCAATCCGCCGTCGAGCAGCAATCGTCCGCCCACTTGCACGGGTTGTGACACCACAGGCATCGATGCCGAGGCGCGAATCCACTCAAAGAAGTCGTCGTTCACCCGTTCGAGCCGTTGATACACCCCCTGGCCGCTGTTGACATCAAAGCACACGGCATAGCACTCCATGGGAGAGTCCTCAAAGACGTTGTAGTCAAACACATCATAGTGTGTCGGTACCAACTTGTAGGCAAAGTAAGCGTTATAGTAATTGCCTGTCTTGAGCAGCGAGCCGATGCCGCTATAGCGCCGGTCGCGCGAGAAGCGCACGTTGTAGCGCAGTGCCCGCCCCGCCTGCCGTGACTTGTAATTACAGCCAAAGGCGATGCCAGCCGACACACCCACCATGCCGTCAAGATAGATGTGATGCTCCATGAGCACGTCGAGGATACCACAGGTGTACATGCCTCGCATGCCGCCCCCCTCTAGCACGATTCCAATCTTGCCAGTTACCATATTCAGTAAGATAATAGTTCTTTTGTGTCGCAAATTTACAAAGTTTTCCTGATTTTGTCTTATTTTTGGAGGTATAAATCCTGTTATAAACCCATGCATGAATTAATTGACGATGAAAAACCTGTTGAGAATCATACTGTTGCTCCTGTTGGTGACTGCGTCGGGCAGCGCTATGGACAGCCAGCTCAAGGGGGACATCAACGGCGACGGTCGCGTTAATATCGCCGACGTGTCGGCGCTCATCGACTTCATGCTCAGCAATTCTGCCGACACGGTGCAAATGGCTGTGTATGATATGAATAATGACGGCTTTGTGAACATTGCGGATGTGTCTTGCCTGATAGATGCCTTGTTAAACCCGACCGAACCCATACCCACCACCGATATCGTTCTCACCGTCAATGGTGTGTCGTTCACCATGGTGCTGGTCGATGGCGGCCAGTTTGTGATGGGAGCCACCGACGAGCAACAGGATGTGGCCGGGCGCAACGAGTATCCGGCCCACGAGGTGACATTGTGGAGTTACTACATCGGGCAAACCGAGGTGACCCAGGAATTGTGGGAGGCCGTGATGGGCGAGAACCCGAGCGGCTTTACAGGAGACCCGAAACGTCCGGTGGAGAATGTCAATCTGTTTGATTGTGCCAAGTTTGTGGACTTGTTGACCGAATTGACAGGAAAAACCTTCCGCATGCCCACCGAGGCCGAATGGGAGTTTGCGGCCCGCGGTGGCAACATGAGCCGTCATTACCGGTATGCAGGTGGCGATGTTGCCGGGATTGTCGCATGGTGTGAAACGAATGCCGGCGGCATGACGCACACCGTGGCACTCAAGGAGCCTAACGAATTGGGACTGTATGACATGAGCGGCAACGTGTGTGAGTGGTGCCAGGATTGGTACACCTTGTACGACGCAGCGCCACAGACCAATCCTGTCGGTCCCGAATCGGGCACCGATAACGTGTATCGTGGCGGCTCATGGCTCAGTCACAATGCGGAATGCCGCGTGAGTAGCCGTTATAACTTGAACCCGCATGAGAAATCATTAGATTTGGGCTTGAGAATTGTAATGAATTATTAGCATTGTCGGGGATTATTTCCTGCTTTAACATGTTTTTGTTTTTTTCTTGGCGATATTTTCGTCAAGAACGATGGAAATTTGCTAATTTCGCCCGTCTATTTAACCTTTTAATGTCAGTAATGAAGAAATTAGATACCTTACTCGCCGAGAAACTGATGCAAATCAGTGCCATCAAGTTGCAGCCCGACAGCCCGTTTAGCTGGGCAACAGGCTGGCAGTCTCCCATCTATACCGACCTGCGCATGTCGCTGTCCTATCCCGAGGTGCGCAACCTCATCAAGGTGGAGATGGCGCGGTTGATAATGGAGAACTTTGGTGGTGCCGAGGTCATTGCCGGCATTGCCACTGGTGCTATCGCCCATGGCGCTCTCGTGGCCGACTCGCTCGCCATGCCCTTTGTGTATGTGCGGTCCACGCCCAAGGATCATGGCCTGGAGAACCTCATCGAGGGAGACATCAAGCCAGGGCAGAAGGTGGTGCTCATCGAGGACCAGCTATCGACGGGTAATAACTGCATGAAGTGCCTGAACACCGTGCGCGACGCCGGCGGCATTGTCCTGGGTGTGGTGGTGATCTATGATTACCAGTTTGCACAGGCGGCCAAGGCGCTGAAACGGGCCAAACTGCCCGTGATTACACTGACCAATTTCGAGACAATGCTCGATGTGGCTACAGGCAGCGGCACCATCACTGCGGCCGATGTCGACACACTGCAGCAATGGCACAACGATCCCGAAAACTGGACAGCTGCCGGTTTTGACTCTATCGATTAAAAATCACAGACAACGAAACGCAAGATACATTTACACAGTTAATTGATTCAATATGGACTCATTCAAGAGCGCTCAGCACGTTATCGCTTGTGACGCGGCAACCATCTATAGCAAACTCACCAATCCCTCACTCATCCAGCAGCTGATCGAGGCCAATGCCGAGAAGATCGACGGACAAGCGCGCCAGCACCTCGATACAGTCAAGTTCACCGAGGACTCCATCGCCATCCAGTCGCCGATGGGCGAGGTGACCCTGGCACTCGACCATGAAAACAGCATTGATGGCCGCCGTATTGTCTATAAGGCCTCACAGTCGCCTGTCCCCATCAGCATGGTCATCAACCTTGAACCCCAGCCCGATGCCACGACCATGAGCACGGCCGAGTTGCAGCTCAACTTGCCATTCTTCCTGCGCAAGATGGTAGAGGGACAATTACAGGAAGGCGCCAACCGCTTTGGTGAACTGCTAACCCATATCCCCTTCGACCGCCTGTAATACCATCGTCG
>CAMJZI010000069.1 GCA_946410185.1 uncultured Porphyromonadaceae bacterium
TTCTCCATCTCTTTGTACTTCTGCAGGGTTGCGTAAACAACAGCGCCAACAGTACCTTTCTGCTTGCGGCAGAGGTCCTCAGCCTTGGCGAGGTCATGGTTACGCAGGGCAGCCTTCACGTCCTCGACGAACTTGGTGGTGTTACCTTTACCCTTAGCCTTACCCAGAGCGATCCAACGCTCAACGCACAGAACAATCACAGTGAGGAAGCAGGTGATAAGCACGGGCACAACTACACCGCCCTTATACACGGTACCCAGCAGGTTGAGGGGACCTTCCTTAGCAACGGCATCCTTGAAGTTTGCAGGATTGCCCAGCACGAAGAGGTAGAAAAGAACTGCTAAGATAAAGCAAACGAGAATGACGAGCGATGCGCTCTTGATACCACTAACTTTGCTGCTCACTTCTTTCTTGGCAGCGGTCTGTGGCTTCTGAATGTTTGTTTGTTCAGCCATAATTTAAATTAGTTTTGAAAAATGAATTAATAAAATTATAAATTTAGTTATTAAAGTTTTGTCTCAACTCATGGTTTTTGCGCGACACACAGCCTGCGTGGTTCATTCGCAAGCCATTGAAACACAACAAATTTCGCAACCAATGGCGACCCATCGGGCACTTTTTCGAGGCCATTTTGCTTAAAAAATTAACGCAAATTTATCACAAATATTTGAAAAGACCGCAATTCGAGTGATTTTTTTCTTGATTTTTTTATTAACAATGTTCTTTTTGCCAATCCCGACTGCAAGGCATTCACGCCTTTTGAATTGTTCTTGCCAAGCGTCACACGTGGCCCTGCAGCCTGCATGACAACAAAAAGCTTGATTTTAGGTGACGAGGGACAGCTTTTTTAATTCTTTTTTGTACCTTTGCACACATTATAATATAATATCACCAAAACTAATCATATCATGGCAACTGTAAGACTCAAGAAGGGTTTCGACATCAACCTATTGGGAGCCATCAGCGACAATAGTATTGTCGCAACAGGCCAACCACATAGCGTCGCTGTCGTTCCCGACGACTTCCACGGGATGATACCCCGTATGGAAAAAAAGGAGGGCGAGCACGTCATTGCCGGCGAACCCCTCTTTCACGACAAGAATCATGAGGCCATCAAGGTAGTAGCTCCCGTGAGCGGCACCGTCAAGGAGGTGCGTCGCGGCCAGCGACGCCACATCGATGCCATCATCATTGCGCCCGACGGGGGAAATGATGCCATCACTCATGACTTGAAACGGTCCTCGTTAGAACTGCTGCTGGATTCGGGTCTGTGGGTGATGCTCAGGCAGCGCCCCTATGACGTTGTCCCTGCTCCCGATGTGCGACCCCGCGACGTGTTTGTGACAGCCTTTGACTCGGCACCGCTGGCACCCGACCTGGATATCGTCCTGGGCGACAAACGCCAGTACATTGCCAAGGGCATTGAGGTGCTCAACGGGCTTACCGACGGCAAGGTGCGCATCGGCATGCGCGAGGGCCAAGCCATCGACGCTCCCGGCGCCGAGGTGACCACCTTTGTTGGCCCCCACCCTGCCGGCAATGCAGGCATTCAGGCCGCCAACACAGTCCCCGTCAACAAGGGCGAGACCGTTTGGACCCTCGACATTGTCACCCTGGCCCGCATCGGCGAGCTGTTCACCACAGGCGTCGTGAGCCACGACACCGTGGTCGCCATCAATGGCGAGATGGTGCAGCAACCGCGGTATGTGAGCACCGTGATGGGTGCCGACCTCGAGAGCGTTCTCAAGAATGAGATGACCAACGTGGCTCAGAGCCGCATCATCTGCGGCAACGTGCTCACGGGCGTGAAAGTGACGGCCGACACTTGGCTGCGCGCTCCCTACCGCCACATCACTGTCATTCCTGAGAACAACAAGCCTGACGAGTTCATGGGGTGGGCCTCGCTCAATCCCAACCGTTTCTCGATCTACCGCACCTTCACCACATGGCTGCGCGGACTTGCCAAGCCCGTGAGCATGGATAGCCGCATCAAAGGCGGTGAACGAGCCATCGTGCGCACTGGCGAGTATGACGCGATGCTGCCCATGGACATCTACGGCGAATTCCTCATCAAAGCCATTATCAGCGGCGACATCGACAAGATGGAGCAACTGGGCATCTATGAAATTGCCCCCGAAGACTTTGCCCTGGCCGAGTTTGCCGACACGAGCAAGCTGGAGCTGCAGCGCATCGTGCGCGAGGGCCTGGACAAGCTGCGTGCCGAGATGTCTTGACACACACATTTTATATAATAACGACAACAAGAATCGCTATTCAACAATATCATTGATATGAAAGCATTAAGGAATTTCATGAACAAGATCGAGCCATCGTTCCGTCCTGGCGGCAAGCTTGCCAAGCTGGAGTCGGTCTATGACGGCATGGAGACCTTCTTGTTCACGCCCAACTCCACATCCAAGTCGGGCGCCCACATCCACGATGGCAATGACTTGAAGCGAACCATGATCACCGTAGTGGTCGCTTTGATTCCCGCCTTGCTGTTCGGCATGTACAACATCGGCTACCAGCATTACCTGGCCATCGGCGAGCCCAGCACGGGCTGGTTCACAATGTTCCTCTACGGCATGTTGGCCATGCTGCCTGTGATTGTAGTAAGTTATGTCGTGGGTCTGGGCATTGAGTTTATCAGCGCACAGATTCATCACAAGGAGATTCAAGAGGGTTTCCTGGTTACGGGTATCCTTATCCCCCTGATTGTCCCCATTAACACTCCACTGTGGATGATTGCAGTCGCCACCGCGTTTGCCGTCATCTTTGCCAAGGAGGTTTTTGGTGGCACCGGCATGAACATCTTCAACGTCGCCTTGATAACCCGCGCATTCCTCTTCTTTGCCTATCCTTCCCGCATGAGCGGCGACGAGGCATTTGTGAAGGTGGACAGTGCTCTGGGTATGGGAGGCGGCAACGTGGTTGACACCTTTACCGGAGCCACTCCGCTCGGCCAGGTGGCCACCAGCGTGGGTGACCCGTCGATGACCAGCATCCTGGGAACACCCATCACCATCACGGACGCCTTTATCGGCCTCATCCCCGGCTCGCCAGGCGAGACCTCGATGATCGCCATCCTCATCGGCGCAGCCATCTTGTTGCTCACGGGCATCGCTTCGTGGCGCATCATGTGCTCGGTATTTGTCGGCGGCTTGGGCATGGCTGCTCTTGCACACGCACTGCCCAGTGCCACCTACCCTGCCTCGATGCTCGATCCTGCCACGCAGTTGTGCTTGGGCGGCTTCGCCTTTGGTGCCGTCTTTATGGCGACCGATCCCGTGACTGGTGCGCGCACCAAGGTGGGCCAGTACATCTACGGCCTGCTCATCGGTGTGTTCGCAATACTGATTCGTGTTTACAACAGTGGTTACCCCGAGGGCATGATGCTCGCCATCTTGCTGATGAACGCCTTTGCGCCGCTCATCGACCACTGCGTGATTTCGTCTAACATCAAGCGTCGCGCACGCCGCGCCGCAACTAAAGAATAAAGGAGGAGGGTAAGCTATGAACAAGAACAGTAATACTTATCAGATCCTGTATGCTGCCGTAATGGTCCTGCTCGTAGGCACTGTGCTGGCGTTCATCTACATGGCACTCAAACCCAAGCAGAACGAGAACATCGCCAACGACACGCGCAAGCAAATCCTGAGTGCACTGCACATCGCCGCATCCGGCGACGATCAAGTCAAGGCCACCTACGAGAAATACATTATTCAAGATTTGCTGGTGGACAACCAGGGCAACATCGTCGACTCGGCCCAGAATGTGGCCTTTGATGTGGACATGAAGAAGAATGTGAAACTTGCCGAAAGGCAACTGCCTGTCATGAAATGCAAACTCGACGACGGCAGTGTGAAATATGTCCTGCCCGTGTATGGAGCCGGCCTGTGGGGTCCCATCTGGGGCTACATCGCTGTGAACGATGACGGCAACACCATCTACGGCGCCAACTTCTCGCACGAGGGCGAGACTCCTGGCCTGGGTGCGCGCATTGCCGAGCAGCCATTCCAGGACTTGTTCCAGGACAAGCACCTGTTTGTTGACGGCCAGTTCAAGAGCGTTGCAGTGTTGAAGAAAGGCCAGAAGGCCGCTAATGGTGCCGAGCAGATCGACGCCCTGACGGGTGCCACGATCACCAGCCGCGGCGTGAGCGACATGATGGCCGACTGTCTGGCGCCCTACGAGGCCTTCCTCAAGAAGGTGCAAGCCAAACCTCAATCTGAGATTCCTGGCGAAATTACTAACGTTGTCAAACCCGAATAAACCCTATCACGACCATGTTATCAAAGAAAAACAAAGAAGCATTATTCAACCCGCTGTCCAAGGACAACCCTGTTCTGGTGCAGATTCTGGGTATCTGCTCCTCGCTTGCCGTCACAGCCAGTCTGGAGCCCGCTATCGTGATGGGCATCTCGGTAATCTGTGTGCTGGCGTTCAGCAACGTGATTATTTCCTTCCTGCGCAAGACCGTTCCCACCAACATCCGCATCATCGTGCAGCTGGTGGTGGTTGCCGCGCTGGTTATCATCGTTCAACAGGTCCTCATCGCCTATAACTATGACGTGAGCAAGAAGCTGTCGGTGTTCATCGGACTGATTATCACCAACTGCATCTTGATGGGCCGCCTGGAGGCTTTTGCCATGCACAACAGCCCTTGGCCTTCGTTCCTCGACGGCATCGGCAATGGCCTGGGCTACACCATCATCCTGGTGATTGTGGCCTTCTTCCGCGAACTGCTCGGTTCGGGCACGCTGTTCGGTTTCCATGTGATTCCACAGTGGTGCTATGACCACGGTTACATGGACAACGGCCTGATGATTCTCCCACCCATGGCGTTGATCACGCTGGGCTGCATCATCTGGATTCACCGCGCCCGCAACAAGGACCTGCAGGAGAACTAATGAGCATGTTTAACCATTAAATCCACAAGCAACAATGGAAGAACTTAATCTGTTTATCAAGTCGATATTCATCGACAACATGATATTTGCCTATTTCCTGGGCATGTGTTCGTTCCTGGCTGTGTCCAAGAACGTGAAGACGGCTTTTGGTCTCGGCATCGCGGTCACCTTCATGCTGGTGGTCACCGTGCCCATCAACTACATGCTCAACAAGTATGTCCTGCAAGAAGGTGCGCTCCAGTGGCTCAGCCCCGCTCTGGCGGGTGTTGACCTGAGCTTCCTGGGTCTTATCCTGTTCATCGCCGTCATTGCTTCGGCAACCCAGCTAGTCGAGATGGCTGTCGAGAAATTCTCGCCCTCGCTCTATGCGTCGCTAGGCATTTTCCTACCGCTGATTGCCGTGAACTGCGCAATCCTGGGTGCCGCATTGTTCATGCAGCAGCGCGACTTCCCCTCGGCATGGACGGCCACTGTCTATGGTGCCGGATCGGGCATCGGTTGGTTGCTGGCCATCGTGGGCATCGCTGCAATCCGCGAGAAAATTGCCTACAGCGACATTCCCAAGCCTCTGCGCGGCGTGGGCATCGCGTTCATCATTACTGGTCTCATGGGCATAGCATTCATGAGTTTTCTGGGCATTAAATTAGGATAAGGAGGACACAACACTATGATACTATTGTTATCTAACACATCTACCACAGTACTGGCGAGCGCACTGGTATTCCTGGTGCTCACCCTGTTGCTCGTCATCCTGCTGCTCGTGGCAAAGCACTACCTCGTGCCATCGGGCAAAGTGAAAATCAACATCAACAATGGCACCAAGGAGCTTGAAGTAGCCAGCGGCAACACCTTGCTCAACACCTTGCACGAGAATGGCGTGATGTTGTCAAGTGCATGCGGCGGCAAGGGAAGTTGCGGACAGTGCAAAGTCCAGGTGACCGAGGGTGGCGGACAAATCCTACCCACCGAGACGGGTCACTTCTCCCGCAAGGAACAGCAAGACCACTGGCGCCTGGGCTGCCAGGTCAAGGTCAAGGACAACCTGTCGATTCAAGTGCCTGACAGCGTGCTGTCGGTCAAGGAATATGAGTGCACCGTCGTGAGCAACAAACTCGTGTCGTCGTTCATCAAGGAGTTCATCGTTGCACTGCCCCCGGGCGAGCACATGGACTTCATCCCCGGCAGTTATGCACAAATCAGGATTCCCGAGTACGAGATGGACTATGACAAGGACATCGACAAGGAGTCGCTGGGCGAGTACCTGCCCACGTGGGAGAAGTTCGGCATGTTCGGCCTCAAGTGCCGCAACGACGAGGCCACCGTGCGCGCCTACTCGATGGCCAACTATCCTGCCGAGGGTGACCGCTTCATGCTCACCGTGCGCATCGCCACCCCACCGTTCAAGCCCAAACCAGCAACCGGTTTCATGGACGTGATGCCGGGTATCGCTTCGAGCTACATCTTCACCCTCAAACCTGGTGACAAGGTCATCATGAGCGGCCCTTACGGCGACTTCCACCCCATCTTTGACAGCAAAAAGGAGATGATCTGGGTGGGCGGTGGTGCCGGTATGGCTCCGCTGCGTGCTCAAATCCTGCACATGACCCGCACCCTCAATTGTCGCGACCGCGAGATGCACTACTTCTACGGCGCACGCTCGTTGAGCGAGGTATTCTACCTGGAGGACTTCCTGCAGTTGGAGAAGGACTTCCCCAATTTCCACTTCCACCTGGCACTGGACCGTCCTGATCCCGTTGCCGACGAGGCAGGCGTGAAGTACACCGCAGGCTTTGTCGCTCCCGTGATGCGCGACACCTATCTGGGCAACCATGAGGCTCCCGAGGATTGTGAGTACTACATGTGCGGCCCCGCCATGATGAGCAAGACTGTCAATGACGTGCTCGACTCGCTGGGCGTCGATCCCTCATCGATCCACTACGACAACTTCGGGTAAAACTCCGAGAGTTCCGAGATTATTCTGGAGGATTTCAATTAACAAGCCCCGTGCTCGATGATGAACACGGGGCTTGATGTTTCTTTTTCCTTAAGGAGGCTGTGGTTACTTGAGGGTAGCAATCCAGGTCTTGAGGCTGTCGACGGGAGGATTGCCGTTGAGCACCTTGCCAGGGAGAATCCAGTTGGCAGCTGGAGCGCTGGCCTTCTGCAGGTCCTCGCCGCTCTTGCCCATGTCGCTACCGCCACTGGTGGCAAACGGGATGATGGTCTTACCCGAGAGGTCATACTGCTCCAGGAAGGTGTTGATAATGCGGGGAGCGGTGTACCACCAGATGGGGAAGCCCACATAGATGGTGTTGTACTGCGCCATGTTCTCGACCTTGCTGGCCACGGCGGGTCGGGCGGTCGAGTCCTTCATCTCGACACTGGAGCGGCTATTCTCGTTGTGCCAGTCGAGGTCCTCGGCGGTGTAGACTTGCTCAGGAACAATCTCAAACAGGTCGGCATCCGCAGCCTCGGCAAGAGTCTTGGCCACTTGTGCGGTGATATGAGCCTCGCTGGCCGAGAAATAGGCCACGAGTGTGGTGCGGGCCACACTGTCGGTTGCGGTTGCAACATTCTGGGTGGCGTTGTTACTGTTTTGAGTGGAGTTCTGGCATGCGCCCAGCATGAGGGCGACCAACAGTAAAGATGCTAATTTCTTCATGATTGACGATGATTATTTAATTAATGATTAATCCAATTTCCAAACAAAAACTATCCGCCCCTTCATTGTCCCCGATGGAACATTCAGGCCACGGATAGTCCCCTATTAAATCCCTAAAACTATGAAAAATCATTTCTTCAGGTCCACCTTGCCTGGAGTGGCAGGCTTCTCAGCGCTCACCTTGGGAGCTGTTGCAGCGGGCGAGGCTTCGGGTGCCTTGGCGGGTGCAGCTACTTTTCCACCCACCTTGTTGTAGCGCTTGTTCAAGCCCTCAACAACCTCCTTGGTCACGTCATATTTCTCATCAATGAACAGGGTAGCGCTCTTGCGCAACACCATGTCAAAGCCTTTCTTCTTGGCATAATCCTTCATGAAGTTGTCGATTGAGTCCAGCAACTGAATCTGGCTCTGATTCAACTCGTTCTGGATGCTCTGCTGCAAGCTTGCCAGATAATTCTCGGCATCGGCCTGCATCTTCTGCAACTTGGCCTGGTCGGCGTTGAAGGCCT
>CAMJZI010000070.1 GCA_946410185.1 uncultured Porphyromonadaceae bacterium
CCATCGAGATGATCACGTCGGCCGAGCCGAGTGCGATCAGGTCGCTGTTGATGGGATTGCTGCTGATGCGCAGGTTGGACTGCACGTCACCGCCACGCTGCGACATGCCGTGTACCTCGGCCTGCTTGATATAAAGGTTCTCGTGCATGGCTGCTTCGCCGATGACGGTTGCGATGGAGAGGATGCCTTGTCCGCCCACGCCGCACAAAATGATATCAGTCTTCATTTCTTTGCCTCCTGTGCTTTCTTTTGTTTGAGATGACGTTGTAATGTTTGCATGCACTCGCGGCGCGGGATAATCACGCTGGTGCCGCGGTACTCGATCTCTTCACGCATGATCTTAGTGATCTCGGGCATGTTCTTGGGCAGGGGAACAACCACACGCAGGTGCTCCTCGGGAAGGCCCAAGCCACGGCAGATAGCCTCGAACTTGCCAGTACCGGCCGAATCCTGACCGCCGGTCATACCCGTGGTGAGGTTGTCGCTGATGATGACAGTGATGTTGGCATTCTCGTTGATGGCATCGAGCAGACCCGTCATACCCGAGTGGGTGAAGGTCGAGTCGCCGATGATAGCGACTGCGGGCCACTGACCGGCATCGCTGGCACCCTTAGCCATGGTGATGCTGGCACCCATGTCAACGCACGAGTGGATAGCCTTGAAGGGAGGCATGAAGCCCAATGTGTAGCAACCGATGTCGCCAAACACGCGGGCATTGGGATAATCCTTCAACACCTCGTTCAGGGCAGTGTACACATCGCGGTGACCGCAACCCTGGCACAGTGCGGGGGGACGCGGAGCGACATCCTCGCAGCTGGCATAGCCCTCGCGGACCTCAACACCCAGGGCGCGCTTGAGTGCGTCGGGGCTGAGTTCGCCGGTGCGGGGCAGCTCACCAGTGAGGCGGCCCTTGATAACGGCGTTGCCGGGCATCACGCCACGCACGAGGTCCTCGATGAAGGGCTGTCCCTCCTCGGCAATGAGGACAGAGTCGCACTCGGCGGTCATGCGGCGGATGAGTTCCTTGGGCATGGGATACTGGCTGATCTTGAGCACGGGATAGGGGCAACCGTTGGGATAGCACTCCATCAGGTAGTTGTAAGCGATACCCGAGGCAATGACACCCATCGAGTGGTCGGCAGCGTCGATGTACTTGTTGTACTCGCTATCGACGGCACGCTGCTCGAGTTCGGCCTGCTGCCCAGTGACGGTAATATTGCGCTTGATGGCGTTGCCGGGGAGCAAAACCCAGTGGCTGGCCTTAGCATCATAGTTCAATTCGTTCTCGGCACGCGGCGTCTCTTTCACCTCGACAACGGCACGGCTGTGGGCCATGCGGGTGGTCACGCGCATGAGCACGGGCAGGCATACCTCCTCACTCAAAGCGAAGGCCATCTCCATCATGTCGTAGGCCTCCTGCTGGGTGCTGGGCTCCAGCGTGGGAATCATTGCAAACTTGCCGTAGAAGCGGCTGTCCTGCTCGTCCTGGGACGAGTGCATCGAGGGGTCATCGGCCACGAGGACCACCAGACCGCCATTGACACCCGTCATGCCCGAGTTGACGAACGGGTCGGCACACACGTTCAGGCCCACATGCTTCATGCAGACCAGCGCACGCTTGCCCATGAAGGACATGCCCAGGGCTGCCTCCATAGCCGTCTTCTCGTTGGTACACCAGCGGCGATGAACGTTACGTTCCACCGCTAACTTTGAATTCTGAATGTACTCCGTGATCTCGGTCGAGGGAGTACCCGGATAGGCATACACGCCACTCAGACCCGCATCAAGCGCGCCCTGGGCGATAGCCTCATCACCTAAGAGTAACTTTCTCATTATTATAAGGTTTAATCAGTATTATCTCTATTTTTAATGTATTAGAAGTGTATTTCAAGTCACAAAGTTACACAATAATCTGCACTCCGCAAATTTTTTAAGCATTTTTGACCAATATCATCAGAAAAGGAGGCAAGTTTACTGCCCCCTTTCTGTGAATCATCGAAATATTTGATAAGACTATTTCAGCGCATTGACGGCGGCCTCGAGTTGATGCATGGCTTGCTCGAGACGCCCGCGGGGAGTTCCTACATTCAGTCGCATGTGGCAATAGCCGGGAACGCCATATATTTCGCCATCATTGAGAGCAAGATGTGCTTCTTCGGCAAAGAAACGCACCAGTTCGGCATGATCAAGTCCTAATCGCCTGCAGTCGAGCCACATTAAGAATGACGCTTGCGGCTTGATGGCATATATACTGGGGATGTGTTCTTTGCAGAATTGAGCAACATAGAGTACATTCTGTTCAATATATTGCTTGCAAGCCTCGAGCCAAGGCTCACAATGACGATAACCCACCTCGGTGGCGAGCAGTGCCGTGATATTGGCATTGCATAACTCGTTCACCTCCACCCAACGATAGAATTCCTGACGCAATTCTGGGTTCTTGATGACCAGCCAAGTGCTTTTTATTCCTGGAATATTGAATGTCTTTCCAGGTGACCCACAGGTAATGGTCACAGCTGCCGCATCTTCGCTCACTGTCGCCATTGGGATGTGCTTGTGCCCAAAGAGTGTCATGTCACCAAACACCTCGTCACTGAAGATAATCACATGATGCTTTCGAGCCAGTGCGGCGACTTGTTGCAGTTCTTCTTTTTTCCACACGATGCCTATGGGATTCTGAGGGTTGCATACTATCATGAGCCGCGGTTTCTGCTCAATGAAAACACGTTCCAGGTCGTCAAGGTCCATTCGATAGAAATGGTCACCAGTGGGTACAAGATTGTTTCGCACCGCTAATCGACGGTTCCCTTCGATCACATCCTTAAAGTCGTAATATACAGGCTCCTGTAGCACCACACGATCACCGGGACTGGTGAAGAAGTTGAGAATCATGCCCAGGGCAGGCATTCCACCAGGCATGAATGTCATCTCTTCTCGACTGATTTCGAAGCCGTTGCGACGACGTTGCCAGTCGATAATCGATTGCCAATACTCGTCATACGGAAGTGTGTATCCGTAAATGGGATGGTCACCGAACCGCGATACCAACGCATCACTGATTTCGGGACACACAGGGAAGTCCATGTCAGCTATCCACAAGGGGAGCAAATCGTGACGCCCATAGAGGTCATCCAACATGTCAACTTTTTTACAATGGGTGCCACGTCGGTCAATGCATTGGTCAAAATTATACTTTGGCATTATTATAATCGTTTTTTGATTTAAGGAACAATATTGATAATTCTGGCGCAAAATTAGAGTATTTTTCTGAATAATGATTGATTTTGCAGACCTTATTTCATATTATGATGAATCAGACAATCAATTTTATCAAGACGCATGGTGTGGAAAATGACTACATCTTTGTGGATACTTCCCTCTACCCTATCGAGTCCGTGACTTGAACGATGACGGTGTGTTCAATTTGAATGATGTGACCACACTCATTGGCCGACTTTTGAGCGTGTGAAAACAAGCCGTTTCACGCCACTTGATAGACTTGCCACAATCAAACGACCGATTAAAAAACTTCATAAAAATCGACAAGCATCAGTTTGTCGATTTTTTTATGTAACTTTGCACCCGGTTTACAGAATGACCATTAACTCTAAACCGACAACTAAAAACTAAGGACCTAAAAACTTAAAACTTATATAACAATGATTAACCAGCAATTACTGAATCCCAAGAGTATTGTCGTCATTGGCGGCAGCAACAACGAGCAGAAGCCCGGTGGCGCTATCGTGCGCAACTTGAAGCAGGGCGGTTTCAAGGGCGAACTTCACATCCTCAACCCCAAAGAGGACGTGGTGCAAGGCATCAAAGCCCATCACGACATGAAGGACCTGCCCAACGCCGACCTTGCCATCCTGGTAGTGGCAGCCAAGTACTGCCCCGACTATGTGGACTACTTGACTGAGCACAAGGGCGTCAGGGCGTTCATCATTATCAGCGCCGGCTTCGGCGAGGAGACCCACGAGGGTGCCGTGCTCGAGCAGCACATTCTGGACACCTGCGAGAAATATGGCGCCGCGCTCATCGGCCCCAACTGCATCGGCCTGCTGACCACCAACCACCACAGCGTGTTCACGCTGCCCATCCCCGCCCTGAGCCCCAAGGGTGCCGACTTCATCAGCGGCTCGGGCGCTACTGCCGTGTTCATCATCGACTCGGGCGTGAGCAAGGGTCTGCAGTTCAACAGCGTGTGGTCGATCGGCAACGGCAAGCAGATCGGTATCGAGGACGTGCTGGAATACATGGACGAACATTTTGACCCCGAGCGCGACTCCAAGGTTAAGCTGCTCTATATCGAGAACATCTCCCACCCCGAGCGCCTGCTCAAGCATGCCCGCTCGCTCATCAACAAGGGTTGCCGCATCGCTGCCGTCAAGTCGGGTTCCAGCGAGAGCGGTAGCCGTGCCGCCTCGAGTCACACGGGTGCCATCGCATCGAGCGACACCGCCGTCGACGCCCTGTTCCGCAAGGCTGGTATCGTGCGCTGCTACTCACGCGACCAGTTGACCACCATCGGCTGCGTGCTCACCCTGCCCGAGATGACCGGCAAGAACGTGGCCATCGTCACCCACGCCGGCGGCCCTGGCGTGATGCTGACCGATGCCTTGAGCAAGGGCGGCATGAACGTGCCCCTGCTCGATGCCAAGATCGGCGAGGAGCTCAAGGCACAGCTCTACCCCGGCTCATCGGTAGCCAACCCCATCGACTTCCTGGCCACTGGTACCCCTGAGCATTTGGGCATCTGCATCGACTTCTGCGAGAAGCGCTACGACAACGTGGACGCCATCGTGGTCATCTTTGGCACCCCCGGTCTGGTGCCCTGTGACGATGCCTACGCCGTGCTGCACGAGAAGATGCTCACCTGCAAGAAGCCCATTTTCCCCGTGCTGCCGTGCCTGAACATCGCCGGCCGCGAGGTGAAGGAGTTCATCGACAAGGGTCATGTGAACTTTGCCGACGAGGTGGCCCTGGCCGAAGCGCTTATCCGCGTGAGCAACACGCCCAAGCCTGCCACCACCGACAACCTCTGTCCCGAAGTGGATGTCAAGGCCGTGCGTGCCATCATCGACGGCATTAAGGAGGACGGCTATATCTCGCCCGACAACGTGCGCGCCCTGCTGCAGGCTGCCGCCATCCCCGTCGTGCCCGAGAAGGTGTCCAGCAACCGTGACGAACTCGTTGCTGCAGCGCGCGAGATGGGTTATCCCATCGTGGTCAAGGTCGTTGGTCCCGTGCACAAGAGCGACGTGGGCGGCGTGACGCTCAACGTCAAGGACGATGCTCAACTGGAGGCCGAGTTCGACCGCATGATGCAGATTCCCGACGCCACCGCTGTGATGATCCAGAAGATGATCAGCGGCACCGAGTTGTTTATCGGTGCCAAGTACGAGCCCACCTTCGGCCACAACGTGCTGTGCGGCCTGGGAGGTATCTTTGTCGAGGTGCTCAAGGACGTGCAGTTCGGTCTTGCACCGCTGTCGCAGCCCGAGGCCGAGCACATGGTGCGCTCCCTCAAGGGTTACAAGATCATCCAGGGCACCCGCGGCAAGCAGGGTCTTGACGAGGCCACCTATGTGAAGATCATCTGCCGCCTCTCGACCATGCTCCACTACGCTCCCGAGATCAAGGAGATGGACATCAACCCGCTGCTGGCCGGTCCCGACCACGTCACCGCCGTCGATGCCCGCATCCGCATCGAGAAGTAATATTACCACCAGGGCAGAGCCCCGCTCCACGCGACACCACCGCAACGTCTTGTCCCGTGGACCGAGGCTCTGCCTCGGTAATAATACAATGGTAATAACATAATATAGAATATAGATCAACAATGCCCCTGAGCGAGAACAAGAAGCGCTGGCTGGCCGACCACCCCGAACTGGGGCGCCATCAGTCCATGAAGCGGCGGCACGACCATCACGATTATCAGTCGCCCTGCATCTACATGATCACGCTCGCCATCAAGGGGCGCCGTCCCCTGTTGGGCACCGTCTGCCCTCCCGATGACAGCCACTCCCAGCCCTGGTTCAACCCCAGCCCTCTGGGCGAGCGCATCCAGGCCTGCTGGCGCGAGATGCCCCAGTTCTACCCCCAGGTCAGGCTACTCTCACTGCAACTCATGCCCGACCACCTGCACGGCATCATCCACGTCACTGACCAGCTGCCGCGCCATTTGGGCCACGTCATCAACGGCTTCAAGGTCGGCTGCAACAGGGTCGCTCGAGAAATGTCGTTGTCGCCCCTCTGGGAAGAGGGTTACAACGACCGCATCCTGCAAGGCCGCGGCCAACTCAACGCCATGTTCAAGTATCTAGAAGACAACCCACGCCGCCTGTGGACCAAGCGCCACCACCCAGAGTTCTTCAAAGCACAGCAGGACATCATCATCGGCGACCAGAGTGTCACAGTCATGGGCAACCGTTTCTTGCTTGACAGCCCTAATAAGGTCGTCGTGAGATGCTCCCGAAAAATGACGCCCGATGAGATAGAACACGCGACAACCCGCTTCATGATGATGGCCCAGCGTGGAGCCGTCCTCGTCTCGCCCCGCATCAGCCCCGGCGAGAGGGCCGTCATGGACATGATCCAGGAGGCCGGCTTTCCCTTCATCCAATTGCTCGAGAACGGCTTCTCGCCCATGTGGAAACCGGGCGGTGAAATGTTCAACGCCTGTGCCAGCGGGCAAGTGCTGCTTGTCGCCCCATGGCCCTACCACAGCGACCGCCGCACCATCACCCGCGACCAGTGCAACCGCCTCAACGACCTGGCCGCCCTCATCTGCACAATGTGACTCCCCTACTCACCAGGGCAGCCCTCCGTGCGCGCCATGTCATGTGGGCGCCATGTCACATGCGCGCCATGTCACGTGGACCGAGGCTCTGCCTCGGTTTTTTAAAAAGGTGATGAGATCGCATCAATGACAAGGTAAAAAGTCCCAATTTGGGCGCCCCGAAACATCAAAACAGAGGAAAATTGAGAACACAACCCGTTAATCTTTGTTAAATTGTGTAAAATCACGACGGTTTTTGGTCAGTTGAGGTTGTAAAAGGAGGAAAAGTTTTGGCCGTGAAAATGAAAAGCAGTACCTTTGCGCGCCGATTATATCCAAAGTAAGAGCCCATTAGGGCAATGTCATGTGGGATTTGGCCGTCCTGCAGGGCGTTGCTTGGGTAATTAACTAACTATTAATTAGGATTTTAAAAAGTGGATACTTTAAGTTACAAGACAATTTCGGCCAATGCCGAAACCGTTCAGAAGGAATGGGTGGTAGTTGATGCTACCGACCAGATCTTGGGTCGCTTGTGCTCCAAGGTGGCTAAATTGCTGCGTGGCAAGTACAAACCCAACTACACTCCCCACGTTGATTGTGGCGACAATGTGATCATCATCAATGCCGACAAGTGCAAGATGACTGGCAAGAAGTGGACCGAGCACCAGTATGTACGCTACACCGGCTACCCCGGTGGTCAGCGCTTCACTACTCCCGCCGCCCTTCAGGCCAAGAGCGAGAAGAAGAAAGACCTGCGCAAGGGTATGCACCCCCTGTATCTGCAAGTGATCAAGGGCATGCTGCCCAAGACCCGCCTGGGCGCACAGCTGTTGAAGAACGTACACGTTTACAACGGCCCCGAGCATCCCCACGAGGCTCAGCAACCCAAAGTTATTGACATTAACAAACTCAAGTAAGAAGCATGGAACAGATTAATGCAGTAGGTCGCCGCAAAGCCGCTATCGCTCGCGTATACGTGAAGGAAGGCAATGGCGAAATCACAGTGAACAAACGCCCGTTGGCAGACTACTTCCCCAACCCCATCCTGCAATACATCGTTAAGCAGCCGCT
>CAMJZI010000071.1 GCA_946410185.1 uncultured Porphyromonadaceae bacterium
AGTAGGCATCGGTGCGGTGGTTGTAGGAGTATTCACCGCCCGCCGACAGGTTGCCGTGCCAAACGGGGTAACTCAGGATGAGCTTTGATGCCCAGAAGTTATTGCGGCTGCTGGTGTTGCTCTCGATGCTACGGCTGACGGTGACGCCGTCCAGAACGGTTGCCTCGCTGGTGCAGCCCGGCGTCTCGGTGCGGTCAAAGAGGCCGTCCACGTTCAGGTCAATGCCCAGGGAACCCACCTTGCCGTTGTAATAGGCATTGAAAATGTGCTTCCTGAAGCGGTCGTGCTGCTCGACGTCGCTCACCGAGTGCTCGGTAAAGATGCCGTTCTCATAGCAGTCGGTGGTGAACTGGTCACGAAAGTCGGCGCTGGGGTGACGGTCATACTTGTAAAAAGCGCCCATGCTGTGGTTGTCGTTGAACATATAGTTGATCTGCAGTTGGGGCGACCAGCCCTTCCAGATGTTCTTGCCCTCCTGTTTGAGAACGCTCTCGACGTGGTCAGGGCCCACATAATAGAACATATGGTTTTCTTGCAGCATCTTGGTGTGCCCGTAGCGGCCAGCCCAGAACGAGGCGGTGATATCCAAGCCGCCAGTGCGGTAGTTTATATCAAGGTTATTGCTCATGGTGTGGCCATACTGGAACATGCCTGCCAGATTGTCCTGGAAGCTGAAGCCTTCGCCCTGAGCCTTCTTCAACTGGATGCGCACCACGGCCTTGGTCGATGCGGCATATCGGGCACCGGGATTCTGGATCACGTCAACATGCTGGATCTGGTCAGAGCGCAGGCGCGACAATTCGCTCACGTCCTGCACCTTGCGTCCATTGATATAGACCTCGGCATCGCCACGGCCCAGCACCTTGACGGCACCGTCACGCTCGGCTTCGAGCGAGGGGACGCGGGCCAGCGCGTCGGCCACGGTACCAGCCTTCTCCAGGATTGTGCCCTCAATGGTGGTGCGCATGGCTTCGCCCTTGACACGGGTCTTGGGCAAGTGGCTCTTGACGATGACCTCGCCGAGCATCAGCGCGGCCTCGTTCATCTTGACAATCAGTCCATCGACAGGCCTTAGGTATTGTGTCTCGTAGCCGACGCTCGACACCTTCAACAGGCCGTCATTGTTGAGGGTCTTGATCTGGAAATGTCCCTGGTCGTCGGTCATGGCTCCCTGCACAAACGATGAGTCGGGCATCGAGAGCAGAACCACGTTCACAAAGGGCATGGGTTCGCCATTCTCGTCAATTACCGTTCCGCCCACATCAGGCGACTTGGCAACAGCACTCACTGCTACTAACATTACAGCCACCACGGCTGTCAGTCTGAAAAATACCTTTTCCATTGTTTTATCGTTTATAGTTTTTTTGGATTTCTCTAATTCTTGACGCTCACACCGCCCAAAAAGTTGCTGGCAGTGATATGAATCGTGGGTGCACCAGGTATATTATGGTTAGCCACCTCATTCCCGACGCCACCGATGAAACTGTGGCTCTTCACAACCACGTTGACCGAGGCGGGAACATACAACTCCACTCCCCCCAGGAACGTATGGATATCGATTTCCTCCTCCTCGCTGATGACAGCCTCACGCAGGTCCAAGCGCAGACCGCCGCACAGGGCATCCAGCCTCGCGCCGTGGAAGGTTTCGCCCCGATAGACATACTCATCAGCGCCGAAGCGAACGGCGCAACAGATGCGTTTGCCTTCCTCGCCCTGCGGTACGGGACGCTGAAGCCACTGGGACGGATTCTTCTTAAAACTGTAAATCACAAGTTCCACTCCAATGTACAAAAGGAGAACCGGACCAAAGTACTCTGTCCAGGAGTGATTCCAATTCAGTTGAAGGACACCCCACATGTCTGCCAATCTCAACAGGGCAGCCACGATAAAAATGATTCCGATGATTGTTCTACGTGTCATAATCGTATTGTTTTAGATTGTTGTTTTCTGCTATTGCCGTTGGCACAAGCTTTACGCCTTAAGCACTGCAAAGGAACTGCCAAACCCATTGTTCAGCAAGTTTCTGGGATATTCTGCATAGTATTGTGACGAATGACACGCATTGTGGGCTGAAATGCATATTTGTGACGAATGGAATTGCTGGTTGTGTGTTTTTTAGTAATTTTGTTGGCCGTATGAGCCAACTACAAAAAGAGACCATCATGACCCGCATCATCAGCACCATTTTCACGGTGCTGGCACTTGCTGTTTTCAAGCCTTTCGGGCTGGAGGCATGGCAATGGATGGCCTATGTCCACCTGTTGGCCTTTGGACTTCTGGGACTGGCTGCCTGTGCGGTAACCGAGGCTATCTTGAAGTATGTTATCAAGAAGCCCAGGTCACATGAGCACGGTGTCGATTACATCATCAAGCGCAACCTGTGGTTCCAGATTATCAACACGCCCCTTGTTGCCCTGTTGATTTGTCTATACCGGCATTTGGCGATGAGTAGAATGGTACAAGGCAATGTGCTCTCATGGAGCAACTTCTTTGAAACGCTGATCATCATCGCTTTTTGCAGTTTTGCCATCGGCCTGTACTGGCGATTCAAATTCCGCAGCCGCTACCTGGCCGCCGAACTCGAAGAGACACGGCAATTAAACGACCAGCTCAAACGCTTGCAGGAAGTGTCCCGGCGGCAAGCCCAAGCCGCCTCATCCAGCGCGCCCACGGCACTGGCCCAATCACCTGATGCCGCCGCACTGCCCCCTGCGACGTTGACCCTTACCGGAACCACCAGTGAAACTGTGACGTTACAGATTTCAGACCTATTATACATCGAGGCGGTGGGCAACTATGTGAAGGTTTATCGGTTGAAAGACGGACAGGCGGTGCATACCGACATGCTACGGGCCACATCCAAGCAGATCGAAGAGGAATTGCGTGACTACGCCGCCGTCGTGCGCTGCCACCGCGCTTTTCTGGTCAACCTGGGGCAAGTGGAGCAAATCATCACACGCTCTGGCACCATGCAGCTGATCATCAAGCACTGCAATGACTGCATTCCTGTCTCACGCAGCAACATGGCACATGTCAAGAATGCCATTAACGGCATGTGAACGCTCCAACTACGGCCCACCTTTTGTCCGCTGAGCTCCAACTACATCAATAAAAAAGAGGCGCTGTGTCATAATTCGCCTCATGGTTTTAAATCGGCCTGACGGCCGAGAAATTAACCAAAATTATAAATAAAATTGAACTATCACATGGTGATCATGTCATTCTTGACGGTGGGCTCAATGTCCTTGCTCAGTTTCTTCCACTCCTTGGAGTTGATATAGTCCATGATGATGTGGGCATGCTTGATGTTGTGCATGTCGCTGCCCAGGTAGTCGATCATGCCGTTGTGGGCAAACCACAGGGCGCTGTCGCGCGCTTCCTCGCCAAAGTAGCCCGTGAACGACAGGATGTTGACCTGGAACCTGGCACCGGCATTGTGCAGCTGCTCGTAGCGCTTGCGGCGGCGTGAATAGTAGGCGTAACGCTCGGGATGGGCCAGAATGGTCCTGTAACCCTTGACCTGCATATCGAACAAGAGTTCGTCAAGATTCATCAATTCCTGCTGGAAGGAGTTCTCGAGCAGGATGTGGTTTCCGGGCATGGGCAGGAGATGTCCTGCGGCATATTCCTTGTCAAAGTACTCATCCATGCGATACTCGGCACTCACCTGCAAGTCAATGTCGAGGCCCTCGTCGGTCACGGCATCCTTGAGCTTGAAGAAGGCATCCATCAGGGACTCGCGCGTGTTCTCGAAGGTGACAGCAGTCACATGCGAGGTGAGAATCACACGGCTGATGCCCATCTCCATCTCGGCACGCAGCATCTCCAGCGACTGCTCGATCGACTGTGAGCCATGATCCACACCCGGCAGGATGTGGCAATGTATATCAGTGTTATAAAAGAGTTTAACCTGCTCTTTCTTGCGATTGAAGAGTTTGCCAAACATATTTATTACATTGTTAGTCAGGAAATCAGTTATAAGTCAAAATGACTTGCAAAATTACTCATTATTTTTGTAACCTCCACCACATGGAGTGAATTTTTCTTCAAATTGTTCGACAAATGCCATTAGAAGCCCTGCATATTGACCATATTCACCCATGACACCTATCATTTTCAGCAACAAAAGCAGACTACTAACCGTTTTTAGCCTCAAGGGGTTTGGCACTTTCACAAAATCATATACCTTTGCGAGTCACAAGACTTAACAGGACGCATTATGAGAGTGATTATTGTCGGGGCAGGAGCCATCGGTGTTCACCTTGCCGACCTTTTTTCAAAGGTGAACCAGGATATCATCATCATTGATGATGATGAGCAGAAACTTGAACGCATTCAGGCCGACTGCGATCTGATGACCATCCACTCCAACTCAAACACGCCGGTCAAGGCAATCATGGACGCGGGAGTGAGTAACGCAGGACTGTTCATTGCCGTCACCCGAGACGAGAACTTGAACCTGAACCTGTGTGTGCTTGCCAAGGCGATGGGTGCGCGCCGCACTGTGGCCAAAGTGGAGGACGTCGAATACACCGACCCGCAAATCATGGACTCGTTCAGAGACGCAGGCGTGACATCCATCATCTATCCCGACAATCTCGCGGCAATCGACATCGTCAACGGCTTGGAGATGACGTGGGTGCGCCAGCGATGGGAAGTGCACGGCGGTGCGCTGACCATGCTCGGCATCAAGATAAGAGAGAGCTGTAAAATCCTGAGCAAGCCATTCCGGGAGATCTTCAAACCAGACTCACCCTATCACGTCGTCGCCATCAAGCGCGGGGCCAACACCATCATGCCCTCGGGCAATGATGAGCTTCTAACGGGTGACTACGTCTATTTCATGACCACAAGGGAATTTGTGCCCAACATGAAACACATCATGGGCAAAGAGGATTATCCTGACGTGAAAAACATTTTCATTGTGGGTGGAGGAAAAACCGCTGTAAGGGTGGTGAACATGTTACCCAAGGGAATGAAAGCCAAGATATTTGAGTCAGATGCCCGCCGTTGTGAAGAGCTTGTCGAGTTGGTGGACTCCAGCCGTGTGCTGGTCATCAATGCCGACGGACGGTCGGTATCCAACCTGATGGAAGAAGACATCAGGAACGCCCAGGCCTTTATCGCTCTCACTGGCAATGCCGAGGCCAACATTCTCGCATGCCTCACCGCTAAAGAGCTAGGCATACCCAAAACCATCGCCATGATCGAGAACATGGACTACGTCGGCATTGCCGACAACGTTGACATCGGCACCATCATCAACAAACAAGCGCTCACGGCCAGCCACATCTACCAGTTGATGCTCAACGGCGATGTGCGCAACATACGCAACATGCTGACAGTCAATGCTGACGTTGCTGAATTTGTCGCACAGCCCAATTCCCGAATCACCCGTAAACCCGTGCGTGACCTGGGCTTCCCTGCCGAAGCCGAGTTGGGCGGTATCGTCAGGAACGGCGAGGGAATGCTGGTTAATGGAGACACGGTCATCCAGGCCGGTGACAATGTTGTGGTATTCTGCCACGGCACCGAGATCAGCCGAATAGAGAAATACTTCCTGTAACACAATGATCAACACTCGCCTGATATATAAGATTCTGGGCACTCTGCTATGGATTGAGGCCGCTTTCATGACCATGAGTCTGGTGATGGCATTGGCCTATGGCGAGAGTGACTTCACGGCCTTTGCGGTCACCGTGGCGATAACGGCGCTGGCCGGGACCGGACTGAGGTTATCGGGGCGCAATGCCGTGAACACATTGAGCCGCCGTGACGCCTACCTGCTCGTGACGATTGTGTGGGTGGCTTTCACAGTGTTCGGCTCCTTGCCGTTCCTCATCGGAGGGTATATCCACAGCGTGACCGACGCTTTCTTTGAGACGATGTCAGGCCTGACGACGACAGGCGCCACCATCATCGATCAAGTGGAGGGCCTGCCCCACGGATTGCTCTTCTGGCGGTCGCTCACCCAGTGGATTGGCGGCCTGGGTATCGTGTTTTTCACCATTGCCGTGATTCCGTCGTTTGTCGGCGGCTCGGTCAAGGTGTTTGCTGCCGAAGCCACCGGTCCCATCAAGAGCAAGATGCACCCTCGGCTGTCCACGACAGCCAAGGCCCTGTGGGGAGTCTATCTGCTGTTGACCGCGGGGTGCGCCGTCTGTTTTTTCGCCTTCGGTATGGGGCCGTTTGATGCCATCAATTACGCGATGACCATTACCGCCACAGGAGGCTTTGCCACCCATGACGCCAGCACCGGATATTTCCATAACCCCGCCATCGATTACACGGCCATCGTGTTCATGTTCATCTCGGGTGTCAGCTTCGCCTTGCTCTATGCCGCATTGTTCAAGGGGAAGGTCAAGCAACTGCTCAAAAACGCCGAATTCCGTTTCTATGCCGTCCTGACGCTGACCGCCACGGCGCTTATCGTCTATTTCCTGCTGCGTTACAACCACTACACGACGGGCGACGCCATTCGTGTAGCCCTGTTCCAAACGGTATCATTCATCACCACAACGGGCATGTTTAATGAGGATGCCGCACAATGGCACCACATCACTTGGGTCATCCTGAGCCTGTGCATGTTCTTTGGCGCGTGTGGCGGCAGTACAACCGGAGGCTTCAAGTGTGCCCGCGGTGTCATCTGCCTCAAGATTCTGCGCAATGAAATCCGTCACATGCTCCATCCCAAGGCCCTGTTGCCCGTCAAAGTCAATGACTCGACGGTTCATTCCCCATCCCAGATCACGCTGATGGCATTCTTCATCGCTTATATCGCGCTGTGTTTCACTGCCTACTTTATTATGATCCTCTCGGGAGTGGACAGCACCAACTCCATCACCATCGCCCTGAGTTGCGGCAGCAATGTGGGTCCAACGCTGGGACTTGAAATCGGGCCGACCATGTCGTGGAGCATCTTGCCGCAGGGTGTCAAGTGGATCCTGTCGGCTCTCATGCTCATGGGCCGACTCGAGATCTTCACCGTTCTGGTCATCTTCACTCCCTCGTTCTGGAAAAACCAGTAAGAAATCAAAAAAAGAGCAGAAAAATTTTTCCTGTTCCAAAAAATCGTTGTACCTTTGCACGCCATTACAAAAATTGAGGCGTTTTACCACCGCCACAACATTGTAAAAGTTTAACATTTAAAGATATATCTAAAAAATGAAGAAAGATATCCATCCCAGCAACTATCGCGAGGTTGCTTTCAAGGA
>CAMJZI010000072.1 GCA_946410185.1 uncultured Porphyromonadaceae bacterium
CGTAGTGGGCATCCTTTGCGCTCATGCGCAGTCTGATCATTGTCTTGTATTCCATTATTCAGTTTTTAGGTTTTACTAGATGGTCTAGATGATCTAGATATACTAGAGCGGTTAACTATTATTTCTCGACGTAGATGCCGTCAACATAGATGCCTGAAGCGTGAACGTGCTCGGGAGCGATTTCACCAACGGGAACCAGCTTCTCGGCCTCAACCACTACATAGTCGGCTGCGGTAGCCATGAGCGGGTTGAAGTTGTTGGTTGTACCCAGGAAGACCATGTTACCAAACTCGTCAACGATGTTGGCGCGCAGGAAGGCGATGTCGGCACGCAGAGGCTTCTCAAGCAGATAGTCCTTGCCGTCCACCTTGATGATTTCCTTGCCATCGGCCATGATGGTGCCCAGACCTGTGGGGGTCAGCACGCCGCCCAGACCAGCGCCAGCCGCACGGATGCGCTCGGCAAGAGTACCTTGGGGGACATATTCCACGATGAGGGTACCCTCGTTCTTTTGCAGAGCAGTCTGCTTGTTAGTACCTGTGTGCGACACGATGGCTTTTTTCACTTGATGGTTGCTGACCAGCTTGCCATGGGCTACCTCGTCATAGGCGGTGTCGTTGGCAATGATAGTGAGGTCTTTTACACCCTTCTCAACAATGGCGTCAATAATCTGGGTGGCACTGCCGTTACCCAAGAAACCGCCAAACATAATTGTCATACCGTCCTGTACTTTCTCGACGGCTTGTTCCAATGTGATTTGTTTGTTCATAATGTTTATGTTTTGGAATTTATTGGTTTATGTCTCTATATTGGCTGCAAATATAGAAAAAAATCATCAATAAATAAGCCCTTTATCTGCTTTTTTTTATTAATGTAAATATAATTGCAGGTATGACAGCGCATTGCGACTTATTAACAGGTAATGAAAACAGGCGACAATCCAGCGCCAGAACTGGATTTCGAAGCAACTCCCGCCCATTTTCTGGTTGAAAAACAAAAAAACCTGTACAGCAATCATGCCGTACAGGTGATGGAATATACCAGTATTTTTTAGGGAGCTACGATTACATCATGCCGCCCATGCCGCCACCCATGCCGGGAGCGCCAGCGGGCATTGCGGGCTCAGGCTCCTTCTTCTCGGCGATGACGCACTCGGTGGTGAGGAACATACCGGCGATGCTGGCAGCGTTTTCCAGGGCGATGCGTGCCACCTTGGCAGGATCAATGACACCGGTCTCGAACAGGTTCTCGTACTTCTCGGTGCGGGCATTGTAACCAAAGTCACCCTTGCCCTCCTTGACGCGGTTAACGACCACAGCTCCTTCAAGACCCGCATTTGCCACGATTTGACGCAGCGGCTCCTCAATGGCGCGCTGGATGATGTGGATACCGGTGGTCTCGTCATCGTTGTCACCCTTCATGCCGTCGAGGGCTTTGAGGCAACGGATGTAGGCGGTACCGCCACCGGGCACGATACCCTCGGCTACGGCAGCGCGGGTTGCGCTCAGGGCGTCGTCCACGCGGTCCTTCTTCTCCTTCATCTCGACCTCGCTGGGAGCGCCGATATAGAGGACAGCCACACCACCCGACATCTTGGCGAGACGCTCCTGGAGTTTCTCCTTGTCATAGGTGGACTTGGTATTCTCGATCTGGACGCGAATCTGTGCAATGCGGTCAGCAATCTGGTCCTTGTTTCCTGCACCATTGACGATGGTGGTGTTCTCCTTGTCGACGGTCACCTTCTCGGCTGTACCCAGCATGTCGAGGGTAGCCTTCTCGAGGGTCAGGCCCGTCTCCTCGCTGATGACGGTGCCACCGGTGAGGATAGCAATATCCTGCAGCATCTCCTTGCGACGGTCGCCAAAACCCGGAGCCTTTACAGCGCACACCTCGAGCGAGCCACGCAGACGGTTCACTACGAGAGATGCCAGAGCCTCGCCATCAACGTCCTCGGCAATGATGAGCATGGGGCGGTGAGCCTGAACAGCACCCTGCAGCAAGGGCAACAGATCCTTCAAGCCAGAAATCTTCTTGTCGAAAATGAGAATGAAGGGACGTTCCATCTCACATGCCATCTTGTCGGCATTGGTGACAAAGTAGGGCGAGATATAGCCGCGGTCAAACTGCATACCCTCGACCACATCGACGCGTGTCTCGGTACCCTTGGCCTCTTCGACGGTGATGACACCGTCTTGTTTTACCTTCTTCATGGCCTCGGCAATGAGTTGACCGATAGCGTCATCGTTGTTGGCGCTGATACGAGCCACGTTTTCGATCTTGTCAAAATCGTCGCCCACTTCCTGTGACTGCTCTTTGATGCCGTCGACAACGACCTTGACGGCCTTGTCGATACCACGCTTCACATCCATGGGATTAGCACCTGCAGCCACGTTCTTCAGACCCTCGTTGATGATGGCCTGGGCAAGAACGGTAGCGGTTGTGGTACCGTCACCGGCATCATCATTGGTCTTGCTGGCAACCTCTTTAACAAGCTGTGCTCCAATATTCTGGAATTCGTCTTCCAGTTCCACCTCGCGGGCAACGGTCACACCATCCTTGGTGATATGGGGAGCACCATATTTCTTATCAACAATCACATTACGGCCCTTGGGACCCAGGGTAACCTTAACGGCGTCGCTCAACTGGTCAACGCCTTTCTTCAACTCTTCGCGAGCCTTGATATCGAATTTGATTAATTTTGCCATTTTATTGTTTTGTTTTTTAGTCTTTTGTTTATAGATTTCTGATTAATCCATGACGATGGCCAGGATATCGTTCTGGCGCATCATGAGCAACTTCTCGCCGTCGATTTCGATTTCGTTACCGGCATATTTGCCATAGAGCACGGTGTCGCCCGGCTTGACGATCATCTCTTCGTCCTTGGTGCCATTGCCAGCGGCACGCACGATACCCTTGAGAGGTTTTTCCTTAGCACTGTCGGGGATGATGATGCCGCCGACTACTTCTTCTGCTTTTGCCGGTTCGATGAGAACACGGTCGTTTAATGGTTTAATAGTCATGATTTCTAGTTTGTGTTATTAATATTGTTTGTAAGTTGATTTCACGCCCTGCAAGACTGCAACGAGTGTGCCAAGGGAGAAAATCAGCCATCAATGCGCCATTTTGTCACCTCGTGCTGACAAAACAGTTTTTTATGATTGGGGGAGCCGTGACGATTGACACGATTGCGCCGATTGTGCCAATTCTGACATCCAGAATCCATCTCAATAAAGTGAAGACAAAAAAGCACAAAAAATGTTACACAATTCTTTGTATTTTGGCGGGAACGGGAAAAAATAACTAATTTCGCACCTTCAAATGACAATATCTACTTTAAAAAACAAATGAAACTTTTATCCAGATTAGCTCTCGCCGCAGTAGCGGCACTGCTATTGACCGCATGTGGCGGTAAAGAAACCACATACCAGTACAAGACGCAATATCTGCCCGTGCAACTCGTGGGCAGCGAGAAATGGTCAATTATTGACGTGAACAGCGGCGAAGTCGTTGCCAAGGATGCGTTTGACAACGCCCCGTCTCCCATTGTTGCCGAGATGTTCTATGTCAGGAATAGCGAGGGTAGCTTTGATTACTACAACGTGAGCGCCCCGACGACTCCCGTTGCTGGCCACTTTGGCAGCGTGACGTCGTTCAGCGACGATGGTATTGCCGTCTGCAGCCGCGTGGGCGGTCCGCTGTGTGTCATCGACCGCAATGGCGCCATCGTGAATCAATTGCCTAAAGAAGTGTCACAGTGCTCGATGTTTGCCCGGGGCATGGCCGCCTTCCAGAGCGATAACGGCTCATGGGGGTACATCAATGCCAGTGGAGACACCATCGTCCCGGCCAACTACAATAGTGTGAATATGTTCTTGTATGATGACTATGCCATGGTCATCGACGCCAATCAACCCAATGACAGTGTGCTGAACTTCAGCGTCATCGACAAGAGCGGCAAGGTGATGTTCACCTCCAACTCCAATGAATACCAGCCCGTGCAGCCCTACTACATCAACGGTGTGCTGCCAGTGATGAAAGGTGACACCATCGTGTGCCTCGACGAGAACGGCAAGGAAGTGGATAACCCTATTGCCGACCATGAAAAGGTGGACAAGGCTGGATATGACGACTATTCCCGCACCCCCAGTGGCGATTATATAGTGATCAAAGGCAAGAAAGCCGGCATGGTGGACAAGGATAACAAGATGCTCATCCCCATCGAGCACGACAACCTTATCGACATCAACGGTGACCGCCTGATTGCTGTTGAAGGCAATACCTATCACATTGTTGACCGCAGTGGCAAAGCTGTTGGCAACGCCAAATTCTATAATATTCACGTGAGCGAGGATACCCCCTATGCCACACGCGGATATATAGATACCGACCTTGCCGCAGCATCGTTGATGATGATGTTTAACGAGACCAGTTGCTGCGGTGCCGATGCTTCGACTACCCTGATGGACATGAACAGCATTGTGAGCACCGACGCCCGCCCCTATGCCGGAAGCAACACCCTGATTCTGCCCCAGGGCCCTTATATTATTCAATATGTGTTTGACCGCGAAGTGGCGACTGCCAGTGCCGACAGCACCAGTGCCGACTTCAACTACGACGCCCGCGTCAAGTGCGTGATCATCTCGCTCAACGTGAACCACTGTCCGGCCAATACCGAGCCGTCCGTTGTCCATAAAGTGGAAAACCGTTTGGGTACCAAGGGCTTTGTTCTGGCCAGGGACGGCATCTTCTGCAGCGACTACCTGACTGCGATGACACTGGGCTATGACAAGGGCATCATCCATGCCAACTACTACATGCACTTCAACGAGTCGGTGCCACAGGTCAAGAACAAGAGAAAATAAGGAAGTGAGGAATTCTAGAGAATCTAGAAGCCAAAGGCTAGAAATTTAAAAAACTAAAAAATATGTATTACGTTAAGAAAACACTGGAGATTTCATCGGCCCACATGCTGTATCTCGACCACAACAGCAAGTGTGAGAACCTGCATGGGCACAACTGGATTGTGAACGTGTATTGCAAGGCCAAGGAACTGGACGATAACGGCATGGTCACCGACTTTACCATCATCAAGGAGATGGTGCATGGCAAACTTGACCACCGCAACCTGAACGAGGTGCTGGACTTCAACCCCACTGCCGAAAACATCGCGCACTGGATTGTTGATACAGTGCCCAATTGCTACCGTGCCGACGTGCGCGAGAGCGCCAACAATCTGGCCATCTACGTCAAGGACGATGACAACGATGTGGAAGGTTAATGAAATCTTCTACTCCCTCCAGGGCGAGGGCTGCAACACTGGAACCGCCAGCGTGTTCATCAGGCTGAGCGGCTGCAATCTGCATTGCGACTTTTGCGACACCTGTCACGAGCCGGGCACGATGATGTCGCTGCCCGACATCGTGGAGCTGGTCATGCAATACCCCAATGCTCCTCTCATCGTGCTCACGGGCGGTGAGCCGTCGCTATGGATTGATGAGGCGTTTGTGATGGGAATCAAGCAGATGACAGGCAAACGCATCGCCATCGAGACCAATGGCACCCATCCCCTACCCAACGGCATCGACTGGGTGACCCTGTCGCCCAAAACAGGTCTGGGTGGCAATGGCGATGTACCCGTGGTGCTCGACTGTTGCGATGAGCTCAAGGTGGTGTATCTGGGCCAAGACTTGGCCCAATACGACAGCATCACAGCCAGCTATCGCTACCTGCAGCCCTGCTGGGTGAGCGACGAGAAGCAATGCCGCCTCAACATGCTGGCCACGGCAAGGGCTGTGATGGAGAATCCGCAGTGGCGGCTCTCCCTTCAGACCCACCGCATCCTGGGCATCCAATAATAAGTGACGTTAATTTCAAAATAAAATTGGACTCGAGAGAAATCCCGGGTCCAATTCTATTGATTGATGGACTGTTCCAATTACTGACGGCCACTGAGGACGACGTCGCGGCTGGTCTTGCCGATGAGGCCCTGGAGGACCTTGCCCGGACCAAGTTCCTCGGCTTCGGTCATGCCGTCGGCAACCATGTTGGCAACGATGTGGCTCCAACGCACGGGAGCGGTGAGTTGTTGCAACAGGTTGGCCTTGATTTCGACGGGATCGGTGTGCGGCTTGGCGTCAACATCCTGGTAGATGGGGCAGCGGGGAGCCGAGAAGTCGGCAGCCTCGATAGCCTCGGCCAATTCGGCACGGGCTGGCTCCATCAGGGGCGAGTGGAAGGCACCACCCACCTTGAGGGGCAATGCGCGACGTGCGCCAGCCTCCTTGAATTTTTCACATGCGGCCTCGATAGCGGCAATCTCACCCGAGATGACCACCTGACCGGGGCAGTTGTAGTTAGCGGGGACGCAGATGCCATCGATGGTGGCACAGATTTCCTCCACCTTCTCGTCGGGAAGGCCGATGATAGCAGCCATCGTCGAGGGAGCAGCCTCGCAAGCCTTCTGCATGGCCAGGGCACGAGCCTCGACCAGCTTCAGACCCTGCTCAAAGGGCAGTGCGCCAGCGGCAACCAATGCCGAGAACTCGCCCAGTGAATGGCCGGCTACCATGTCGGGCTTGAACTCGTCGCCCATGGTGAGGGCGAGAATCACCGAGTGCAGGAATACGGCGGGCTGAGTGACCTTGGTCTGCTTCAGGTCCTCCTCGGTGCCATCAAACATCAGGTCGGTGATTCGGAATCCTAATACCTCGTTAGCCTTTTCAAACAATTCTTTAGCCTGGGCATTGTTGTCATATAGGTCCTTGCCCATACCGACAAACTGCGCACCCTGACCGGGGAATACAAATGCTTTCATTGTCTTAATCTTAATATTTAGTAGTTAATTATGTTTCTTTTATCCAAAACGGCTGCAAAGGTAGTCATTTTTTCATAACTACCTCTCAATTTCTTGAAAAATGTGTTGCGCAGTCTTAAGTTTTAAGTTTTTAGTTTTAAGTTTTTAGTTTTAAGTTGGCATCCGCACTTCACGCCTCACACCTAAAGCCTCGCACTCGTTACACATAAAACTTACACCTAAAGCCTAAAGCCTAATGAATATATTCCGTGGGGTCGTCGATGCCGGCTTCACGCAGGGCCTGGCGGCGCTCGGTGCAGGTGCC
>CAMJZI010000073.1 GCA_946410185.1 uncultured Porphyromonadaceae bacterium
ACAGGCTGCTGATCATCGCCGACGACGAGAGCACCTGGGACATGATGCTGATGAAAATGCCGATCAGGAACAGTAGGGAGCCCACGGTCTCGGCCTTGCGGCCATACTCGCGGCTCACTACCTCGAGCAGGGTAGAGCAGCCGCTGCGTCGCAACGGCCCTGCATAAAACAAGCCCAGTACCAGTGATCCCAGTCCGGCCCCGATGGTGAACCACCAGGCCGACAGACCGTAACAGAAGGCTAACTGCGCCGTGCCGATGGTTGACTGTCCGCCGGCCAGCGTGCCCAACAGCGCGCCGCACACCATCCAGCTGCCGTTGTTGCCACCCGTTGTGAAACTGTGTGCGTCCTTGACTTTTCGTCCCGATAGCCAGCTGATGGCAAGCAGCAGTGCTACAGTGAGCGTGACTCCTACAAGGTGAATTATCGATATCATTGTGTGGTTTAGTGTCTATGAATCAAAAACTTCTTGGTGGAGAGAAGCCCAGGATACTCGGGATTCTGGTAATTGAGCGTGCAAATATACATCAAAAAATGGCCAAACGGGCAAACTGTTAATAACTATTGTGGTATAAAGTTTTGCGTTTCGGGTAAATTATGTGTAATTTTGTAGGTTGATTATTGCAGTGTGTTTCACGTGCAAAATAGCAATGGCAAAATAATAACCTAAATAATTGATTCTATAACATGATGAGACTGACTACTCTATTCTCGTTGATTCTGTTGTCAACAATGATGGCGCTGGCAGGGCCACGCCCCATCTCAAGTAACATCGAGGGTGATGTGAACGCCGACGGCGAGGTCAACATCGCCGACGTCAATGTTCTGATTAATGCTATCTTTACCGACACGTTCGATTCCAAGTACGACCTGAACCACGACGGTGAGATAAACATTGCTGATGTGAATACCATCATCGGCATAATCCTGAGAGGTCCGGAATCACCAATGGTCGATACCGGCATGTACATGAGCATCATCGGTTATAACCAGACGCTGATTACCAAGGACCTTGCGCTACTCGATTCGGTATCGCTGACTGGCTTCAATGATTTTGTCTCGGACTTGACCACGCAGCCCGGTCGACTGCTCTATTACTCGGTAGACAAGGCCCTGGATGCCCTGAATACTGCTCAGCGTCCCATGAATCTGCAGAATGTGGCTATCGTCACCTTTACCCAGGGTCTTGACCAGGGTTCGTTGATGATGACGGACAAGTATGATACCGAGGCCGAGTATGCCCAGGCACTGAAGTCGCGCATCGTCAACGAGCGCGTGTATGGACGGCCCATCAAGGCCTTCACGGTGGGTCTGCTCAACGAAAACGTGAAAGACGAGACGATGTTCCGCAACAATCTCCATGCGCTGGCAAGCGATTCGACCAAGGCCATGGAGGTGAGCAACATCAGCGAGGTCAACAACCGCTTCCAGGAAATTGCCGATGAGCTAGTGAGCCACAATATGTCCGAGAAGCTTACCCTGGTATTTCCCGGCGTGGGTACCGGTACCCGCATCCGATTCACCTTTGACGAGGTGAGTGGCGACAATGTGGATGATTCCCAGGTTTATATCGAGGGTACATTCTCGCTCAAGACCCGCAGCCTGACCAACATCGTTTACAAGGGCATGACCTGCACCGCTGGCGACAGTGTGGCAGCGTCGAGTGTTGACGGTATGTTTGTGTCGCTCGTCTTCGACGGCATCCAGCTCGACAGCGAGGAGCGCATCGAGAAGAAGAACATCAACGAGTGGTACTGGGTTGAGGACCAGAATGCATGGGAAGCCAGCACCGAGTTCTCGACAAGCCGTCTGCCCGATGTGGAGAGCATCTACTCGAGTGCATTGGTCATGCTGTTGATGGATTGCAGCTCGGTAATGGACGAGAATTTCAGCGAGCTGAAGCTTGCCGCCAACTCGTTTATTGAGCGCATGCTCAATTATAACACGATTCCCGGTCTGTTCACCGTCAACGGCGTTTCGTTCCAGATGGTGACGGTTGACGGTGGCACATTTGTGATGGGCACCGATGAGGCCATGGTCGAGGCTGGCAATGCCAACAGCGACGAGTTGCCCGCTCACGAGGTGACCCTGGAATCGTTCAGCATTGGCCAGACCGAGGTGACTCAGGAATTGTGGCAGGCTGTGATGGGAACCAATCCCAGCAGCTTTGTCGGTGATCCTCAGCGTCCTGTTGAGCAGGTAAGCTGGGATGATTGCCAGGAGTTCATCACCCGCCTCAATGCCATTACTGGTAAGAACTTCCGTCTGCCCACCGAGGCCGAGTGGGAGTTTGCGGCCCGTGGCGGAAACAAGGCCCGTGGAACCCTCTACGCTGGTAGCGACGAGATTAGCGAGGTGGCATGGTACTACTTCAACAGCTATGCAGTGGGCAGCGACAGCCCCGACTATGGTACCCACGTTGTTGGCACATGCCACGGCAACGAGTTGGGTCTGTATGACATGTCGGGCAACGTGTATGAGTGGTGCGCCGATGCGTATCTGCCTTATGGCACCGAGCAGCCCGAGGTGCTTGACGATAACAACCGTCTCGTGATTCGCGGTGGCTGCTGGTTCAGCAGGCCCAAGGACTGCCGCACAACCAGCCGCAGCAGCGAGGCTCACGACATGCGCTTCTACACCACTGGTCTGCGTCTTGCCTTGTAATCAGGTATTACTGGCAGTGTTTTTAATGGGGGCTATGATCAATTAGCTTTCCCAAGTCAATGTCAAACAATGCACCCGGTGGCTTGTCTCATCGGGTGCATTTATAATCATTCAAGCAGGATTCAAGATGTTTCTCGTTATCGTTACAGCATTGCTGCCGGCCGTGATTCTGGGCTGGTGGATTTATCAGAAGGATTCGCTGCGGCCCGAACCGTTGCGCATGCTTTTCAAGGCTTTTCTATATGGTGTTGGCTCGACGTTTGTCACGCTTGTGATCACCCAGTTGTTGGGGATGATGGGATTGTTTGTGTATGACCTGGGCTCGTTCAGCGGCGCGGTGGGCACAGCGTTGTTTGCAGCTGCCTTGCCCGAGGAGATGGCCAAACTACTCATGTTGTGGCTCTTCTTGCGCAACAACCCTTACTATGATGAACGCTTCGACGGCATCGTCTATGCGGCTTGTGTGGGATTGGGTTTTGCAGGAACCGAGAATGTCCTCTACTTGGTGCAGAGCCAGGACTGGTTGGGCACGGGTATCATGCGGGGCATCACGGCAGTGCCAGCCCACTTTGCCATTGCTTGTGCCATGGGATACTTCTACAGCAAGCGGCACTTCGGCGACAGTTCGACCGTTACTGCGGTCTGTGTGCTGGCCGTGCCGGTATTGATTCACTGGATTTATGACGCATTGGCCTTCAGCGAGGGCATCTTCCCTGCATTGTCGGTGTTGATCAATGTGCTGTTCGTTCTGCTTATCTGGCGTGTTTACAAGAGCACCATGCATCGTATCGACGAGTTACAGCGTCAAGACAAAAGCCGCATGACTCCACCGCCTTTTCCAGGCAGCGGCGATTCGGCAACCCCTCCACCCCTGCCTTGAGCTGCGCGTGCAGAAATGACAGCACTCCTGTGTACCGTTAAATGACGTGCACAGGAGTGTCGTTTATTGAACTATGTCCACCCGCTTGATGAACCGTTATTTGTTATGGCGCTTGACCAGGCGCTCATATTCGGGATTGCCCTCGCGCAGCAGGCGGTCGAAGCGTTGGCGGTCGTTGAGCACGGCGATGGCAGCCTGCAGGTCGCGGTTGCGGTGGTTGATGATGATGTTGTAAGCACTCTGGTCTCCATAGATGTCACGGGCAATCAGTCCCTTGATGATGTCCTTGAGCAGTTGCTCGCTGATGCGGAACTTCTCCTCGTCATACTTGACGCTGTCCTTCTCTCCCATGGCAATGAATTCACGCATCATGTCGTCGGTGACCACAAATCCGTTGTCAAATTCCTTGACGCTCTTGAACTGCTTGTTGACCGACTTGCGGTTCTTGTCCACATACTGGATGACATACTGGTTGATGATGCCCTTGGCGGTGAGGTCGCGGTAGTAGGTGGAGTACTCGGTGGTGTCGATGGGCACATACACGTCGGGCATCACGCCGCCACCGCCGTAGATGGTGCGGCCGTTGAGCCGCGTGGTATAGCGGATGGTGTCGTTGATCTGGATGCTGTCCAGGCAGTAGTATTCGCCCTCGTTGGCCCGGTCGAGCAGTTCCTTCTCATAGGCTTTCTTGTCGCCGCGGTCATAGGGTTTCTGGATACAGCGTCCGCTGGGTGTGTAGTAGCGGGCGACGGTCAGGCGCATCATCGAGCCGTCTTCAAACTTGAACGGCCTCTGTACCAATCCCTTGCCGAATGTCCTGCGGCCCACGATCACGGCGCGGTCCCAATCCTGCATGGCACCCGCAAAAATCTCGGCTGCCGATGCCGAGTACTGGTTGACCATGACCACCATGTGCAGGTCCTTGTAATCGCCCCAGCCGTTGGCATTGGCCTCGTTGCGGGGAGAGTTCTCGCCCTCGGTATAGACCATGAGCTGGCCGCGCTCCAGGAACTCGTTGCACATGTCGATGGCTGCATTCAGGTAGCCGCCGCCATTGTCACTCAAGTCCATGATGAGCTGTGTCATGCCCTGTTTTTTCAGCTCCTTTAAGGCATCACACATCTCCTCGTGAGTCTTGGCGCCAAATCGCGAGATGCGCAGGTAGCCCGTCCGCTCGTCGAGCATATACTGGGCGTCGATGCTGTGCAGGGGAATGTTGTCGCGGGTGATGCGGAAGGTGATCAGTTCCTTGACACCAGGACGTTTCACCTTGATGGTGACCTTGGTGCCTTTTTTGCCGCGCAGCCGTTTCTGGATGTCGCTGTTTTTCATCTTCACGCCCGCGATGACCGTGTCGTTGACATAGATGATACGGTCGCCCGCCAGCACGCCCACGCGCTCGCTAGGTCCGCCTGGAATAGTCTGGATGACATACAGGGTGTCTTTGTTCATATTGAACTGGATGCCCACGCCGCTGAATTCGCCCTGCAGTGGTTCCTCCAGCTCTTTGGTCTCCTTGGCGTCGGTATAGGACGAGTGGGGGTCCAGGCTCTCGAGCATTCCCTTGATGGCGTCTTCGACAAGTTTCTCCTCGTTGACCGAGTCCACATACAGGCTTGAAATGGCATACTCGGCATTGAGCAGCTTCTGCATCGCCTGGGGCATGCCGCGCTGTGCGGCCACAGGCAGTGTCAGTGCCATGGTCATGCCCACGGCAATCAATATTTTTTTCATATCAAACAATTAATTTCTGATTTTTAGCTTTTAATACCTAACTCTTCAAGCTTCGTCCCCTCGGGCAGGTAGCGGCTCACGTCCTGGCCATAGCGAAGCAACTCGCGCACGATACTGCTGCTGATGTGGCTGTACTCGGGCAGGGTGTAGAGCAGGATGGTCTCGATGCCCGTCAGGTCGCGGTTCACCTCGGCCAGGTGCTTCTCGTTCTCAAAGTCCTGAATCAGGCGCACGCCGCGCACAATGAATCCGGCTCCTACCTCACGGGCCACATCCACGGTCAGTCCCGAGTAGGCGATGACCTGGATGCGTGGATCATCCTTGAAGATGCGCTCGATCAGCTCTTTGCGTTGCTCGGTGGTCATGAACGACCGTTTGTCGGCGTTCACGCCGATGGCAATGACAAACCGGTCAAACAGTGGCAGAGCCCTCTTCACGATAGACTCATGGCCGCGGGTAAACGGGTCGAACGACCCGGGAAACAGCGCCACGCGCTTTTCTGCATTATCAATGCACTGTGATGTCTTCATCATCCTCATTCACTAGGTTGTCAATAATAAAGCTCTGGCGTTCCATGGTGTTCTTACCCATGAAGAAGGCAAGCATCTGCTTCACCGAGTCCTCCTTGCGCAGTTGCACGCGGTCGAGTCGCATTTCAGGGCCGATAAAGTCCTTGAACTCGTCGGGTGAGATTTCGCCCAGACCTTTGAACCGGGTGATCTCGGCGGCATCGCCCAGCTTGTTGAGCGCTGCCAGGCGTTCCTCGTCGCTGTAGCAGTAGTAGGTCTCTACCTTCTGCGGTTTGGCCTCGCGTTTGGTCGAGCGGTTCTTGCGCTTGGCCTCCTTCTTGTTGAGCACGCGGAATAGCGGCGTCTGCAGGATGTAGAGGTGACCCGTCTTGATCAGCTCGGGGCAGAATTGCAGGAAGTAGGTGAGCAGCAGCAGGCGGATGTGCATGCCGTCAACATCGGCATCGGTAGCGATGATGACCTTGTTGTATCGCAGCCCGTCGATGCCGTCCTCGATGTTCAGTGCGGCCTGCAGCAGTGCGAACTCGACGTTGGTGATCACCTTTTTCGGATCCAGACCATAGGTGTTCAACGGCTTGCCTCGCAGCGAGAACACGGCCTGGGTCTCGACGTCGCGAATCTTGGTGATGGAGCCGCTTGCGCTCAGGCCCTCGGTGATGAAGATTGAACTATCGCCGCGCCGGTCGTTGTCCTTGGGTGCGCGCGCGTCGTTGAAGTGGACACGGCAGTCGCGCAGTTTGTCGTTGTGCAGGGCGGCCTTCTTGACATTCTCGCGCACTTGCTTGCTCACGCCGGCGATGGCCTTGCGCTCACGCTCGTTGTCCTGAATCTTCTTGAGCAGTACCTCGGCAGTCTCGGGGGCCTTGTGCAGGTAGTCGTCGAGCTCCTTCTTGATAAAGTCGTTGATATACTTGTAGATCGTGGGG
>CAMJZI010000074.1 GCA_946410185.1 uncultured Porphyromonadaceae bacterium
CATGCCGGCAGCCTTCTCGCACTGCTGGCCTTCGCCCTTCTTGCACTCGTGCTTCTTGGCAGCAGCCTTGGCCTTGCAGTCGTCACACTGCTGGTCGGCGGGCTTGGTGCAGGGCTTACCGTCCTTGTGGTCCTTGCACTCGTGCTTCTTGGTTTCTACTACTTGAGGGCTTTCAATACCAGTGGGGATGTCCATGCCCGTGGGATTCTTGGACAACAAGGCCCTGGTCTGCATACGGTCGGGCTGGTCAGCAATGGGTTCTACAGTATTCTGAGCCATCAATGAAGTAGCGGCAAGCGCTACAGTAGCTAGAGTCAATAAAAACTTCTTCATAATTCTTCTTGATTTATTACATTAATGATTGATTTATGCGCCAAAATTAATGCAAATTGCGGACAGAACAAAACGAAAAACACAGTTTTTAATTTTTTAAGTCCCTTTGCAGCCTGATTTATCTAAAATTAGCAATCCAAACCGAATAATAAGACGATTTAATATTTTTTTGGTTTAATCAGTGTCTAAAATTTGATTATTGTAAGAAAACAAGTACATTTGCAGCCACTTAAAAACAATCATTAAATACTAGTAGAGAACAATCATGTCAACCTATACCGTATCAGACCCTCGCAAGGTCACCACCAAGCGCATCGCCGACATGCGCCTCGCAGGTGAGAAAATCGCGATGATTACCGCCTACGACTACACCATGGCCACTCTTGTGGATCAGGCCGGCATCGACATCATACTTGTGGGAGACAGCGCCAGCAACGTCATGCAAGGCAATGCCACCACCATCCCCATCACTATCGACGACATGATTGTGTATGGCCGCACGGTGGCCCGTGCCGTCAAGCGTGCCATGGTCATCGTTGACATGCCCTTCGGCACCTATCAGGGCGATCCCATCGAAGCCCAACGCAATGCCGTGCGCATCATGCAGGAAACGGGCGCCGACGGTGTGAAGCTGGAGGGCGGGCGTGAGATGCGTGCAGCCATCGAGATGATTCTGCGTGCCGGCATCCCCGTGATGGGTCATCTGGGACTGACGCCGCAAAGCATCAACAAGTTTGGCACCTACTCCACGCGTGCCCAAGACGAGGCCGAGGCGACACGCCTGCTGGCCGACGCCAAGGTGCTGGGCGAGATTGGATGCTTTGGCATCGTGCTGGAGAAAATCCCCGCCTCGCTGGCGGCCAAGGTCACCCAGAGCATCTGTGTGCCCACCATCGGCATTGGCGGCGGTGGTGCATGCAGCGGGCAAGTGCTCGTGCTGCACGATATGCTGGGCCTGAACCGTGAGTTCAAACCCAAGTTCCTGCGCGTTTATAATAACCTGGGAGAACAAATCATCGACAGCGTGGGCAATTACATCACCGACGTGAAAAGCGGCGATTTCCCTAACGCCGACGAGCAATACTGATAAGGGCACTTCATAATTCTGTTGCTGGCTTTTAATCGACTTAGCGGCCGAGGAATTAACCAAATTATAAATTATTAATTTGTTTCATTCCTCGTGCGTTGGCACGATTCTTGTTCCAGGCTTGAATTACACAGCCTCTCATCAGAGCTTACAATACTCTAAACGCCCATCCATCTCTGGCTCACTTATAAAAGGTAATCCAGTTGGTGCAGTAGCGGGACTTTTCGGCCACGGGGTGTATCTCGTGCACCTTGCCGTTGCCGTCGCGCCACCACGAATGGTTCCACCCTGCCCCCATGTCCATGTACAAGGCGTGCCTGGGTGCAAACCGTTCCAGCAAGGCGACAAAGCGCTCATATTCCACCTCGTCGCGGCTATCGGCAATGCACAGACGGCCGTCCTTCTCACACAAGGCGCGGTAATGAGTCACCTTGTTGTCGCGCCACAACGGGCGGATGCTTTCACCGTCATAGATGATGATTGCCTGGCCAAAGCCCATGCCGCCGGCCTGAGCCACACTGTCAAGCAGTTCGCCATACTCGCCGTGGACAAATTCCCACGTCGTGTCGCCAAACCAGGCAAAGGCTCCGCTGTTGTCCTTGCACTTTGCTCCCTTGAAACGCTTGCCGCCGCTGACGTGGTCCCCGTCGATGTTAGTGTGAGAGAATTCGTCGAGCAGTTCGTGGGTAAATGCGGCTTCGGCACAATAAATAACCCCGGAATCCTGTTGTGACGGCATCTTGCCACACACCAGGTCGATGCGGCTATACAGCGGGTAGTAGATGACAAGTCCCTGCACCGTGGTGTCGTCGATCGTTACCGGTGCCTCCTGGGTGGCAAGCGTTGTGTCCTGGTCCATCCTCGTGTTGGTTGTATTAGAACTGCAGGCTGCCAGCAACCATGCTGCCAGCGCAGCCATGATGAGACGATAGTGAAGAGTTCTTCTCATGATGCGTTGTGCTTAGTGTTTTCCTGTTGACTTGTCGTCGGCAAAGCGGTCGGGATACTCGAGCGACACCCGCTGACGGCGCATCGCCCTGACAATCAGCCAAACGCCAAGCAAGATAAAGGGGATGCTCAATAACTGGCCCTGATCAATGCCCCAGTTGGCGCGCATGGCAATCTCCCACGGCTCCTGCACATTCTTGATATACTCGATAAAGAAACGCGGCACAAAGATGCCCAGCATGAACACGCCAAAGAGCAATCCCTCGCGTTCCTGGGCACGATAGCGCCAATACATGACCATGCACACGCCAAAGGTCAACAGGTAGAAGGCGGCTTCATAAATCTGGGTGGGATGACTGGGAGCGGAAAAAACCGGCTCGGCGCCTTGCATCCATTGTCCCAGATTCTCAACAAAGCGGAAACCCCAGGGCAACGATGTCTCACCACCATAGATCTCGTGATTCATCAGGTTGCCAATGCGGATGAGTGCGGCCACAAAACCGACAGGCACCACCAGACGGTCAAATGTCCATAGCATGGGCTTGCGGGTGACAAAGCGGCTGTAGAGCCAGATGGCGATCATGATGCCCAAGGTGCCGCCGTGGCTTGCAAGACCGCCCTCCCAGATCTTGGGAATCTCGCCCAGGTGCTGGGAGTAATACCCCCAGTCATAAAAGAAGACGTGACCCAGCCTGGCCCCCACAATGGTCGCCACGACAACATAGATGAACAAACTGCCCACCCAACTCTCGCGGGCACCCTCGTGACGGAAAATGCGGTAAACAATCTCATAGCCTACCAGAAAACCGATGGCAAACATCAGGCCGTACCACCTCACGGTAACAGAACCCATGCTGAACAGATTGGGACTCGCGGTCCATGTGATAGAATCGAGTATCATTGTTATGGTAATTTCGTTTTGTCGATGCAAATTTACAGAGAATTCCGAGAATTATCTGTAATTTTGCGCCAAAATACTGAAAGTTATGGCAGAGAGCAATTTTATCGACTATGTGAAGATTCTGTGCCGCAGTGGTAAGGGCGGAGCCGGTTCGGCTCATCTGCACCGCGCCAAGTATGTGCCCAAGGGCGGGCCCGACGGCGGCGACGGCGGACGTGGAGGACACATCTTCCTGAAAGGCAACCGCAACCTGTGGACCCTCATACACCTGAAGTACCAGCGACACGTGTTTGCCACCGACGGCCAGTCGGGCGGCGAGAACCAGTGCTCGGGCAAGGACGGCGAGGACCGCATCATCGAGGTGCCCTGCGGAACGGCTGTCTATGATGCCGAGACGGGGCAGTTCTTGTGCGATGTGACCGAGGACGGTCAAATCGTGCGCCTGCTGCGCGGTGGTCGTGGGGGCTTGGGAAACCAGCACTTCAAAACCGCTACACGGCAGACGCCGCGCTTTGCCCAGCCAGGCGAGAAGGGGGTCGAGAAAGCCGTCATCCTGGAACTGAAGCTGCTTGCCGACGTGGGCCTCGTGGGTTTCCCCAATGCAGGTAAATCGACGCTACTGAGCGTCATCAGCGCTGCCAAGCCCAAAATCGCCAATTACCCCTTCACGACGCTGGAGCCTAACCTGGGCATCGTTTCCTACCGCGGGCTGCAGTCGTTTGTCATGGCCGACATTCCCGGCATCATCGAGGGTGCCAGCGAGGGCCGTGGCCTGGGTCTGCGCTTCCTGCGCCACATCGAGCGCAATGCCGTGCTGCTGTTTATGGTGCCTGCCGACAGCGACGACATACGCAAGGAATACGGCATCCTGTGCCGTGAACTGGAGACCTTCAACCCCGACCTGGTTGAGAAACCACGGGTGCTGGCCATCACCAAGTGTGACATGCTGGACGAGGAACTCATTGAGCAGATGCGCCCCGAGGTGCCTGACGACATCCCCAGCGTATTTATCTCGAGCGTGGCCCAGATGGGCTTGACCGAGCTCAAGGACCTGTTGTGGCGCACTATCAACGATGAGCGCAACCGCATACCCGAAACCCTTACCCACCACGACCTGGACGAGCGTCATCGCGAACAGGCCGAGGACGACTTCATCTTTGGCGCCGAGGACCTGGAAGAAGAGGCCCCCGATGCCGGCGGCAAGATGGTGGACTCGGGCAGCAAGCAGTGGAGCGAGGAGTACTGGGAGAGCGACTACGAGGACGAGAACAAGGACTTCCAGGTCGTCAGTGACGATTGATTCAAGTCAACAGATATGCTAAAAAACTGGTATGAAACGACGTTTCATACCAGTTTTTTTAGGTTGGTCGGCTAGTGCACAAAGCACCTGCCATGAGGTGATGGCTACCTGAGCACCTTGATTACCGTCTGGGAACCGTCGGTGTAGCGGGTGACCACGATATTGATACCGTCATAGGGCTTGTTGCTTGCCATACCAGCGAGATTGTAATAGGTGTGGCCAAGAAGCTGCTTGCCCACCTGATGCTCGTCGACAGCCGTGGAAGGTACCGCGTCATAGCTGATTACGGGAGCCACTGCCAACGACAGAGGATCATCGACGTTCTGGTACCACTTGCCAGTCTCGAGATAGTTGTAATTCTCATCCTCGTCATAGACGAAGTGGTAGCCGGTGCACTTCTCTCCCTCTTCACGATTGCACAGCAAGATAGCGATATCATCACCGTCGGCGTTGGGGAAGGGACCTACAACGGCAAAGAACTCAGTGCCGGCAGGAATCATCACTGGCTCGTCAAAGACAAACGGAGTGGCATTGACTACATTGGGGTCATAGGCCAGGTCTCCGGCCTTGACGCTGGTGGTGCCCAGCACCACATCAGGCATGCCGTCCTCACCAGCCGCCATGATTCTCATCTCGATATCGGCATCGGCCGATGCAGCGGTAGTCTTGCCAAAGTACACATTCACCTGGGTGAGCTCGGCCGTCGTGAGCGGAGCATCAAAGTGCTCTGCAAATTCGCCGATACCCAGCCAGTTGGTGCCGGCATAGTTGCCATACCATCCCATCTCCATCATCGACAGGTTGGCATTCTCCTCGGGAGCGATGTTCCATATCTCCTGCTCTCCGCCCGCCTGGATGGCATTGCTGGTGTACTCGTCAACACTGCTACCCACCTCGTTGGCCACCTCAAGTTTCAGGCCATAGGTACCGTCGAGCAGATAGGTGACTGTGGGATTCTGCTCATTGCTCGAGACAACATCGGTGCCCTCAAATGTCCACTTCCACGTGGTGGGATTGCCGGTCGACGCATCCTTGAAGGTGATGGGCACACCTGTGGGCACACACATCATGGCCCATGGCGAGAGATAGGCGCCATCGGGAAGGCCGACGTGAGCCTTGGGAGCCTCGGCCGACACGTTGATATAACCCGTACGGGTCTTGGTATCGGTAGCGGTTCCGTCGCTCACTGTGAGCGTCACGGCATAGGAGCCCGCCTTGTCGTAGGTGACCACTGGGTTACGCTCGGTGCTGGTGGCAGGATTGCCACCCTCAAAGGCCCAGTTCCACGATGTCACATCACCGCTCGACATGTCCTTGAAGTGTACAGCCTCGCCCTCCTTGATATTGATGACAGCGTCCTCGGTGTCGACAGATTCGAGAAGCTTGAAGCCGTCGATGGCCTCATCCTCACCATAGTTACCCTCATACACAAAGGAGAACTGCACCATCTTGCCGGCATAGGCGGCAAGATCGACGGTGAAGCGCTCCCAACTGGGACCGTCATAGCCCTGGTCTTGAGCCCACTGGAACTGATCGACAAGCAGGGTGGAGACTCCGTCGGCGATAGCATAGAGTTTCCATGCGCCATACACCAGGAATACACCACTGGCATAGCTGTAGAACTCGAGCGTGGAAGCCGGACGGATTTCAATGGCCGGCGAGGTGGCTGTCTCGCTCTGGTTGCCATCGTAATTCAATACCATCGAGGCGCTGCTCGACGGGTCTATGTTCTGGAACGACTGGGAGGGATTGCCCAGTTTCCAGGTAGAGGTGCTGGTAGACTGGTAGGTCCACGTTGCAAACTCATCGGCAGAGTCCCACCCCATCTGATAGTAGACTGACGACGACTCTTCGGCACTGAACGATGCCATGAGCCCTTGAGCTAAGGCACTGATAGCCGCTATTGCGGCAAAAAGCATGATAAACGTAATTCTTTTCATAAGCCTAATTGATTATGGTTAATTTATATCGTGTTATTTATTAGTTGCAAATTTAATCCTATTCGGTGAATCCAACAAGAAAAAAACGAGAGAATGTTCGCCGACAAACACTCTCCCGTTATAGGGTGAAATAAGACCTATAGGTCATTTTGCAGGATAGGAAGTGCCTGTAGAGCCGATGAACACTG
>CAMJZI010000075.1 GCA_946410185.1 uncultured Porphyromonadaceae bacterium
CGGGTGCTGCTTGTTTGTAGCAAATGCTTGTTCAGCAACTTTAATCAAGTCCATTGTCATATCTTTTAATGCGTTAATAATCACTTCGTAATATACACAAGCTACACTATTTCTTGTCAGAGATTACGAAAAGCGGTGCAAAGGTAGTACAATTTCCCGAACTGACAATAGATTTTTTAAGTTTTTTCACAAAGTTATTCGCCGTATTCCTTGAGGTAGAGTTCGCAGGATGCGACCAGCGTGTCATACCATTGCTGACCATAGCGCTCAATCAAGGGGTCTTTCAAGAACTGATAGAGGCGGATGCCCTCGCGCCGGCCCAAGACCTCGGCGCACTTGCATATTTTCCAACGGTCGAAGTTCACTGCCTCATAACCAGGGAATTTCTTGATACGCACGGGATAGAGATAGCACGAGATGGGTTTGCGCCACTTGATGCGTCCCTCGCGGTAGGCCTTCTCGATGGCGCACAGGCACATTCCCCCGCGCTCATAGGTGGTGAAGACACAGTTGGCACCGCCAACGAGTTGGGTCACCAGTTCGCCTTCCACGTCAACATAGGCCACACCATGCTCCTTGATTTGCTCTTGGGCCTGAGGCAAGAGGTCATCCCACACCTCGGGCAAGATCTCCTTGAGTTGCTGGTACTCTTCCTCGGTCAAAGGCGCGCCAGAGTCTCCCTCGATGCAGCAAGCTCCCAGACAAGTGTCCAGGTCACAGCAAAAGAAGCGTTCCACCAGGTCAAGGCTCACCAGGGTCCCGTCGATGTCAAACATAGCAGATTGCAGGATTAGGTTATTCTTTCTCGACGAGGGCCGACAAAGCGTGCTCCAGGTCGGTGTTCGACAAGTTCAAGTGCAATTCGCCCTTGTGGGCATAGGAGATGCGACCCGTTTCCTCGCTCACGACGATGGCGATGGCATCGGTGGCCTGGGCAATGCCCTTGGCCGAGCGGTGACGCAATCCCAAGTATCGCGGGATGCTGGTGTCGTGAGAGACAGGCAAGATGCAACCGGCACTCATTATTTTACTACCTGCGATAATCAGGGCTCCGTCATGCAAGGGGCTGTTCTTGAAGAAAATGTTCTCGATCAACCGCGAGTTGATGTCGGCCTTGATCATGTCGCCAGTGCGCTCGTAGTCGGTGAGCGGCATGGTCTGCTGCACGACAATGAGAGCGCCGGTCTTGGACTTTGCCATGTTCATGCAGGCATACACCACCGGCATGATCCATTTTTTCTCGTCCTCGATCTCGGTTTTGCTCTTGAAAAGCTTCTCAAAGATCTTGAGCCCCCTTCTGGAACCCAGCTCGGTGAGGAATCGCTTGATCTCGTCCTGGAACAGGATGACGAGGACGAACAAGCCGATGTCGATGAACTTGTCCATGATGGTGCCGATGAGGCGCATGTCCAGCATCTTGTACATCACCACCCAGGCAACGACAAAGGCCAGCACGCCTACAAAAATGTCGAGCGAGCCCGAATCCTTCATGGTGCGGTACAGGTAGAACAACAATGTCGCCACCAGCAGGATATCCAGGATGTCCTTGATGCTGAAAAGTGTGAAAATTGATGTTGCCATATCTTGTTGCTTTAATTATTCTTGACAGTTGCCGCCACGCAGCATGGTGATGAGCCTCACTGCCTGGGCTGCCGCAAGCACGTCATGGACGCGCAGGAAGTGCGCCCCCTGCAACAGGGCCACACTGTTGAGAACCGTGGTTCCGTTCAGGGCCTCGTCGGCCCCGCAACCCAGCGGCATGTAGATCATGCGCTTGCGCGAAACGCCCACCAGCAACGGCGCCTCAAGTGCATGAAACGCCTCAAGTCCGGCCAGCAGCTCATAGTTCTGCTCCACGGTTTTGGCAAAACCGAAACCGGGATCCACAATCACATCGGCCACACCACGCTGCCTCAAGTCATCGACACGGTGCGCCATCCACTCGAGCACATCGCCTGTGACGTTCTCATAGTCGGTCATCTGGGCCATGGTCTCGGGAGTGCCCCGCATGTGCATGAGCACGTAAGGCACCCCCAGGGTCGCCACCGTCGAGAACATGGTGTCGTCGATCGTGCCACCCGAGATGTCGTTGATGATGTCGGCGCCCCATTGCTCAACGCAGCTGCGGGCGACATCGGCACGATAGGTATCCACCGAGAGAACGACATCTGGCTGCTCGCGGCGGATGATGCCAAGTGCCCAACCCAAACGTTCCATCTCTCCTTGAGCATCAACCTGTTCACCGCCCGGGCGTGTTGAGCAGGCCCCCACATCGATGACATCGGCACCCTCGGCCAGCATCTGACGCACGCGCTGGACAAGAGATTGTTCATCGGCAACACGGCTACCGCTGTAGAACGAGTCGGGCGTGACATTGACAATGCCCATCACCCAGGGTCGGTCGATGGTCACCAGTCGCCCCTTGAGATTGAGGCTATAGGACTTGAAGGGCTGCATCATCGCGCTGAATCACATTTTAGTTTGCAAAGTTACGAAAGATTTCCCAAAAATGGATTACCTTTGCCCACAAATAATGGCGGTGGCAGGAGTCATTCACGACACTCGATCAAGTAATCAACTTGCTCGCATTCCATCTGCAGCACCGCCATGAGCAATCGAAAACAAAAAACAACATGGCATCAACGACACAAGGCAACAGCATCGAGCAAGCTCCCATCGGAGTGTTTGACTCGGGATTCGGCGGGCTGACAATTCTGCGGGACATCAGGCGTGCTCTGCCGCAATATGACTACTTGTTCATCGGCGACAACGCGCGCGCCCCTTATGGCACACGCTCCCGCGAACTGGTTTATGAGTTCACCCTGCAGGCCGTAAAGCATCTGTTCGCCCAAGGTTGCCACCTTATCATTCTTGCCTGCAACACGGCATCGGCCGAGGCGTTGCGCACCATTCAGCAAAACGACCTGCCCGCCCTGGCCCCTGAACGCCGTGTGCTGGGCGTTGTGCGACCCACCGTCGAAAAAGTGGGCGAACTGACCCGCACGGGCCATGTAGGGGTTTTCGGCACACCTGGCACAATTGCCAGCCGCAGCTACAACATCGAGATCGAAGGCATGTACCCGCACTGCACGGTACACGGCCATGCCTGCCCCATGTGGGTGCCACTGGTCGAGAACCGCGAGAGCAGCGGCGATGGCGCCGACTACTTTGTCAAGAAGGATATCGACCTGCTGCTGGACGAGTGTCCCGATATCGACACGGTGATCCTGGGCTGCACCCACTATCCCCTGCTCATCGACAAAATCAACAAGCACATGCCCCAGGGGGTTAACGTCATCCAGCAGGGACCCATTGTGGCCGACAGCCTGGTTGATTACTTGCAGCGCCATCCCGAAATCGAGCGGCACTGTAGCCGCGGGGGCACTTGCAAGTACTATACCACCGAGGATCCCGACCACTTTTCACCCCTCGCCAGCGTGTTTGTCAACGAGCCGGTGATAGCCCAACGCGTTATCCTGTGACCGCAACACAGCGTCATGCTCGCCCTGAAGGAAAAGCGAACAACGCGACAGAGTTGCAGGGTTGGGATTAAATAACTACCTTTGCAGATTGAAACGATAAATAATCAAGTAGAATCGATATATCAGCATGAGCGAAGACAATATCAAAAGATTAAAAGTCGGCATCACCATCGGTGATACCAACGGCATTGGCATCGAAGTGGCATTAAAGGCAGTGGGAGTCCCCGAAATGATGGACATGTGCATTCCCATCATCTACGGCTCCAGCAAAATCGTGAGCTATCACCGTAACGCATGCAACCTGCCTGGATTCCAGATCAACCACACCAAGAGCGCCGATAATATCAAGGACAACATGCCCAACCTGGTAGAATGCATCGACCAGGACATCAAGGTGGAACTAGGCCAGCCGAGCAAACAGGCAGGACTGGCTTCGTTCCAAGCACTCGAAGCCGCCGTCAGGGACTTGAAAGCCGGGCTTATCGACGTGCTCGTCACCGCCCCCATCAGCAAGGAGAATATCCAGAGCGAACAATTCCATTTTCCCGGCCATACCGAGTACCTTGAGAGCGCAGCTGGCGACGGCAGCAAGCCGCTGATGATATTGTGCACCGCAGGACTGAAGGTGGCCCTGGTGACCATCCACATGCCACTGGCGCAAGTGTCTAACGCCTTGACGATTGAAAACATACGCGAGAAGCTGCAGTTGCTCAATGCATCACTCAAGCGTGACTTCAACATTGACGGCCCGCGCATAGCTGTGCTGTCGCTCAACCCACATGCCGGCGAGAACGGCATTCTGGGCACAGAGGAACGCGACATCATCCAGCCGGCCATGCAACAGGCACTGGACGAGGACGGCGTGCAATGCTTTGGCCCGTATGCAGCCGACGGTTTCTTCGGCGCCCGACATTACCGCAGGTTTGACGCAGTGCTGGCCATGTACCATGACCAAGGTCTGGCTCCATTCAAGACCATTGCCATGGACGAGGGCGTGAACTTCACGGCAGGACTCCCCATCGTGCGCACCAGCCCCGATCACGGCACCGGATATGACATCGCCGGTCAAGGCATCGCCAACGAGTCATCGATGCGCCACGCCATCTACATGGCGATTGACATCTGCCGCAACCGCATCCGCTATGACGAGGCACACCAGAACCCGCTGCCCAAACTCTTCCAGGACCGTGGCCGTGACAACGTGAAACTCGACCTCACAAAGGGAGAAAAAGACTGACATTCACAATGATAAAAGGCATCATATTTGACTACGGCGGCACGCTCGACAGCCGTGGTGTGCACTGGAGCGAAGTCCTGTGGCAAGGTTACCAGCAAGCCGGTGTACCCATCGACAAGGAGACGTTCCGCGCCGCCTATGTCGAGGGCGAGCGCGCATTGGCACGAGAACGCATCATCCTGCCCCAGGACGACTTTCACACACTGTTGCACAAAAAAGTCGCACTCGAGATCAGCTATCTGCCCGAGGAGTACGACAATGAGCTGCAACGCAGTTGGGTGGACTTGATTGCCAAGTATTGTGACGATGCGGCCCGACAGTGCATCGACGAAGCCCGCCCCATGCTTGAAGAACTGTGCGGCCGATATCCCTTGATGCTGGTCAGCAATTTCTACGGCAACATCGATGAGGTGCTGCGCGGTTACGACATCAGGCACTACTTCAAGGGAATCATCGAGAGCGCCGTGGTGGGTGTGAGAAAGCCCAACCCCACCCTATTCCGCCTGGGTGTTGACGCACTCGAACTGACACCTGGCGAAGTGCTCGTCGTGGGCGACAGCCTGCGCAAGGACATCGAGCCAGCCGAAAAACTTGGCTGCCATGCCCTGTGGCTTAAAGGTAAAGGGTGGACCACCGAGGAGGACAAGATGACACATCCCCATACCATCACCCGCGTCAACCAAGTCCTGGACTGGACAGACCGCTTTTGATCACTCTAAGTAACACATTATTATATATAAGAGCGCTATGAATTACGCTATCATCGCCGCTGGCGAGGGTTCACGTCTTGCTCAAGAAGGCGTTGCCAAACCCAAACCCCTCGTTGAATTACAAGGTGAACCCATGATTGGCCGCCTGATCAACATCATGCTCAGGTGCCATGCCCAGAGCATCAGCATCATAGTTAACGAACACATGACCGAGGTCAGGGAATACCTTGAAAATTTGGAGCTTCCCGTTCCCTTGAACCTTGTGGTCAAGACAACCCCCAGCTCAATGCACAGCTTGTGGCATCTGAGCCGAGCAATCCCACAGGGAAAATTCTGCCTCACCACTGTCGATACCATTTTCCGCGAGGAGGATTTCAAGAGTTATATCGATGCCTTTGAAGCCGATGAGAGCCATGATGGCATGTGGGCCGTCACCCCGTTTGTCGACGACGAGAAGCCGCTGTGGGTCGATGTTGATGACGACATGAATATCACAGCCTTCAGAGACAAACCCTGGGAAGGTGCGAAATATGTATCGGGCGGTGTGTATGCCATGACCGACAGGGCTTTCACTGTTCTTGACAACTGTATCGAACAAGGCATCAGCCGCATGCGCAACTTCCAGCGCGCACTGGTCGAGGCAGGTCATCACCTGCAAGCCTACAGCATCGATAAGATCGTGGATGTGGACCACGCCGATGACATCGTCACGGCCGAGGCTTTTCTTGCCTCATGAGGCGGTCCTGAAAATGCCGGACGGCCAGGGCATCCGAGCAGACTTAACAAGGCTGAAATGGCTCAAGTGTTAAAAAGTGTCATCAAGGCATTACAAGTGCTAATTAGCCGCAAAAGGGGCTTTTATTCCACTTCAAGCACGAGGGTGTCATTATATTTTATTAACACATCAAGCCATAAAAAGCCAAAAATTCTAGTTTATTAATACTTCTGGCAAACATTTAACCTAAATAAACTATTTTTTTAATATGTTATATTTCCCATTCCAAAAAAAGGCTGTAATTTAGCGCCGTTTTTTTGCAAGAGGATTTTTCCCGAGCAACCTCAAGCCTCTGGATAGGGGCGAGAAACTGAGTTTTAGAATACAACGTAAACATTAACTGTAATAAAAGATTATGGCAAAAGAAATCGTTAAGCCCGCTACC
>CAMJZI010000076.1 GCA_946410185.1 uncultured Porphyromonadaceae bacterium
AAAAATCTCAAAAATAACCTACTTTAACAATTCAATGGCAAAAACCGCCCTTTTCTGCACTGAAAAAACCCAAAAACCGGCCCATCATCACTATGGCTGGGCACAGCAGGATGATGGGCCGGTTTTCTAAAAAAATGCCGCTTACCGATCAAGCATTGACCTGGACCGTGATACCGGCATCGCGGAATCGCTGAGCGATGCGCTCCAGTTCCTCCTTGGAAACTTTCTCGAGATTCTCGGCAGGCGTCTTGCGGTCGATGCTATAGAGCATGACCTCGCGGGGCTTGATTTGCAGGTAGGCGCTCAGCAGGGCATCGAGCTCCTCATCGGTAGTGTTGTCGAAATGCTTGCCGTTGTACTCGCCACGAATCATGATGGTCTGCACCACACACTGCCCGTTGAACTTTTTGAGGTCGGCAATGACGCCCTCAGGCAGGCAGTTGGGCGACACGGGCTGATTGATTGCAATAAAAGTGTGCGGAATGGCGCTGTCCAGCTTCAGGATATTGTTATCCACTTTGAGCAGGGCTTGTGCCACCTGGGGCTTGCCGGCCATGGTTGAATTGCTGAGGACCGACACCTTGGCGTCGGGGTAATACTGCGTGCGCAATCGCAACACATCCTCGACCACCATCTTGAAATCGGGGTGCAGGGTGGGCTCGCCATTACCCGAGAAGGTGATCACGTCAAGCGTCTGGCCTGCAGCCTTCATTTCCTCGAGTTTGCGCTTGAGCTGTTTTTTCACGGCCTCGCGTGTGGGCACGCCATCCTTGCCGGGACCTTGAGCATTGAATCCAGCCTCGCAATAGACGCAGTCAAACGAGCAGATCTTGCCGTCGTTAGGCATGAGGTTGATGCCAAGGGACATGCCCAGGCGGCGGCTGTGGATGGGACCGTATATCGTCGAATGGAAAATTACTGTTTGCATATTCTTATTGAGTGTTTAGTGTTAGTTAGAGTTTATATCGTGGTGTGGTTACACATTATTATATTATAAATAAAAGAATCCTGACGGGATTAAACGATGTTGAGCTGCTGCAGGATGTCGGTCACATCGATGTGGGAGAGCGTCCGCCGCTGCTGCAGGGCATCGGCAAAAGCATCCATCGCCTTGCGCACCTTGGAATTGCCGAACAGCCTCGTCATGTTGTCAAATGCTTCGTCAAAGATGGGCTCCACCTCGTCGCGTTCCAACTGGCAGAAGTCCCTGCCGTCCTCATAGGCAGCATTGAACAAATCGTCCCTGAGCTGGTCGTCCACGCGCTCATTGTCGAGCACCATGCGCCGACACAAGGCATTGGCCACGGCTAGCCCCACCGAGATGCGGTAATGTCCCAGGATATATTGCCACGCACCACGCGGCGACAGCCTGGGATTTCCGGCAAAGAAATACTCGGGCGTGAACTGGATACACCCCGTTTCGTCGGCATCGAGGGTGATGGATGTGAAGAGGTCGTCGGCTTCAAACACCGATAGTCCCAGTGCCATGCCGGCAACACCGTAACTCTTGTCGAGCTCGTCACGATATTTCATTAATGTCGGTTTTCCTTTCATGCTGACACATCATTTTCGGCCAAAGTCGGCGGGAATCTCGCCCCACTCGGCCGTATTCCACTTGAGCAGTGCATTGGACCACACATGGGTGGCCAGCCATCGCTCGGCTCTGCCAATTATCTCAAACAAGCGTGCGTTGGCATCGGTACGGGCCAACTTCGTACGGCACTTCCTGGCCCTGATCCACGACAGTGCCGTCTGGCTGTCGCTATAGATGGCTGTGTGATCATTGCCCTGGTTGGCAAACAGAGCCAGGGCATGAACGATGGCCAGGAACTCGCCGACGTTGTTGGTCGCGTCGGGAAACGGCCCCTGATGGAACAGCTCCACCCGGGTGGGGACATCTACACCACGATACTCCATCATGCCCGGGTTGCCCGAGCATGCTCCGTCGACGGCAATGCTGTCACGCACGATGCCGGGCATCGCCTCATAGTTGACAAACTCGCGAGGCCCCTGTGCTATCGCTCTGATGAGGTCCATCTCGCCAGGGTCGTTGCGAAAGGCCTCAACGGCCTCTTGCTGCGTGTTATAGGCCTTGTAACGCGCACCAGGAAAGCCCTTGACGCGCAGTTCACACTCCGCCCAAGAGTCGCAGATGCCGGGCTCGGTGCCCTGCCACACCACATACCATTTGCGCTTGTCGCTAGCCATCTCGTTGCTATTTCACTTGCTCGAATGGGCAAAATTACATCATTTTTCCCACACTCGCAAAAAGTACCATTCGACAAAGCGAATTCTTTCCAGGGCATCAGCACGCAAACCGATGGATAGGACCCAGAGGGCGACCACCCGCACTTCTTACTTGAACTTGCTTTGATCTTGCTATCTGTCACACATCAGTAACTCTCGCTGGAAATAATTGGCGGGTTGATGGAAAATTGCTAACTTTGCATGCTTAAAACCAGTTGAACGATGGCACAAGACCCGTTGAAAACTCCAATGATGAAACAGTTTGTCGAGATGAAGTCCAAACATCCCGACGCAATACTGCTGTTCCGCGTGGGTGACTTCTATGAGACCTATTTGCAGGATGCCGTCATCGCCAGCGAGATTCTGGGCATCACCCTGACACGCCGCAGCAACGGTGCAGCCGTCTCGACCGAGATGGCCGGCTTTCCACATCACGCCCTGGACACCTATCTGCCCAAACTGGTGCGTGCAGGCAAGCGCGTGGCCATCTGCGACCAGCTGGAGGATCCCAAACTGACCAAGAAGCTCGTCAAGCGCGGCATCACCGAGCTGGTGACGCCCGGCGTGGTAGTGGGTGGCACGATGCTTGACCGCAAGGAGAACAACTGGCTGGCGGCGGTACACTTTGGCAAGAAACTGCTGGGCGTGTCGTTCCTAGACATCAGCACAGGCGAATTCCTCACTGCCGAGGGCAACGAGGAGTATGTCGATAAGCTATTGGTGAACTTCTCGCCCAAGGAGGTGCTCATCGAGCGCAGCAACCGCCAGCGTTTTGCCGCCACCTTTTCATCCAGGTACCTGACCTTTGAGCTCGAGGACTGGGTTTTCACCCTTGAAGCCGCCAACGACCGCCTACTCAAGCACTTTGAGACCCGCAGTCTGAAAGGCTTCGGCATCACCGCCATGGACAACGCCATAGTTGCCAGCGGCGCCATCTTGCACTACCTGGACATCACCCAGCACACCCAACTGGGCCACATCACCCACCTGTCGCGCATCGAGGCCGAGCGCTATGTGCGTCTGGACAAATTCACCATCCGCAACCTGGAGCTGGTCGCCCCCATGAGCGACGACGGCAAGTCGCTGCTTGACGTCATCGACCGTACCATCTCGCCGATGGGCGGCCGCATGATAAGGCGCTGGGTGCTGTTCCCGCTGCAGGACGTCAAGGCCATCAACCGCCGCCTGGATGTGGTGGAGCACTTCATGCGCGACCCTGAGGGGCGTGACCTGATCAAGGAGCGCCTGGAACTCATCGGCGACCTGGAACGACTGACGTCGAAGGCTGCCGTGGGACGCATCACACCTCGCGAGTTGGTGCAGCTCAAGAGCGCCCTGCAGGCCATCGAGCCCATCAAGCAGTATTGCCAACAGTCGGCCTGCGATGTGTTGCACAGCCTGGGCGAACAGCTGAATCCGTGCGCCATCATCCGCGACCGCATCGAGCGCGAAATCAACCCCGATGCACCTAACCAGACCAACCGCGGCAACATCATCTGCCGCGGCGTGGACGACCAGCTCGACGAGTTGCGCGACATATCCAGCAGTGGCAAGGACTATCTGGTGGCCATGCAACGCTCGCTGAGTGACCAGACCGGTATCCCGAGCCTGAAAATCGCCTACAACAACGTGTTTGGCTACTACATCGAGGTGCGCAACACCCACAAGGACAAGGTGCCCCAGGAGTGGATACGCAAGCAGACGCTGGTCAATGCCGAGCGCTATGTGACCCAGGAACTCAAGGAATATGAAGAGAAAATACTGGGTGCCGAGGAGAAGATACTGATCATCGAGACACGCCTGTTTAACGAACTGGTGACCGCCGTGACCGAGTATATCCCCGCCATCCAGAACGATAGCGCCATTATCGCCCAGCTCGACTGCCTCAACGCCCTGACGCGCGTGGCTATGGAGAACCGCTACAACCGTCCCGTGCTTGACGACAGTCTGGACATCGACATCGCCATGGGCCGCCACCCCGTCATCGAGTGCCAGCTGCCGCCAGGCGAGACCTATGTGCCCAACAGCATACGCCTGAGCAACGACGACCAGCAGATTATGATCATCACCGGTCCCAACATGGCTGGTAAGTCGGCCCTGCTGCGACAGACGGCACTCATCACCCTCATGGCGCAGATGGGCAGCTTCGTTCCGGCCCAGCAGGCACGCATCGGCGTGGTAGACAAGATTTTCACCCGTGTGGGAGCCAGCGACAACATCTCGCTGGGCGAGTCCACCTTTATGGTCGAGATGACCGAGGCCGCCGCCATCCTCAACAACATGAGCCAGCGCAGCCTTATCCTGTTCGACGAACTGGGACGTGGCACGAGCACCTATGACGGCATCTCCATCGCCTGGAGCATCGTTGAATACATCCACGAGCATGCCGCGAGGCCCAAGACGCTGTTTGCCACCCACTACCACGAGTTGAACGAGATGGAGAAGTCCTTCAAGCGAATCGTCAACTACAACGTCAGCGTCAAGGAAATCAACGGCAAGGTGGTGTTTGTGCGACAGCTGGTCAAGGGGGGCAGCGAGCACAGCTTCGGTATCCATGTGGCCAAGCTTGCCGGTATGCCGCCCACCATTGTCGCCCGCGCCAATGAGGTGCTCAAGCAGCTCGAGAGCAACAACCGCAGCGAGGGCGCCATCACCAAGGACCTGGGCGACGTGGCCAGCAGCCGTTCGGGCTACCAGTTGTCCATCTTCCAGCTCGACGACCCCGTCTTGAGCCAGATACGCGACGAGATCCTCACCATCGACATCAACAACCTCACGCCCGTCGAGGCCCTGAACAAGCTCTACGACATCAAGGGCATCCTCACCGGCAAGAAAGAACGATAGTTACAAGCATTCACTCAATCTAGACATTCTAGAATCTCTAGAAAATCTAGAATCACAACTAAAAAAATGAACCGTTCCGATTTTGAAATCATGGCCCCTGTGGGCTCTTGGGAATCACTATATGCCGCCCACCAGGGCGGTGCCGATGCCATCTACTTCGGCATCGAGGGCTTGAATATGCGCTCCCGCTCCAGCGTCAACTTCACGCTCGATGACCTGCGCACCATCGCCCAGTGGTGCCATGAACGCGGCATGAAGAGCTACCTGACGGTCAACACCATCATCTATGACGAGGATATGGACTACATGCGCCAGATTGTCACCGCTGCCCGCGATGCCCGGGTGAGCGCCATCATCGCCAGCGACATGGCCACCATCCTGTTTGCCCGCAGCATCGGTGTGGAGGTCCACATCTCCACCCAGGTCAACGTGAGCAACAGCGAGGCGGTGCGCTACTACAGCCAGTGGGCCGATGTCATGGTGCTCGCACGTGAACTGAATCTCGATCAAGTGACCAGAATCACCGATTTCATCGGGAAAAACGACGTGCGAGGGCCGCACGGCGAGCGGGTGAGGCTGGAGATGTTCTGCCACGGCGCGCTGTGCATGGCCGTGAGCGGAAAGTGCTACATGAGCCTGCATCAGGAAAACACCAGCGCCAATCGCGGAGCCTGTCGCCAGATATGCCGCCGGGGCTACATCGTCACCGACCGTGAAAACGGCGACGAACTTGCCATCGAAAACAAATACATCATGTCGCCCAAAGACCTGAAAACCATCCACTTCCTCAACAAGATGGTGAATGCCGGCGTGACCGTCTTCAAGATCGAGGGACGCGCCCGCGGACCCGAATATGTGCGCACCGTCGTGGGTTGCTATGACGAGGCACTGCGGGCCATCTGTGACGGCACTTTTACCGACGAGCGCATCGATGGGTGGAACGAGCGGCTGGCCAAGGTATTCAACCGCGGTTTCTGGAATGGTTACTACATGGGACAGCGACTGGGCGAATGGTCGTCGAAATATGGCTCCAGCGCCACAAGGGTGAAGATGTATGTGGCTAAGGGAATCCGCTATTACAGCAAACTCGGTGTCGCCGAGTTCCTGATGGAAGCCGGCGAGCTGCACGTGGGCGACGAGGCATGGATTATCGGACCCACCACGGGTGCCATTCCATTGACCATCCAGGAAATACGCGTAGACCTCAAGCCCGTCGAGAAAACTGTCAAGGGCGAGCACTTCTCAGTCGCCGTGCCCGAGAAGATACGCCCCAGCGACAAATTATACCTGTGGCGCCCGGTACCAGCCAAGGGCCAGTAACACAACCAACCCATACATGGAAAAACCAGGGGGCTGTGTCATAATTCCTTCGCTGAAAATCAAGTCGCGCTTCGCGCGAGAAATTAAACAAAATCCTGTATAAAAATCAAACAAATAAATATCTATTTCAATTTTATTTATAATTTTGCTTCCTAAGTTATTGTGCAAG
>CAMJZI010000077.1 GCA_946410185.1 uncultured Porphyromonadaceae bacterium
GAAATATGCCGTATCATCGTTTCATCGTGTCGAGATTCTGCGACTGGATATCAGTACTTGGAGCGGAAAACGCAAGCATGTTCCTGTTGCCGATTAACAGATCTTTCAAGGTTTCAAGAAGGGGGAGGGCAGCGTTACCGAGTGGTAGGCGCTGTCCATGAGTCTTGCACATTGCTGTGCAATCAGGTGCCCGTCGTCATAATAGTAGCGCAAGTTGCTGCCCATGTCGGCGTCATGGCTGAAGTCATGCACCCGCTGAGGAGTGAAGATCCTCTCCATCATGTAAAGGTCGCGGCTGTCGATGGCCTCGGTCGCGTAGTGTGGAGGAATGATGATATGATAGTTGGTTCCCTGACGTGAAAGGACGTCGGCAATGCTTTGCAGCAGTGACTCGACCTCGGGGGTGATTTTGCTGGGAAGGGGCATCTTGGTCAAGCCATGACGATAACGCTCGATGTGTTCGGGAGTAAAGAAGACATCAGGTTGAACGGCGATGACCGAGTCGGCCCAGCGATAATAGCCCTCGTTGATGGGCTCGATGCGTGTGGTGATGTCGGTCGTGGCATAGCCCTTGTCGAGCACTCGCTGTGTCATCGGCCCGGGGCATACCAGATAGGCTACGAGCTCGGGATGCCGATAGGCATTAAAGAACAGTTGATGAAATTTCCACCAAGAGACATTGGGGGCCGTTTGGGGATGCTGGACATAGAGCACATCACTGTCAAGGGGTTTGCGCTTGAGCATCTCATCTTCTATGATGAGGAGAGCGTTCTTGATTTTAACACCTCGGCCGGTTAGCCAGTTGAGCTTGTTGAGGATGCCTGTCAGCGTCTCGCGGGTGGCGTTGAAATGGAAAGGAACGGCATCACCGGGCAGGTGGCGCCGCCAGTCCTGGATGCGGTAGTAACCCGATAGCGACGAACCAAAGATGAAGGAATCGAAGTGATATTGAGGGTCGAAATACTTGAACGATTCAATTGTCACATGTCCCCAATTGATGGTCAATGACATGGTGTCGCCAGGCTGATAGACGCGACCCTGATAGGGCCTGATGACGCGGAAGGGGTCCTTGATGACGTAGAATCCCACCAGCAGCAGCACGGGCGACAGCGCCAGCAGGCTGCGTAGGACAAACCGTTTGAATCCGTTACCACGCAACATGATGCTGATTCAATAGCGGTTGATGATGCTGGCAATGGCACGGGCATCATCGGGCATGATGGGCGGAGCAATAGGAAGCGATACCACTTCATGGGCAAGACGCTCGGTGATGGGTAAAGCGCTTTTAGCCAGGCCGCTGTAGCATGGTTGCTGATGAGGTGGGGTGGCATAATGGACATCGGAGCCCACGCCATGAGAGATCAGGAACGCGCGAAAATCGTCGCGATTCTCGACGCGCACCACATATTGATGCCAGATTTGTCTCATCCCGTCAAAAATGACCGGAGTCTTGACCAGAGGATTGGTGATGCTCTCGCTGTAGGCGTGTGCCACGGCCGCGCGGGTGTCATTCTCTTGCTGCAGGTAGCGTAGTTTAACCCTGAGCATGGCAGCCTGAATCTCATCCATGCGGCAGTTATAGCCCAGGTAAATGTTGTGGTAGCGGCGGTCTGAGCCATAATTGGCAAGTGACCTGATGGCTGCTGCCAAATCATCATCGTTGGTCGTCACTGCCCCTGCATCGCCCAGCGCGCCCAAGTTTTTGGTAGGATAGAAACTATTGCCTGCCGCATTGCCCAAGCCTCCTGTGACATGAGTGCCGTTCAAGCCCTCGACATCGCTCCAGGCTCCTATGGCCTGGGCGTTGTCCTCGACAAGGAGCAGGCCGTGCTTACTTGCTGTATCGACAAGTTGGCTGTCCCAGCAGGGGGTGCCGTACAAGTGCACAGGCATGATGGCTCTCGTGCGCGATGTAATAAGGTTTTCGATGCGGCTCGAGTCCAGATTCATGGTGTCTTCCCGTGGCTCGCACAATACGGGCACAAGACCATTGTCGCTCACGGCTAGAATGCTGGCGACATAAGTGTTGGCAGGAACGATGACCTCGTCACCGTCGCTCAAGATTCCCAGCTCCTTATAGGCGCGCAGGATGAGCCGCAGCGCGTCCAGTCCATTGCTCACGGCCACGCAATGCCGTGTGTGACACAGTTGGGCAATCTCTTGCTCGAGCATTTCGGTCTGCTTGCCACGCAGGTACCGCCCGCAATCGATTACCTCGCAGGCGGCCGCCTTGAGTTCGTCCATATAGGGTGCGTTGGCGCAGGCCAGGTCCAGGAAGGGGTATTGCTTCATTGTTCTATTGATGGATAATGCGCTGATTACTCAGCTTTGTTGCGTTTCAGTTCCAGAAATTGATTGTAGTCCCTTACATAGTCATCTTCCTCGAAATGGCGGGAATTAAGCACGAGGCATACCGCGCCAGACGAGAAATTGTGCAACCTGTTCCAGATGCCGGGCACAACCAGCAATCCTTGATAGGGGCGGTTGAGCGAATAGGTAAACTGATCGGTACCGTCGTCGACGGTCACATCAAAGCTGCCGCTGATGGCAACAATGAACTGGATGTTACGATGATGGCTGTGCCCGCCCCGCTCGGCCCCGCCCGGCACATCATAGATGTAGAATGTGCGCCGGATGTCAAAAGGCATTTCAACACCATTGCTCACTGACGTCAGATTGCCGTTGGCATGGTGGTGCTTGTTGAGCGTGAAAATGCGGCAGTCGTTGATGCTCGACTTGCCGTGACCGCTCTGGGGGGTGATGTCATCACATTTTTTCATGCTTCAATGCTTTGAACAATTCAAAATCCTCAATGTAGTCTTCGGGGTCATAGCTGGTGCTGGACAAGACCAGGGTCACCGAGTTGGTCGAGAAGTTGTCGAGGTGGCGCCAGGTCATCTTGGGCACGTACAGACCGATTTGCGGGCGCGACAGGTGGAAGGTCTGTTCCTTGTCTCCATCGTTGACCACGACGTCAAAACTGCCACTCAGCGCCACAATGAATTCTTCCTGGTCTTTAAAGGCGTGTCCATCGCGCCACATGCCGCTGGGCACGTCATAAATCCAGTAATTGCGCTTGACCTCAAAGGGCAGGTGCATCCCGCTCTCGATAAAAGTGAGATTGCCTCGAGGGTCATTGACCTTGGGCAATTCTATCAGACGTACGATATCACCGGTGTGGGGTTCCATCGTGTGCCAGTTTGATGAGGTATTGACCATAATTGTTTTTCTTCATGGGCTCGGCGAGGGCCAGCAACTGCTCGGCGGTAATCCACCCCTTGCGGTAAGAAATTTCCTCCAGGGCGGCCACTTGCACGCCTTGCATGTTGACAATGGTGCCAATGAAGTTGGAGGCATCGGCCATCGACTCGCTGGTGCCCGTATCGAGCCAGGCAAAACCACGTCCCAGCGTCTGCACATGCACGCGATCCATGGCCAGGAACTCCTGGTTGACGGTCGTGATTTCTAGTTCGCCTCGGGCACTGGGCTTGATGTGCTTGGCAATTTCCACGACGTCGTTAGGGTAGAAGTAGAGACCCGTCACGGCGTAATTGCTCTTGGGGTGCTCTGGCTTCTCCTCCAGACTGACGGCCTTGCCGTTCTCGTCAAAGGCGACTACACCAAAACGGTTGGGGTCTTTCACGGCATAGGCCCACAAGGTGCAGACGTTCTCCCGGTCGGTGCGCTCAACGGCATTGATGAGCATATTGGTGAAACTCTGGCCGTAGAAGATGTTGTCGCCCAATACCAGGCAGACATTGTCCTTGCCGATGAAGTCCTCGCCAATGATGAATGCCTGGGCAAGTCCCTCGGGGCGCGGCTGCTCGGCGTACTCAAATCGCACTCCAAGGTCTTCGCCACTGCCCAGCAAGCGCTTGAACATGGGCAAGTCCTGAGGTGTGGAAATGATGAGAATGTCACGGATGCCGGCAAGCATCAGTACCGAGATGGGATAGTACACCATGGGCTTGTCATAGATGGGTATCAACTGCTTTGAGATACCTTTGGTGACTGGGTAAAGTCTTGTCCCAGAGCCTCCTGCCAGTACAATTCCTTTCATAATACCTTACTGTTCTAGATGAGTTATTTTGGTTTGATTTTGCGAAGTTACAAAGTTTTTCATAACACACCAAGCATTCAGCCTGAAAAAGTATTTTGTCGCACTCGCGTAAACGGTACGCTTGCTCTCCTTGAAAAGGAAGCCGATGAACCCTGCTCGGGCTATCCGTCCCCTATGGCGAAATATGCCGGATAGTTGTTTCACAATCCATTTTATTAACCATTTAACTCTTCAACACAATGAGCAAGACGACTTTTATCAAGAGTGTGTTTATCCTGTGCCTGATGGCGTTGCCGTTGGGCGTGAGTGCCCAATCGCTCAAGGGCGACGTGAACGATGACGGCTTGTTGGGCATCACCGACGTGAACCTGTTGATCGATTACCTGTTGACCAATGACTCGACGGGCATCAACCTGGCAAATGCCGATGCCGATGGTGACGGCGAAGTCAGCATCGGCGATGTGGCCGAACTCATCGACACCTTGCTGGCGATGTCCAGTGGACCGCAAGACGAGCACGAGTGGGTTGACCTGGGCCTGCCCAGCGGCACGCTGTGGGCCACCTGCAACGTGGGTGCCAGCGCCCCCGAGGACTACGGCGACTACTTCGCCTGGGGAGAGACGGCGCCCAAGGACTACTACGAATGGATCACCTACAAGTGGTGCAACGGCAGCTATAACACCATGACGAAGTATTGCACCGATAGCAGTTACGGTTACAACGGCTTCGTGGATAACAAGACGGAGCTGGATCCCGAGGACGATGCCGCCTATGTGAACTGGGGTCCATCGTGGCGAATGCCGAGTAAGGAACAGCAAGACGAACTGCGAATCAACTGCACCTGGACGTGGACGACCCGTAACGGCGTGAACGGTCGCCTGGTCACTGGTCCCAATGGTAACACCATCTTCTTGCCCGCCGCTAACGAATGGTCTGGCGAGTCGCCCGACTACGTAGGTACAGAGGGCGTGTGTTGGTCGCGCACGCTCTACTCGGACAGCCCCGAAGACGCCTACTACCTGTTCTTCACTTCGGAGCGTGTGGGCTGGCACGAATTCAGTCGCAAGCACGGCACCACCGTCCGTGCTGTGCGTGTCTCGCAGAATTAGCACCCTTGCCCCCGACACTAAAGTACAATCTCCCCCGCCAACTGTCGGTGCGCTTGTCGTGAAGGAAAAGGGGGCGCATGGTGGTGAGGTGATGTTTGTGTAGTGGGACAGGCAGGAGGCCTGGAATTGATGTAACCCACGGCGCGAGGTGCAGCTCCTCATGCCGTGGGTTTATTCGCAAGGGGTTACAGATTGCAAGCCAAGTGGCGGTGTGGCCTGGAAAATCATCGGTTTTTAGGCCAAAAGTGTCAAAAAATCTAAATAGGGCTCAATAAATCGAAAAATTGATAGCTTTCTATAGCGGTTACATGACATAATTGTAGTAATTTTGCGGCGGTAAAAAAAGATTGTTTAACTGTTAATACAAACCAAAAAATGACTGACAACAAGAGTTATCTGGAGCAAATGAGGCTGACTTACAGACCCAAATTGCCCGTTACGCTCCGGTGCCCCGTGCGCGCGGTAGAGGGAGAACCCACACAATCGGTAGCAGACCAGGAAGCCATCAAGGCGCTGTTCCCCAGCACCTATGGTATGCCGCAATTGACCTTTGAGCGCGATGATTCGGCTATGCCGCCCGAGAAGCCCTTTAATGTGGGCGTCATCCTGAGTGGTGGCCAGGCTCCCGGAGGACACAACGTGATTTGCGGTCTCTTTGACGGCATTAAGGCCCTGAACAAGTATTGCCGCTTGTATGGATTCCTGGGCGGTCCCAACGGACTGGTCAAGCATCGCTATATTGAGCTCACCAGTGAAATTATCGAGCAGTACCGCAACACGGGTGGCTTCGACCTCATCGGTTCGGGCCGCACCAAGCTGGACAAGCCCGAGCAGTTCGAGGCCGGACTTGAGATCCTGCGTGAACTCAACATCTCGGCTGTGGTGATTATCGGTGGTGATGACAGTAACACCAACGCAGCCATCCTTGCCGAGTATTATAAGGCTCATGATGCCGGCGTGCAGGTTATAGGCGTTCCCAAGACCATCGACGGTGACCTCAAGAACGAGCAAATCGAGATTTCCTTCGGCTTTGATACCGCGACCAAGGTTTATAGCGAGCTTATCGGTAACGTGGCCCGCGATGCCAACTCTGCCAAGAAATACTGGCACTTCATGAAGCTCATGGGACGTTCAGCGTCTCACATCGCTC
>CAMJZI010000078.1 GCA_946410185.1 uncultured Porphyromonadaceae bacterium
GAGGCGCTGGTACTCGTCCTGCGCCTGCTTTATGCCCTTGTCGCCGGTCACGGTGCCCGCGGTGACGAAGGGCTCGTCCAATCGCTCGTTGAGTCGGTTGATGAGTTTTCTGCAGGATTGAGCCTCCAGTTTTAGGAGCTGGATTTCAGAGATTTATCAATATTAGGGTGCTTTTTCTTTTTTGTTTTAGAATAATTTTGCGTTTTTTTTGGTGGTTGTGAAAAAATAATAGTACTTTTGCGGCGATTTTTTGATGGTAATCGGGTGGCTTGCGCCACTGCTGATGAAAGGGAATCCGGTGAGAATCCGGAACTGTACCTGCAGCTGTAATCCCCTTGAATAAAGGGTTTGCTTCTCAAATGCCACTGGCCAGATTGATGGCTGGGAAGGTGAAGTGGACTGGGGAAAAGTCAGAAGACCTGCCATCGCCTTAAAGATTTATAGTACGCTCACTCAGGAATAGGTGTGACGGAATGCAAATGAAGAAAAGAAAAAGACTGACAGCTTCACTGCTGGCTTTATGCTCGTGTGTGGCAGTCAATGCACAGAACGACGTTTGGCGACTTGATAGTCTGCCAGAGGTGGTGGTAACAGGTACTGGCACTCAGCACCTGCTCAAGGATGCGCCCGTACAGACCGAGGTCATCTCCAGCAGGATGCTGCGCAACTATGCGGGCAAGACCATCGAGGACATCCTGGGTGGCCTCACGGCGTCGTTTGCTTTCAATCAGGACGACATGGGCTCGCAGATGCAGCTCAACGGCCTGGGCAACAGCTATATCCTAATACTGATTGACGGCAAGCGTATCCATGGCGACGTGGGTGGCCAGAACGATCTGTCGCTGATTGATCCGCATAACATCGAGAAGATTGAAATCGTGAAGGGCGCGTCGAGTGCCCTCTACGGCTCGGATGCCATCGCCGGCGTGGTGAACATCATCACCAAGAAGCACCGCGAGGAGGGGCTGCTGTTCGAGAACACGACCCGCGTGGGCAGCTATGGCGACGTGCGCCAGCACAACGGGCTCGCATTAAACTATGGCAAACTGAGTTCCTACACTAACTTCCAGTTGCAGCACAGCGACGGCTGGCAAAACACCACCATAGAGCACACCGAGGGCTCAGAACCTCCCATCACCGACTCGCGCAACAAGACCGTGAACCGCCACACCAACTGGCAAGTGTCCGAGCGGCTGACCTACCAGCCCCTCAAGAACGTGGAACTGTATGCCGACGGCAGCACCTACTGGAAACGCATCTACCGCGTGAGCGGCCGTCACCCGCACTATGACGTGAAGACGTGGGACATGGAGTACCACAACGGGTCGGCCTCTATCGGCGGCAAGTGGAGCCGTTCAAAGACCGATTACATCTCGCTCGATGTGGACTGGCACCGCCATGCCTACTATTACTACTATACTGCCACGACGCTGGTCGAAGACTACGAGAAGAGCGCTGGCACACCCTACTACCCTTATTTCCCGTATCTACCCGACCAAAAGGAATTGCAAAGCGACCAGCAGCGCACGATGGCTGCACTGAAGGGCGTGTTCACCCTACCCTACGAGAACATTCTGAGTGCCGGCGCGGAATTCCGCTATGACTGGCTCCACGCCCCCACACGCGTGAAGGGCGGCAAGGCAAGCGACTGGACTGCAGCTGTGTATGTGCAGGACGAGTTCAACTTCATCCACAACGTGAATATCACAGCAGGCCTGCGCTTGAACCAAAATGAGCAATTCGGCACAAAACTGACGCCCAAAGTTTCAGCGATGTGGAAACCGGGTAACGCTTGGCGCTTGCGCGCCACTTGGAGCCAGGGCTTCAAGACGCCCGCCATCCGCGAGTTATTCTATCGCTACGTGCGACAGATGAGCGGCACCTATCTGTACCTCGGCAATACTGACCTCAAGCCGCAGTCGAGCAATTATTTCTCGCTGAGCGGTGAGTACGGTTGGCGCGGCCTGAATGTGACTGTCACGGGGTATTATAATAAGGTCAAGGACATGATTGCGCTGGTGACCATTCCCAACTATCAGGCCCCCGACGAATATATCATCCAATATGACCCCGTCAAGACCCGACAGTATCAGAACATCGAGGATGCCAAGACCTATGGAATTGACGTGAACATCAATTATCAGTGGCGGGAGTTCGCCTTTGGCTTGGGTTACAGTTACCTGGATACCGATGCCAACCAATATGACACCAACCATGACAAAATGCGTAAGGTCACCATCGACGGCATGGCCCACCACAAGGGCAACTGGTTTGCGACCTGGGGCCACCGTTTCTCCAACGACTACCGTTTGGGCGTGGGCATCTACGGCCGCATGTCGAGCACCCGCTACTATCAGGACGACGGCAACGGCAAGGGCTACCAGACCTGGCGCCTGTCCACCACCCACGACCTGGGTCACTTCAAGGCCACCTCGTGGCGCATAGAAGCCGGTGTGGACAACATCTTCAACTACTGTGACCGAACGCCTCACGGACTGCACTTGGGCACGACAACCCCAGGCCGTACAGGCTATGTGTCGCTGACCATCCGCTTCAATCAAGGAAAGAAACTTTCTAATAAGTATAAGTCTAACTTAAATTCCAAACAACAAAACAATGATGAAGATTAAATCTTTATTGATTGCCATGATGGCAATCTGCCTGACCATGGGTTTCTCCTCTTGCAGCGATGACAAGGACGATCCCATCGAGAACAACTACACTGTTTACCAGAAAGCCGTTAACGAGACCGTTAAGTCACAGAAGAAGAACAACAAGGTTATCCTGCTGGTTGCCTTCGGTTCGACTTGGGAGCAGGCCTACGATGCATTTGACGCTACCGTAGCCGCTTACAAGAGCAAGTTCCCCGGTTATGACGTATTCCTGTCATTCTCCTCAGCCATCTGCATCAACCGTGCAGCAGCCGGTGAAAATGTTGATCCCCGCAACTTCTATGCTCCTCCCTTCTGGCTCAATGCCTTTGCTCAAAAGGGTGTTCAGTACAGCGAAATCGTTGTTCAATCACTGCAGGTAATCCCCGGTGAGGAGTATACCCGCGTGATCAACTACATCAAGGACTTTGCCAACAACGCCAATGGCGATATCGACGACAACTACCTGTCGAAGGTTGTCCTGAAGCTCGGTGTGCCCCTGTTGCAGGATGCCGAGGATGACGTTAACACCGTTGCCGATGAGCTGAACAAGCTTTATAAAGACAAAGCCAGTGAGGGCGTCGTTGCCTTTATGGGCCACGGTAACCCCGACTCCTATGATACCTACAAGGCCAACGTGCGCTACACCCAACTTGAAGAGGCCCTCCAGCAGTTCAACAGCCATTACTTCGTGGGCACCGTTGACATGATGGACAACTTCAAGACCAACGTCTATGCCCGTATGCTCGCAGCCGGAATCACCAGCGGTAAGGTATATTGCCACCCCCTGATGTCGATCGACGGTGACCATGGTCACAATGACATGGCCGGTGACGATGACGACAACTGGGACGGCACCAAGTTTACCCCCAACGATGAGGGTGAGGTTGAAGACACCTCTTGGAAGATGTACTTCCACCACCTGGGTTATGAGTGCAACAACTCGACCATGATCGAGAAGGGTCTGTTGGAACTGCCCACCATCCGTCAAGTGTGGATGAAGCACACCCAGGATGCCATCAACGGAGAACCTCTGGACTTCTATCACAGCAAGAATCCCGAGTAAATGAGTCTTTCAGTTTTCAGTTGTCAGTTGTCAGCGGCATCCGCAATAACTGACAACTGAAAACTGTCAACTGAAAACTGATAATGAAAAGAATCATACTGATTTCAGTGGCACTCCTCACGGGGAGTGCCGCATTTTCCCAAATCCACAAGATGGAACGCAGCGACTCGTCGATGACGAGCCGCGTATATACCTTGAATCCAGTGGTCGTGACCGGATCGGGTCACCACCAGCGATTGAAATCCACCGCCACTCCCGTCCATGTGCTCAGCCGCCAGGAAATCAAGGAGCAAGGCATTACCACCTTTGACGGCGCTTTGACCCGCATGATGCCGCAGGTGTCGATGGCCCCCAACTCAATGGGCACATTTCTGAGGCTCAATGGACTGGGAAACAAGTATATTCTGATTTTGATTAACGGTCAAAAGTTGACGGGCGACATCTCCAACAATGTAGATCTGAACCGCATCAACATGGCGCGAGTCAAGCGCATCGAGGTGCTTGACGGAGCCGCCTCGTCGCTCTATGGATCGGACGCTATCGCCGGTGTCATCAACATCATCACCGACCAGCCGACGCAGCAACTGGTGAGTCTCACCAGCGACACACGCGTGTCGGGCCACGGTGTGTTGACCGAAAACATCACCCTGGACATCTTCAAGAACGGCTTTGGCTCTTACACCTCGTTCTCACGTGACCGGGCCGACAGTTACCGCATCAACGATGTGGAATATGTCAAGGGTTCTGAAACCGAGACGCAGCCGACGATTGCCCCCTTTTTTACGGGTTATCGTGCTAACCTCGTGGGTCAGAAGTTCACCTATGCTCCCAACGAGCATCTGGCACTGAATGCCGGCATCAACTATTCATACAAAATCACCGACCGTCCCGAGACTCGTAAGGACATCACAGGTGGCACCGACTATGAGATGCGTTACAAGGGGCTGCGCTGGAACGTGGGCGCCATCTACAAGTTCACGAGCCGTAACTCGTTGCAGGCCGACTTCACGGTTGACCGTTTCCGCTACGGCAAGCAGTATGACGTGGCGACCAAGACCTACGCCATCAATGATTATGTGCAATCCAAGAAGCAACGATCGATGGAAGGCCAGCTGAAGGCTATCCTGGGATTGATGAAGAACTCTACCACCATCTTTGGAGCCGATTGGCGCAAGGATTACTTGACCGCCACTTCGGGCAACATCAATCAGAATGCCTACACCGCAGCTACCTTCGCCCAGCACGAGATGCTGTTTTTTGACCGCTTAACCGCCACCGTGGGCCTGCGATTGACTTATCACGAGACCTTCAACTGGCACCTCACGCCCAAGGCCACGCTGATGTATGCGCCGGGCAACTTCCGCCTGCGCGCCACCTATTCGGCTGGCTTCCGTGCTCCAGGTCTTGACGAACTGTATTACCATTATTTCTCGGTCAACCGCGGCAAGGCACAAATCATCTTCGGCAACAAAGACCTTAAGCCCGAGAAGAGCAACTATTTCTCGCTCAATGCCGAGTACCGCAGCAATATCCTTGCCGTGAGTGTGACGGGATATTTGAACCGCATCAACGACATGGTCATCAGGGAGAATATCAACGTGGATGCCACCTCACTGGCCATGCTACGAGCCGAATTCCCCGAAATGACTGATGACCAGGCCCAACAACTGGAACGCTACTCGCTGTACCGCAACAGCGACAAGGGCGACGTCAAGGGCGTGCAGGCCAATGTGTCGGCCAATCTGTTCAGAGGCTTTAACCTGAGTGCCAACTATGTTTACACTTATGCCCGCACCCAGAGCGGCGACCAGTGGACAGCCATGGAGCGCAGCATACGCCATGCGGCAACCATTGCAGCCGACTATAATCACAACTGGGGCAACTACACGCTCAACGTGAATGTCAATGGCCGCTTGCAGTCCAAGACCTACTATCCCGACTATGAGGACGCTCCAGGCTATGGTATCTGGAACCTGAACACGACCCACACCTTCAGCGGACTGAGGCACCTGCTCGTTGAACCGAGCATCGGCATCGACAACATCTTTGACAAGGTGGACCGCCGCATCGACTCCACCAACCGCAAGTATGCACTGTACTCACCAGGGCGCATGCTGGTCGTGGGATTGAAATTGAAAATCAAGTAACCTTATATTGTACAATGGAGGATCGTCGCGAGATTATGCCTCCATTTTTTATTTTGTAAAGCGGTACATCTCAACTCAAACTCACGACAAGACGCTAAGTTTTATCATCGCCCCTATAGCCGCTGCCATGGCCGTGGCCGCAGGTGCCATGCAGGTGGCCGCCATAAAAAAGCAGCAGCAGGCGAGCCAGGCCCAAGGCTACGGCGAGGGCGGCTTCACCCGCAAGGGCCGTGCCGACGAGGTGG
>CAMJZI010000079.1 GCA_946410185.1 uncultured Porphyromonadaceae bacterium
CCTACACGATGACGCCCGAGCAGTGTGCCCACGCCGCCACGATGATCAAGCCCACGGTGCTTTTCCCCTACCACTATGGGCAAACCGACATCCAGCAAGTAGTCAAGCTGCTTGACGGCAGCGGCATCGACGTGAGAATCAGGGACTACCAGTAACAGTTCTAGATAGTCTAGATAGTCTAGATAATCTAGAAAGGGAGAGTAAAAACACTGCCGCCGTGTCGAGATGAATCGACGCGGCGGCAGTAGTTTTATTGGTCAGTTGTCAGGAAGGCCTAAACCTGATACCTGACACCTGAAGCCTGAATTACCAGCCAGGATTCTGACTTGTGGCACCCTTGCTCAGCGTGATCTGGTTGCTGGGGATGGGGCACAGGTAATACTTCTTGTCGAAGGTGCGCAGTGTGCTCACGGGGATCACATAGCCATCTGCATCCAGGTTGAAGGTCTCGTCCAGGTCGGCCACACCAGCCAGGAAGGCACCGCGGTTGATGTTGGGATGAGCCTGTGAGTCGAGGAGGTCAAGCTTGTGCCAGCGAACGAGGTCCCAATAACGGTACCAGTTGTCGGCCATGAGCTCGCAGCGACGCGTACGGCGGATTTCCCACAACAGGTCGCTAACACCCATATTGTTGGCGGGGTCAGCAGCAGGTGTCAAGCTCATAGCGGGCAGACCGGCGCGGGCCTGCAGCTTGTTGACACTGGCATCCAGATCAGTCTGGTTGATGGTGCCCAACTCGGCCTTAGCCTCGGCGTAGTTCAGATAGATGACTGCCAGCCAGTAGATGGGAGCGTCGGTATAGTTCTTGCCGGTGTTGATGCGGTAATCCACTTCCATAGCCGTGTTGTCATACTTGGCGATGTTGTAGCCAGTAGATGACGTCATGAGCATGGAGTTGGAACGCACCCAACCATGACCCTTGAAGCACAGATACGGATCGAGCAGCACGCTCAGGCGCTTGTCGCGGTTGGCAAGCATGCCCTGAATGCTATAAGCATTGTTGGTGGGATCGAGCACGGGATGATCATCGGTGTTATAGGCAGTGGTTGCCAGGGGCTTGCCATCCAGGAAGAGGAAGGCATCGACAGCGTCCTTGCTGATACCGCGCTGCTGTGACGACGATGCGGTATAGTCGGCAGTCGAGTGCATGAGCTGATCCTTCACGTAGTTGCGGAAGAAGATGACCTCACTGCTCTTGCTCAGGTCGAGCGAGTTATAGACCTCGCCATAGTTGGCGGTAAGGCTGTACTTGCCCGAGTTCATCAGCTGCTGCGAGGCATCAACGCACTCGTTGAGGAACTTCTGGGCACGGGTAGCATCGGCAGCCTTGCCATTGTCCTCAACAGTGCGGTACTTGCAATAGGTACCCTCAAACAGGCAGATGTCGCTCTTCATGGCCAGGGCCATATCCTTGCTCCAGGAATTCTTGCCGCCGGCACCCAGGTTCTGAACAGCATAGTTCAGATCCTCGAGCACGAAGTCCATGACCACGTCACGGTCGGTGCGGGGACCATAGACAACATCGCTCTGAGCCTCGGGATCAAGGATGACCTCATCGAGCATGTTGACATCACCGTACATGCGCACGAGCTGATAGTACTGCCAGGCGCGATTCAAGCGGCCAACAGCTACATAATAGCTCTTCTCGCCCTCAGCGAGGGTCGAGCTCTGCAAGCCGGTCAACATATAGTTGCAGCGGCGAATCTCGGTATAAGGCGTGCTCCAGTAGGTCGAGGTGCCGGGAACCGTGGTGAACATCCAGTTATCAAAGCTGGGATTCACCTGGTCGTCGCTCAAACTCTTGAAATAGAACCAGCCAGCGCCACCACCTGTTCCATATCCAGTATAGTTCTCATACAGGACATTGCTATAGCTGGCGACCTGATTGGCATTGCTCCAGAACTCAGGTCCGAGCTCAAACTTGGTGCGTTCGCTCTTGGTGAGCATGTCGTCACAAGACGACAGCGAGATGACAGCAGCACCCAGTCCACACAGTATAATTGATTTCAATAATTTCATATCTTTTTTAGTTTTTAGTTTTAAGTTTTTAGTTTTAAGTATGGTTTGTATCGCCTGTAACTGTATCGTCATTCGGTAATATTACTTACAACTTAAAACTTACAACTTAAAACTCAGTTTAACCTTACTTCACGATAATCTCGCAGATTGAAACACGGTTCCAGCTCAGTTCATCAAACATGTTGCTGATGCCCTGGCCCTGGGCGTTGATGCGCTTGGCATCGATACCATACTTCTTTACGAGCATGTCCTTCACGCTGGCGGCGCGGCCGTTAGCGAGAGTGATGTTGCGGTCCATAGGACCGTCCTTGGAAGCATAACCATTGATGACGCAGGTAGCCTCGGGGTGGCTCTTCATGTAAGCGGCGATGCGCTCCACATTGGGCTGCTGGTCGGCATAAACGGCCATCGAGTTAATGGGGAAGTGAACCAGGATGGTCATGTACTGCAATGACTTGTCAATCATACCGCTCTTGCTGTTCTGGCAAGCGGCAAGGTCCTTCTGGAGCTGGCTGTTGCGGTTGTTGGCAGCGTTGAGCTGGTTCTGCAGTTCGGCGATGCGGCTGTTGTAAGCGTTCTCGGCATTAGCGAGCTGGGCGCGCAGGTCATTGATCTGAGCGTTCAAGGCGCTGTTGTCGCCAGTAACGGCTACGGCAGCACTGCGGTTGGTACCGAAGGTCACTTGCAGACCTACAGACCAGGTGCGGTTGATGGGATAGGTGCGGCCCCAAGTACCGTAGCCCAGAGAGCCCTGTCCGGCGTTCATCTCGGGATCGATGGGGAGGTCACCGCTGCCCTTGTGGAGCAGACACAGGTTGTTCACACTACCGTAAACACGCAGTTTCTCGATGAAGGCCTTGCGGGTCAGGTTCTCGGGCAGGGTGTAACCCAGCGTGATGTTCTTGAGGCGCAGGTAGCTCATGTCAACGAGGTACTTGGTCTGGGGATAGTAGTTGTGGCAGCCGCCCTCACCCGAGAGACCCACAACGTTACCGGCATACTCGTTGCCGGGGAACAGGCACGGGAAGTCGTTGTCCTCACTGATGTTGACAACGCCATTCTCGGGATCATAGATATTGTACTTGGTCTGGTTGGCAAAGATAGCCAAGTCGGCCGAACGCATCATCGGGAATACAAAGGCTGACTGGGTCCACATTTCACGCTTGCCCACACCCTGGAAGAACACGTCCAGGTCAAAGCCCTTGAAGTTACCACCAACGTGGAAGCTGTACTCATAGCGGGGCATCATGTTACCGATAACCTTGAGGTCACCATGATCCTCCTGAGTGCCCTTGCCACCGTCAATCACACCATTGTTGTCCAGATCCTTGTACTTGATGTCACCAGGGCCAAAGACGAAGGTCTGGGTCTGGATGCCGGTCTGATCGGCAACGCCGGGAGCATAGTTCCATGAACCGTCGGCGTTCTTGCCGTTGAAGTCACGCTCGGTGAAGTAGCGGTCGGTCTCAAAGCCCCAGATGTCACCCCAGGTCATGCCCTCATAGGCATAGGCACTGTTGCAAGGATAGCCGATCAGGTGAGAGTCATTGTTCCACTTGGTCACCTTGGTCTTAGCGTCACCAACGCTGGCGCTGAAGTAGGCGCCGAAGTCCTTGTTGAACTGCTTGCGCAGGTCCAGGGTGGCTTCCCAACCGCGTGTGCGCAGCTCACCATTGTTGGTCACAGGTGCGGCGGCACCCACAGCGGGAGGCAGTGCGGTACCGGGACCGAGCATGTCGCTGGTCGTGCGCTGGTACCAGTCAAAGCCCATCGTGAGCACGTCACCAAACAGGCCCAGGTCGATACCTGCGTCCATGGTGGTGATGCGCTCCCAGGTCAGTGAGGAGTTCACCCAGCTGGGGAGACCCAGCTCGGTCACCTTGGCACCATTCTCGTTCAGCCAGTAAATGTTGCCCTGGCTGATGGGGCTGATGAGCGACTGGAACTGGTTCTCGCCGACGGCCTCGTTACCGATGGTACCGTAAGAGAAACGCAGCTTACCATTGTCCACGATGTGGCGCAGGCGGTCCCAATACTTCTCCTGGGTGAAGCGGTAGCCCACCGATCCCGAGGGGAAGAATGCCCAATGGTCATTCACAGGGAAGCTCGACGAGCCGTCGTAACGGCCATTCAGCTCGAGCAGGTAGATGCCCTTGTAGTCATAGTTGATACGGCCAAAGTAGCCGGCAGTAGCCTTGTCATAGGTGCTGCTGTTGATGTTCCACTTGGTCTGGTCGCCATAGGTCAGCGCCATCTCGGGATAAGCCTCGCTATAGAGCTGGGGCCTGTAGGCATAGAAGTAGTCGCTGGAGTAGTTGTCGCCATTGACACCCACCATGATGTTGAAGTTGTGGGCATCATTGAAGCTCTTGTTCCAGTTCAGGGTTGCGTTGGCAGCCCACTTGTTGCTCTTGCTGTTGTCGCGCCAGGCGTTGGTGTTGCCGTCGTTGACAATCCACTGCGGGGTGACACCGCTCCAGTTGTAGCCGTAAACGGTGTGGTCACTCGAACCGCTGTTCATGTTACCGATCTCATAGGTGAAGTCGGCATTCAAGGTCAGGTCCTTGGTGATGTGCACGGTGGTGAAGGCGGTCATGCTCAGGCGATCCATGGTCACGTTCTTGCGGGCGGCCTGCTTCTGCATGGCGATCACGCGGAAGTCGAGCTGCTCACCCGTGGTGGGATCGGCAATCGTGCCGCTGGGGATGAAGAACGAGCCCCAGCGCCAGATGTACTGGTACATGTTGTTCCACGTGTCGGCACGCGAGAAGTGGCGGCGCGAGAAGTTGATGCGGGTACCAACGGTCAACCAGTCGGTCAAGTCGGTCGAGATGTTGGCAGCAGCGTTGTAGCGCTTACGCATAGCGGGATTCCACTTCATGTTATCCTCCTTGTAGTTGTAGCCAAAGGACAGATAATAGGTGGTGCGGTTGCTGGCACCGCGCACCGACACGTTGTGGCCCTGAGAGGGAGCGGCATGGTTGTACCAGATGTTCTGGATGTCATAGTCGGCATAGTACATGGGCTGGCTGCCGATGAAGCGGTAGTCACCCACGTCACCGTCGCTCACCCAGGGGCGCATCACGCCATAACCGATCTTCTTGCCGCCATTCTGCTTCTGCCATGCCTCGGCATAGGGCAGCAGCTGGTCGAAGTACATACCGAAGAGCTCGACAGCGTCCGAGCCCTCACGCTTCTTGGCCATGATGGCAGACTTCAACTGGGTGGGCACATCAGGATAGTCGGGCAGGTAGGTGGGATCATCCCAACCGAAGTTGTTAGAGTAGGTCACCGAGGCATGCTCGCCCTTCTGGCCACTCTTGGTGGTAATCAGCAGCACACCAAATGCAGCACGGGTACCATAGATCGACGACGAGGCGGCGTCCTTGAGTACCGAAACCGAGGCGATGTCGTTGCCGTTGAGCAGCTGCAGTCCGTCCATGTCGCTCACGACACCGTCGATGACGATCATGGGTGAAGTGTTCTGGCCGTTGCTCAGCGTGCCGACGCCACGGATGCGCATCGTGGGATTGCCATCGATGTCACCGCTGGCGTTGATAATGCTCAGGCCAGGAACGGCGCCCTGCAATGCGCGGGACACATCCTGCTCGGGACGTGAATTGAAGGTCTTGTCAACATCTACAGTCGATACGGCACCGGTGAGGTTCACCTTCTTCTGTGTGCCGTAGCCCACTACAACGACCTCGTCCAGGAGGGCCTTATCCTCGGCCATGACAACGTTCATGCCCGCAGCAGCGCGGGTGGTCACCGTCTTGTAGCCGATAAACGAAATCTGGAGCTTGGCATTGGTGCCTGCTCGCAACGAGAAGTTACCATTCACATCGGTCGATGTGCCACGGGTCGTTCCCATCTCGACAATGCTGGCGCCGATGACGGGTTCTCCCTGCTCATCGACAACGCGGCCTGTCACAATGCTGGTGGCGGC
>CAMJZI010000080.1 GCA_946410185.1 uncultured Porphyromonadaceae bacterium
CAAAACCGTTGATGATGCGGCTCATGTACTGGTCGATGAGCGTGCGCTGCATGTTAATGTCACGGAACAGGATGCCGTACAAGGCATCGTTCAACATCACATCCAGACCCTCGAAAGCACCCATAATGGCAATTTCGGGCATGCACAGACCCGAGCAGTAGTTACACAGGCGGATGTAGCGTCCCTGCTCCTCGCCCACCTCATCGAGCGCCTTGCGCATGATGCGGAAGTTCTCCTGGGTAGCGAAGGTTCCGCCGAAGCCTTCGGTCGTGGCACCATAGGGCACATAGTCCAGCAGACTCTGACCGGTTGTACGGATCACAGCGATGACATCGGCACCTTGACGAGCTCCTGCCTGAGCTTGTACCACGTCCTCATAGATGTTACCCGTTGCAACGATGATGTACAGATAGGGTTTTGGGCCCTCGCCAATCGTCTCAAGATAATGCTCGCGGCGCGCACGGCGTGCACGGATGCGAGCCATGCTCTCATCAATAACAGGCTGTAGGGCATCAGCAATCTGCCTGGGATCACGAGTGACGACCTTGGTGATGTCCAGTTCGTCCTTTGCCACCTTCTCGGCAATTTGCTGGGGTTTCAAGCCGGTTTGAATCATGGCATTGGCGATGAAGAAGAGAGCACCCTCGTTCAAGACGCCCTTGTCTTTCAAGGCCTCGACCACCACATTGGGCAGGGGCACATCGTTGTCATCGACACCGTCGATGCCCATCAAGCGGCACAAGGTGCGCTCAACGGCAACTGTCGTGTATTGCTCCACAAAGGACTGCACGTCCTCGGCGATGCCTTTGGCAAGACCTCTGGCATACTCAACTTTTTCAAAATCTAGTCCTAACTTGCTCTTTTGCATAGTGTATATAGTAAATAGTGTGATATCATGCTGTTTGCCCCGAGGCCTCTAACAGATTCCTCGCGGTGGTTATCCACTCACTGTCAATGCCCAGGCTCTGAGCTATGTTAAGTGCCTCGTGTGGCACTTCACCATCCTGAACCTCGACTAGTTGATAGTCCATCGAGCCGTTTTCAAAGCCTTTTACCCTGAGGCAACGTGCCTTTCCCGGCTCTATATCGTAGTGCGTTGTCATGACCAGGCTGATGTCCTTGTTGGCCAAGACCTGCAGCAATGCTGTCACCAGCGCGGCCCCTTCGGTAGGGTTGGTGGTGCGGGCTGGCTCGTCAATCAACGCCAGTAATTTTCGATTTTCGCGTGATGCCTTGATGACGGCATCAATGTTCTGCATCTCGGCTGCAAACGATGACAATCCTTTTTCGACCGACTGTTCATCACCGATGCAGAAGTATATCTCATCTTTCACGGCAATTCGCGCCGAAGCAGCCGGGATGCCGAACCCGAATTGGAATAACAGTTGACACAAGGTCAACGTCTTGAGCACCACTGTCTTGCCGCCCATATTGGCGCCCGTGATGAGGGTGGGTTGCTCACCATAGGCGATATCCACCGGCTGGAATTCACGGCCGCGGTCGGCAAGCGCCGCTTTGACCTGGGGATGGAACATCGCCTGGTAACGAGTGGACCCATCATCAGAGAGCATGGGGAATGCCAGCCCCATTTGCTTCATCTGTATGGCTTTGGCCAGGTCGACATCAATCTGAGCCAAAGCGAGCTGAGCCTGTTCGATGGCAGCAGCAAACGGGTGCAACTGTCTGCTCAAGTCTTGTCGCACATCATCCTCAAGTTCGCTCGCCTGGATCAACAGGTCCTCCTGTTGTTTGGGGTGCTGCCTCATCTGGCTGCGCAGGTCCTTGAGCTGGGCGCAGTAAGAGTCATATATATAAAATGTGGCAATTTTCAATCCGTCAGGGTCAAGAATGGCAATCACCTTGTCAAGCGACGGTATCACGACCACATCGGACATGCCATGCTCGTCCAGCAGTTTGTTCACATCGGATGCCAGCAGGGCGAGATGCTTGACCTCAAAGAGCTCGATGTCGTCGAGCACTGCATGGTTGTACAGGTTCTTGATAGTTGTGCGGATATCCTTTAGTCCACACAACTTGTGGTTCAGGGTATTGATGAAAAGTGGTTCAACCCGATTGACGAAGTCGGCAAAACGCTGAAGGACGGCATAGGACGCGGCTATGTCCTCGCTACTTGTCATCATGGGCGAGTTCAAGAGCCAACGGCGAGCGAAACCCGACTGCAATTCCAGCTGGTCGAGCATGAAACGAAGGCCGCAAGGCGATTCTATGGCATTCTTCAGTTGCACTATCAGTCTTTATTCTTTAACAAATCATAAACGGGAAGCTTGATGGCTTCGCTAAGTTTGTTACACAATGTGTCCGAATCCAGTACATAACCACTGGGCGAGGTAGGGTTTACAGTGACGGCAATGAGTTTACTCTTCTGTAACACACTGATGCGGCCACCTGCCTTGAGGAAGAGTCTGAACTGTTGCGGTGATACAAATATCTTGGTGAAATCCCTCACCACCAGCTCCACTTGCTTGAGGCTCTTATTCTTCCTCACCTTCTCAAGGAACCCATCGACCAAGGCACCCGCCACATAGAGTGTGGCACAATCTTCCATGCCCTCGAAGTGGATGTCTTGAGACAAGGACGTCACCGCATCCAGGCTATTAAGACAGCCGTTCTTGTCGATGAACCAAACGCCCTTCTCAAGAGGCTTGAGCAGCGCGATATTGTCTTCGCTGGTCAGATCCATATTGATAAGGTCAACAACATGGGTTGTCTTGCTCACCAGGGTGGAGAGGTTTGCCGAATAGGCAGCACCTGTGGCCAGTATCATCGACTTGCTTACCGCCGGAGATGCAGAGCTCATGCGCGACAATGCCCCGTCGATGATGACCAGGTCTATGCCAAGACGCCGCATATCGTTCATCCACCGCCTGAGGCTTGATGCCGAAGATGGTCCAGAAAGCAGGATTTTTCCTCCTGTCAGTGCTCTGGCTGTCACCACCCTGCCCAACGATGTGTTCTCATCGCTCACGTCGATGAGTTCCGACACCAGCCGTCGCTGGCGGTAGTGCATCTCGCTTGTGCCGAAGTACATGCCCTCGTGCAAGCAGATCTCGGGCTTCTGGGTGCGTGTCACTTGATCGACGGTCTCTCCATCGATGCCGATGGATGTCACGGCAATGCGCTTGGCCTGGACAGGCATGCGTTCGAGCACATACTTGAGACATTCGGTCTTGCCTGTGTTTTTTTCAAGGCCTACGATAGACAAGCTATCGTAACGCAATATTTCGTCGATGAATGGAAGCACTAGGTGGTAGCAAATCAGTTCCCCAGAGACGCACCACAGCGTCGCGTGGTGCATCTCTACGGAACCAACATCATGTCTTTACTTCTTGTTACGTCCTTCGTTACGCTCATGACGCTTCAGCGCCTTGGGCTCAATGTTCATGCGCTCACCCTCGAGTAGCGAGATAACGCCGTCCACGGCCTTGTCGGCAGCCACTTGCTCGCGCTTGCGGGCAGCCTGGCACTCGGGACAGTTGCACTCACTGTGATATTCGGTGGGCTCGGTGTAGGTAGTGATCACGCCCTCAAAGTTGCGCAATACCACTCTGCCAGGAGCCTGTGAGATAACATACTGAGGCATGACGGGAGTCTTGCCGCCGCCACCGGGAGCGTCGACCACGAAGGTGGGCACGCAGTAACCACTGGTGTGGCCGCGCAGGCCCTCGATGATCTCGATACCCTTGCTGACGGGAGTGCGGAAGTGTTCCAAGCCCATCGACAAGTCACACTGGTAGATATAATAAGGACGAACACGAATCTTGACGATCTCGTGAACGAGTTTCTTCATCACATGAACGCAGTCGTTCACGCCACGCAACAGCACGCTCTGGTTGCCCAAGGGGATACCGGCATCGGCGAGCATCTCGCAGGCGCGACTCGACTCGGGAGTCACCTCGTTGGGATGGTTGAAGTGGGTATTGATCCAGATGGGATGATATTTCTTCAACATGTTGCACAGTTCGGGGGTAATGCGCTGCGGGCAAACCACGGGAGTGCGGGTTCCCAGACGCACGATCTCGACATGAGGAATCTTGCGGAGTTCCGAGATGATATACTCCAATCGCTTGTCGCTTACCATGAGAGCGTCGCCACCTGAGAGCAGGACGTCGCGCACAGTGGGTGTCTGGCGGATGTATTCCAGTGCTTTCTCGATGCGGTCAAGGCCACACTCGTTGTCAGTCTGGCCGGCAAAACGGCGACGAGTGCAGTGACGGCAGTACATTGAGCACATGTCGGTGATGAGCAGCAGCACGCGATCGGGATAACGATGAGTCAAGCCGGGCGTTGGCGAGTCTTCATCCTCATGCAGGGGGTCGAGCAGGTCGGCAGCGGCCTGATGGGTCTCGGCTCCGGTGGGGATGCACTGACGGCGAATGGGATCGTGCGGGTCATCGGGATTGATGAGGCTCAGGTAATAAGGCGTGATAGCCATGCGCAGGGTTTTGAGGGTCTGCTTAACACCCTCTTCCTCCTCAGCGCTCAGTTTCACATATTTCTTGAGTTCCTCTAGCGTCTCGATGCGGTTTTTTACCTGCCATTTCCAGTCATTCCACTGCTCGTCGGTAACGTCGGGAAACAATTGTTTTCTTCTTGATTCTACCATGATATAGATGGATGATTATGCCGTGGGGGCACGATCACGCGCCCCCCTGCGGCATCTGATTCTTGATTAAGCGTAGAGTTCCTCAAAGATCTTGCGAAGCTCGGGGCACTCGCGCAGCTCCTGCAAGGTAAAATCGGCATGGCCCTTGGTGTAGCCGTTACCGATGATCATGTTCACGTCAGCACCGATACCCTCAGCACCCAGGGCAGCCTTGGTGAAGCTGGTAGCCATCGAGAAGAAGTAAACCACGCCGTCATCCTTGGTGCACAGCACAGCGGTCATCTCGCAATCGGGCACGTTAACGCAGTTGATGGTGGTGTCGGCCATCTTGCCGTCGGTGAGCTTGTAAACCAGCTCATAAACCTCAACGGGGGTCATGCCGGCAACGCTCTCGACAACGTCACAGAAGCCGAGATCCTTGATGCGCTGGGTCGATTTGGGGCTGTTGGCAAGGCCGATGACCTTACCGGTAACGCCTACGCGCTTCTTGGCCTCGTAGCAGCACAGCATACCGCTCTTGCCACCGGCACCCAGGATAACCACGTTTTGGCCATACTGGCACAGCTTGGCGGTCTGTGCGGGAGCACCAGCCACGTCGAGTGCGCTCAGAGCGAGCTTCTCGGGCATGTCATCAGGAATCTTGGCATAGATGCCGCTCTCGAACAGGATAGCCTTACCCTTGATGTCCACCTGATCCACGTCCGCACGGATCTCGAGGATCTCGTCGATGCGCAGCGGGGTCAACGACAGCGACACGAGGGTAGCGATGCGGTCGCCTTCCTTCAAGTCGATCTTGCCCTTGAGAGCATCACCGATCTTCTCTACCTTACCCAGAAGCATACCACCCGAACCGGTGCGACGGTTGCGGTGCTTGCCCTGCAGTTCTACGTTAAGGAGCATCTCCTTCTTGATCTCTTCCATTACCTCGGCCTCATTGTTGGGATCCTTGGCTTGCTGCTTAGCATAGTTGTGGATGTCGGTGAACGAAGCGGAGTCAATGTTCAGGGTCTGTACATCGATGAGAATCTCGTTATCATAGATCTCATCCATGTTGTTGTCCAGCTTGTTGGCGGGCTGAGGAAGAATGCCCTTAGGCTCGATTACTCGGTGCGTACCGAATCTGTTTCCGTGTTTCTGCATTGTTTTAA
>CAMJZI010000081.1 GCA_946410185.1 uncultured Porphyromonadaceae bacterium
GAGGCAGCACACACGCGCGAGCCGCCACAGCAGTACCGGGGCATTGGGGGGGATGCTGCAGCGGCCTTTGGTTCTAAAAGACGAGCAGAACGAGGACGTAGAGCCAGTGGGCCACGATGGCGGCCACGAGTCCGCCGATGGTGTGAGACAGGATGGCGCGGGAGGTGAGCTCACGGTAGTGCATCGAGTCGAGCATGGCGGTGTGGGTGCTCAGGAAGCCGCTCCAGCACATGCCGATGGCCGTGAACACACAGATGGCGTTACCATCTACCCAGCCCTGCTGGATGAACTTGGGCACGAGACCCAAGGCGGCGCCAACGGCGCCCAGGGCGGTGATGGGGAAGCCGATGAGGTGGGGATCCTCGAAGCCAAAGAGCCACTGGAAGACGATGCCGATTTTCTCGCCCAGCCATGGCAGGACTGCCACGCCCTCATAGGCGGCACCGGTGTAAACGCCGCTGTCGCTTGCCGAGAAGGTGAGAATCATCACCAACGACGAGATGATGATGACGCCGGGAATAATGGCCAGGCCGACATCGACGCCGGTGCGTCCGCCATCGAGCAGGGAGTTGAGGATGCGCAGGAATACCGACTTGTACTCCTCGTGCTCGACCTTGAGGTCGTCGGGGGTGAGCTCGCAAGCGAGCTCGTCGGCATACTCGGGGTGGGTCTTCTTGACAAAGTACTGCATGAGACGTGTCGAGACAATGCAACCGCACACGGCACCCACCAAGCCGATGAGCGGCTCACTGAAGTAGCCGTAACCCATCATGAAGACGATGACAATGAGTCCCATGCCAAAGGCGGTGCCAAAGTTGGTGAGCGAGATGAACTGGTACTTCTTGAAGTGGGAGGCGAAGCGCTTGTCCTGGGACAGGGTGATGATGGCAGGGTTGTCGCTCAGGAAGGTGAGCACAGCGCCAAGCGATGCCATACCCGGCAGGTTGAACAGGGGCTTCATCAGGGGTCGCAGGGCCTTCTCCAGGAGGTCGACGACACCGAACTCGACAAAGAGGCGGCCGATGGCACCGGTGATGACGCAGACGGCCATGAGGAAGAAACAGGTGTTCAGCAACAGGTCATGAGCCGTGTGCATGATGGTGTTGAGCATGTTGGCAGCGCCCATCTTGAGGGCAAGACCGGCAAACAGGCCCACGACGATTGACAGGCAGAAGACACCGCTGAGCTTGTGACGCGCGCGTTTCAAGGTACGGAAGTACCTGCGGGTCAGAGACATGTGGATTCTAGGCATACAGTTATAATTGTATATAGGTTAAATAGTCGGTGCAAAGGTAATCATAAGTTTTCAGTTATCGGTTTCCGGTCATCGGGTTTTTCGCGGCCATGACGCCTAATGGCGAGACTGTCGCACAGCCATCGCCCCCCTGAAAGCCATATCAAAAGGCCATGAATTAAAACATCAAGGGCTGTGTCATCATTCGAGCCTGGAACAGGAATCGTGCTAACGGCCGATTAACAGCCAGCAACAGAATGATGACACAGCCCCCTGTGTACGATCTGAGTCTTGACAGATCAGAATGGGCGACGTCCTCCTCCGGGAGGGCCTCCAGGGCGGCCGCCAGGGCCACCTGGGCCACCAGGGCCGCCGCGGAAGTTGTCGCTGTTGCGGTCCTTGGGTTGCTCACCGGCCTTGAAGGTGGTGAAGCGATAGGTGAACGTCACGAGGCCATAGCGGCCCAGCGAGTTGTAGATGGCATCCTCGATATAGTTGGCGGTGACGTTGCGGTACACGTTCTTCTGCTGGCCCAGGATGTCATAGACCGAAATGGTAACCGCCGCCTGCTTGTTGTTCAGGAACTGATAGGCCAGCGAGCCGTTCCACAGCCACTGCTTGGTGTTGTATCCGCTGGTGTAACCGCTGGTGGTGCTGTAACGCAAGTCGGTGCTGATGACCAGGCCGAAGGGTGCCGAATAGGTGCCGTTGAACATGCCGCCCCAGGTGTGGATGTTGCGGTTGCTGGCGGTCTGAACCGTGTTGGTCGTGTTCTGGAAGCTGTACTGGGGGCGCAATTCCAGGTCAAAGACGCTGTTGCGGAAGGCCAATCCCGGCGAGTAGTTGATGTGCCAGGTGTTGCTGCGGTTCTCGATATCGTTGTTGATACCCTTGGTGACCGAGTAGCGGGTGAACAGGTGGCTGGTGAAGTACCAGGTCTTCTGGCTGCCGAAGGGGAAACTCAGCATATTCATAGCCATGGCGTTCCACACGCCGCCCACGTTGGTGTAACTGGTGACGCGACCACCGGTGAGCTCGTCATAGCTGGTGGTCGAGACGATGCTGTTTTGGGCAAAGTCCACGTTCATCATCGCCATGATGCTGCGCTGGGCTCCCTGAGCAAAGTCGCCGAAGCGCAGATTGATGTTGTGGGTGAAGGTGGGCTTGAGCTCGGGGTTACCGATGACGATGTTCAACGGATTGCTCTCGTCGGCCACGGGCTGCAACTGGGCGACACTGGGCTGGCTGCTCCACAAGCGGTAGTTGAAGTTGAGGTTGCGGGTCTCGGAGAACTTGTAGCGGAAGCGTGCATAGGGAGCCACCGACCATGCCCAGCGCTCCTTGATGTCGCGGGCGCTGTTGATGAGGTCTTTGCTCTTGGACATGGCGCTGTTGACGGTAATGCCCACGTTGAGGTTATAGGCCTTGCGCACCTGGCGGAAACCCAGACGGAACTCCTGGTTATAGAACGTGTTGCGGAAACTGTTTGACAGGCCCTTGTTCCACTCGTTGTCGATAACAGTGCCCGTGGGCCATGCACCGTCGCGCTGGTTGTCATACACCAACTTGTCGCTGGTGGTGTAGCGGTAGTTGCCACGGTAAGAGAACTCCAGGAAGCGCGCGTTCTTGACGTCGCCAATGGGCTCGGTCCACGACAGTCGTCCAGTGATGTTGTGGGTCTTGCGGCGGTTGTTGGCCGTCTGGTCGATGAGCTGGATGCTGTCCTGGAGGTAGTAGGTGTTGTCGGTATAGGTGTCGGCATCCTCACGCACGTTGCTGTAGCGGTAGTTGAGCATCAAGCTCTGGCTGCGGCCGGGATGGCTGGCTACCTTGTGGTTATAGATGAGCCTTGTTCCCCACTCATAGCTCTTGCCGTCGTTGAAAAAGTTGCTCAAACTGCGGTTCACGCGCGACATGGCCGCATCGCCGGCGCGGGTGAGCGACGAGTCGGCCTTCTCGCTCTTGTTGAAGTTGAACGAGAAATTGGGGCGGAACTCAATGGTGTTGTTGCTGTCCACCTCCCACTTGACGCGGAAGTCGCCACGCAGGTTGTGACTCTTGTCACGGGCAGCAGTATTGGCATCATAGTAGCTGGTGGAGTCCTCGAACAGATATTGGCGGGCCGTGCTGGTGCGGGTATCGCGGTCGCTGTGGCTGTACATCAAGTCGCCGCCCACGCGGAAGTGCTCATCCTCCTTGCTGCCGACGTTGAAGTTGATGCCGGCATATTGCGAACTGGTCACGCCGCGGTCGCCGCCAAAGCGCTGGAAACGCCCCGACGCGCCGTCGCCAAATCCCAGGTTGTTCACGTTGTTGCCGCCGCCCAGGATGGTGAACTGGTTGCCGTCGCGAAAGTGATTGACCATCACATTGCCTGCATAACGCTTGTCGGTGCCGTAACCGGCATTGACCGTGCCAAACCAGCCATTGTTCATGCCCTTCTTGACGGTGAGGTTGATGACTGTTTCGTCATCGCCGTCGTCCACACCCGTGAGGCGGGCCAGGTCGCTCTTGCGGTCGATGACCTGCAGCTTGTTGATCATGTCGGCGGGTATGTTCTTACTAGCCACGGTGGGGTCATCATTAAAGAATTCCTTGCCGTCGATAAGGATTTTCTTCACTTCCTTGCCGTTGGCCGTGATCTTGCCGTCGCTGCCCACCTCCACGCCTGGCAGGCGCTTGAGCAGGTCCTCGACAACGGCATTGGCCTGGGTCTTATAGGTATCGGCATTGAACTCGATGGTGTCTTCCTTGACGGTAATCGGGCTCTTGACACCCACCACCACGGCCTCTTGCAGCATGATGGTATTGGGGTCCATCCTGACGACGCCGATGTTCACGTCGCGGCCGTCCTCACCGACAGTGACGTGCTTGATGACATCGTTGTAGCCCAGATAGGAGAAGCGCAAGAGGTACTTGCCAGGGTTGACACCTTTGATGTTGAAAACACCGTTCAAGTCGGTGGTAGTGCCCTTGACCATGGTACTATCCTTGCTCGCCTTGAGCAACTTGACAGTGGCCTCGATGAGGGCGGTAGTGTCCTGCGAGTCGAGCAACACACCATTGATGACCGCCGCGCTTGAAACCGCTGATGTCAAGCAACCAAATGCCAGCAATAGCATTAATATCTTTTTCATGTTGTTGTGAGGAGTAATATATTTATTATGTTATGAAAGCGTTGCAAAGTTACTTGAAAACAATGAGACGGGACAAATATATTAGATAATTACACACTTTTTATCGACAAACGAGCAGTGGCCAGCAGGAGCTAAAAACCTGTATTATCGGCATGAAAAGGGTCAAAAGCAGGATAAACCGAGCGATTTTTTGGTTAAAACGGCAAAATTGTGTAAATTTGCGGGAAAGATTGAAATTGAAGTAAGAGTTATGAGCAAAGTCATTATTATTGGATGCGGTGGCGTCGGCACCGTGTGCGCTCACAAGTGCGCGCAAAATCCTGACGTGTTTAACGAAATCGTGATTGCATCGCGCAACCGCGCCAAGTGTGACGCTGTGGCCAAGGCCATAGGTAAAGACAACATCACTACCGACCAAGTGGATGCCGACGACGTTGACCAGCTCGTCGCCCTGCTCAACCGCCACAAGCCCGACATGGTGATCAATCTGGCCCTGCCCTATCAGGACCTGACCATCATGGAGGCTTGCCTGCGTTGCGGCGTGAACTACCTGGACACCGCCAACTATGAGCCCCGCGACGAGGCCCACTTCGAGTACAGCTGGCAGTGGGCTTACAGGGAGCGTTTTGAGCAAGCCGGGCTGACAGCCATCCTGGGCTGCGGCTTTGATCCGGGCGTGAGCGGCGTTTACACCGCCTATGCCGCCAAGCACCACTTTGGGGAGATGCACACGCTCGACATCGTGGACTGCAACGCCGGTAACCATGGCAAGGCTTTCGCCACCAATTTTAACCCTGAAATCAACATCCGCGAAATCACCCAGAAGGGACGCTACTGGGAAAATGGCAAGTGGGTCGAGACTGGTGCACTCGAGATTCACAAGCCCCTCACCTACCCCATGATTGGTCCGCGCGAGAGCTACCTCATGTACCACGAGGAGCTGGAGTCGCTGGTTATCAACTTCCCCACCATCAAGCGTGCAAGGTTCTGGATGACCTTCGGCGAGGAATACCTGACCCACCTGCGCGTGATTCAGGACATCGGCATGGCCAGCATCGAGCCCATCAACTACCAGGGCATGGACATCGTGCCGCTGCAGTTCCTCAAGGCCGTGCTCCCCAACCCTCAAGACCTGGGCGAGAACTACACCGGCGAGACGAGCATCGGCTGTCGCATCAGCGGTACCGACAAGGAGGGCAAACCGCTCACCTATTACATTTACAACAACTGTGACCATCACAAGGCCTACGAGGAGACCGGCATGCAAGCCGTGAGCTACACAACCGGCGTGCCCGCCATGACGGGTGCGATGATGTTCCTCAAGGGGTTGTGGAGGA
>CAMJZI010000082.1 GCA_946410185.1 uncultured Porphyromonadaceae bacterium
TAAAAGGAACCAAGACCGAGAAGAACCTGATGGAAGCCTTTGCTGGCGAGTCACAAGCACGCAACAAGTACACCTACTTTGCCTCCAAGGCCAAGAAGGACGGCTATGTGCAGATTGCAGCCATCTTTGAGGAGACTGCCAATCAGGAGAAAGAGCACGCCAAACTGTGGTTCAAGCATTTGCAGGGTGGTGCTGTGAAGGGTACCATCGAGAACCTGGAGGCCGCAGCAGCAGGCGAGAACTTTGAGTGGACCGACATGTACAAGCGCATGGCCCAAGAGGCCCGTGAGGAAGGCTTTGACGAAATTGCCGACCAGATGGAGGGCGTTGCGGCCATCGAGAAACTGCACGAGGAGCGCTACTTGAAATTGTTGAACAATATCAAGGAAGACATCGTGTTCTCACGCGACGGTGACACCATCTGGCAGTGCAGCAACTGCGGCCACGTAGTCATCGGCAAGAAGGCTCCCGAGATGTGCCCCGTGTGCAACCATCCGCAGGCTTACTTCCAGATCAAGGCCGAGAACTATTGATTACTGGTCAATAACCGCTAACAACAATGCCGGCAAGGGATTATCACCCTGCCGGCATTAGTTATTATGGATGGGTACTATTGATTACGGGCCTGATCGCGGCGCTCCTTGAGTTTTTTCTGGATGATGCTTTCTACCTCAAAGAATCGACCCACCTGGCTGGCGTTGAGCACCGTAGCCAACTTGTCGATATACTTCATGCGTATGCCCTGGGCCCGCTGCTGCATTTCCATCTTGCGCTTAGCCATCGCTGCGGCATCGGTACTTGTACTGGGCTTGATGGGACGCTTGCGGTCGGCCCACAAGGCTGTCATCTCCTCGCAGTAACTGCGATAGATGGGCTCAAACTCTTTCTGCTGCTCACTGGTAATGTGCAGGCGGTAAACCAGTTCACGCACCTTGGCCTTGTACAACCGCTCGTTGAGCGAACTGCCTTTATCATCCCTTGCGGTAGCGGTAACGCTTACAAGTGCGAGCAGTATGATCATCCATATTCTTTTCTTTGTTTCCATATTATCATCATTCTCTCTAATACTCAGGAATTTCCTCTATTTCGTAATATGTCAACTGGGAGGCCTCGGTATCATCCAATGAACTCAAAAAATCGTCCAACGGACTCGCCGCGGCGACAGCCGAACGTGTTGTTGCCATATCATGGTTTAAAAACGCCTTGAGGCCTATGCCAATCAACAACAGCACAACCGCGGCTGCCGAGGTCGCCATCAGGCCGGAGCGCCAACGGCGCTTGACCGCGGCATGCTGCTTGATAGCGCCATCGACGGCTCTATCTACAAGGCTATCGAGATAATCTTGACTTTCTCGGTACGGCAGTCTTTTTTCTATTTCATCAAGCGACGTTTTCATCTTGCTGTATGTTCTCTAATGTAATCTTTCACTTTTTGGGTAGCATAATGATAATTTGTCTTCAACGAAGCTACATTCTTGCCTGTAATCCGGGCAATCTCCTCATAGCTTAACTCGTCATAGTAGCGCATGTTGAACGCTATGCGCTGCTGGGTGGGCAGGGTGAGCAGGGCGGCCTGGAAAAGCATTTCCAACTCGTTACCGTCCAGCGGATTCTCAGCTTGAAGTTTGCCGGCCAATGCTTCGCCCAGCGAGTCAACACTCTGGAAAAGGTGCGTTTGGCGCCTCAGGTGCTGCAACGCCTCGTTGGTGGCAATGCGGTACAGCCAGATGGTCAACGAGCCATCGCCCCTGAACGTATCGATACGGCTAAAGACCTTGATACACGTCTCTTGCAGGACATCCTCGGCATCGCAATGCCCCACAACAATGCGGCGGATGTGCCAGTAGAGCATCTGCCCGTACTGACTCATCAGCGCCTTGAAGCCTTCTTCGCGCTGCAATGGGTTATGGAGCATTTGCTTTAACGTGCTGTCGTCGGTCTTGATTGCCATACGTCTATAGGATGAAAGAAACCTGCAAAGGTTAAAATCCTGCCGCAGCGTTTCCTCGTTTTTTTTCTTCTCATTTAACTTAACGGCCATTTCTGCATCATATTATTGTAAGTTCAATCCTCAATCATCTCATAAGAATTATGAAACGCCATCCATTCCAACGCATTATGCTGCTTTTCAGCTCATTACTCATTGTCCTCATGGCGAGTGCCCAAACGTGTGACCCTGGTGGTGAGTGTGGCGGTGACGAGACCGCAGGCACCTATGACGTGCTATCGCCCATGGGGCAGTCATCGGTCGATATGATCGAGATGGCTCCTCGTCTCGAGAGCCTTGACGGAAAAACGATTGCCCTTGTGGGAGGCTCTTTCATGGCGAGTGTTACCCATGTGGAGCTGAGAAGGCTCATCCTTCAGGCTTTTCCCAATGCCACGGTCTACCTGCTGAGCGAAATCGGCTCGGCTGGCCTGTTTCCAGGACCCAGGGTGCGCAAACCCCAAGTGGAGCGCTTCCAGCAGCGGTTGCTGGAATATGGCGTGGACGCTGTCATCTCGGGAAACGGCGGCTGCGGCATCTGCACGCCCAAGGAGAGCGGATCTTGTATCGCGGCAGAGTATATCGGCATCCCGTCGGTGATGATTGCCGCACCCGGTTTTGACACTCAAGCCAAGACCACAGCCCATAACAACGGCTTGCCCGTGTTGCGTGTTGCAGTTTATCCTGGTGCCTTTGCTTCACACACCGAGGAAGAACTCAAACAAAACACCCGCGAGGTGCTCTGGCCGCAGATTCTCGACATGCTCACCGAGCCCATCACCCAAGAGGAAATTGACGAGAACTCGCAGCCCGAAGCCGCCGACCCGCAGGAACCCATCTTCAGCGGCACCATCGACGAGGTGAACGAGTTTTTCAACGATATGATGTGGAGCGACGGCATGCCCATCATTCCCCCCACAGTGGACCGCGTCAACGAATTCATGAAATATACCGACTACCGCTGGAACCGCACCATCGCTGTCTTGTCGCCTTCCTATCGCTCGACGCTGGTGTGGCACGTGGCCATCAACGGCGTGATGGCTGGCTGCAAACCCGAATACATGCCCCTGCTCATCGCCCTGACCAAGGCCATGACCTCGGGCGAGTTTAGACGCACACTGGGCAGCACTCATGCCTGGGTACCCTACTGCTGGGCAAATGGTCCTGTCGCCCGCCAACTGGGTCTGGATCACGGACAAGGACAAATCAACGAGCAGGCCAACGTGGCCATCGGACGATTCCTTAACCTTGCCATGCTCAACTTGGCAGGCTACTACGTCAAGCAGGATCGTATGGGGACCTTCGGCTATCCCGTTTCGTGGTGCTTGGCCGAGGACGACGAGGCTTGCCTGCGTGTGGGATGGAACCCCTACCACGTCCGCCAAGGCCTTGACCTGAACGAGAGCGCCATCACTGCCGCCTCGACCCTGCTGTGGGGCAACAACATGCCACCAGCCACTACCGACGGTGAGAAAATCATGCAACTGCTCGCATGGGACATCACCGAGCGCTGCCAGCTGGCCCTGGGCAGCGGTGTGCAGTTTACCAACCGTACCATTCTCATGACCGAGGAGGTCGCAGCCCATCTGCAAGAACGGTATGGAACGGTCGATGCGCTTGAAGACCAACTGATTGTCACCGCACGGCGCCCGCTGTATGAACGCACATTCGCCCATTTCTATGCCAATCCTGGCAGTGCCATCGACCCCGACAAGGTCCCCTTTGCTCAATACATGGCACAGCTGCAAGAAGAGGAGAACGCCGAGATGACCAATACCCCCGAATGGTATGCCTGTGACGATGCCCAGATGCTCACCATCCCCACGATGGCCAAGGGCGAGACGGCATTCATCGTCACCGGCGACGCCTCCCGTAACAAGATTCAGACCATGCCCGGCGGCGGTATGTCGACCGTTGCCGTCGAGTTACCCGCCGACTGGGATGCCCTCATGGAAGAGAAGGGGTATGAGCCATTGCGCTCGTTCTATCTTGAACCCATCGATGACTCGGGCTATGATCCTGTCACATCTATTGACGAGATTGAGGCGATGCCGACAGCTGCAGCCAAGAGCGGTTCCAAGGTGCATTACTACAACCTGAGCGGCCACGACAGCGACAAGCCGTTTGACGGCTTTAACATCGAGGTGACCACCAACTCGGACAACAGCCACAGTGCAAAAAAAATCATTCGCAAACAATAACCATCATACATACTGCAACAGGATGAAACACGACTATAAAAACCGACTGGCGCAACTGGCTCTGTGGATGGCGATGGCTGCCATGCCGCTCATGGCTGCTGCTGGCAACTGCCGAGGCGACGTGAACGGCGACGGCCATGTCACTATCGCCGATGTGTCCATTCTCATCGACGGCTTGCTCGGCAACGGCACTATGGACGACGACGCTGCCGACGTGAACCGCGACGGCATCGTCTCGATCAGCGACGTGAGCACGCTCATCGACTATCTGCTGGGCGCATTCGAGTTTCCGCCCGAGGAAGAGGAGTTCAATGTCAATGGCGTGGACTTTGTCATGGTGCCTGTCGAGGGCGGCACCTTTATGATGGGAGCCACGGCCGAGCAGCCGTCCGACGCAAGCGACCGCGAGAGGCCGGTCCATCAGGTGACGGTCTCGTCTTTCAGCATCGGCCAGACCGAGGTTACCCAAGCGCTGTGGTATGCGGTCATGGGCAGTAATCCCAGTAATTTCATCGGCAGTCAGCAGCCTGTCGAGCGGGTGTCGTGGGATGACTGCCAGCTATTTATCGCAACACTCAACACTCTCACGGGCAAGAACTTTCGCCTGCCCACCGAAGCCGAATGGGAATTTGCTGCCCGTGGCGGTAACAATAGCCAGGGCTACAGATACGCCGGCGGCAACGACCTGAGCGTGGTGGGATGGTATTCCTACAACGACTCATGGGTGTTGACGGGTACCGGCGCACACGGCACCCACGAGGTAGCTACCAGAATGCCCAACGAACTGAACATCTTTGACATGAGTGGTAATGTGCACGAGTGGTGCAACGACTGGTATGCGGGGTATAGTAACGAGGCTGTGACCAACCCCACGGGACCTGGCAGTGGCTCCAACCGCGTGTACCGGGGCGGCAGTTGGTATTTCGATGAGTGGTTCAGCCGCGTGTCGTTTCGCAACTCGGTAATACCCTCCTATCGCAGCCACGGCATCGGCATCAGGCTGGCTCTGTAAACGCTGCGCGTAGATATAAAAATGCGATTTGCAAGACAATCGGCGACTTCTGGCATGAAGTGTCAAAGTTTTTTTGTACTTTTGCAGGTTAAAACATAGATTTTGAGATTTTCATGAAGAAAGACGACGACGAGCTGGAAGGCATGCAGCAGCAAGAACCCGAGGAGGGCGACACCCAAGACAATAATGCCATCGGTGATGCCTCTACCGCCGACAACGACGGTGGCTCCAACGAGCCTCAAGCCCACTCTACCTACCAGGTGCCCAAGGACAAGAAATTGCAACTGAGCGGCATGTACGAGAACTGGTTTCTCGACTATGCATCCTATGTGATTCTCGAGCGCGCCGTACCCCACATCGAGGACGGCTTTAAACCCGTGCAGCGCCGCATCATGCATGCCATGAAGGAGGCCGACGACGGTCACTTCA
>CAMJZI010000083.1 GCA_946410185.1 uncultured Porphyromonadaceae bacterium
GGCCCTTCCCCGAGAAGCAACTGCGCGAGGCCGCTAAGAACGTCAAGGGCATCCTCTGCGTTGAGCTCAACGCCGGCCAGATGGTCGAGGATGTGAAACTTGCCGTTGAGTGCAAGATGCCGGTTGAACACTATGGTCGTTTCGGTGGCAACGTGCCCACCCCCGACGAGCTGCTGAACGTACTTAAAGAAAAACTCATTAACAAGTAAATAACGCAATGGAACTTAACGATATCATTAAACCTGAGAATAAGGTCTATGCTGAGCCTAAATTATTGAATAGGGTTCATATGCACTACTGCCCTGGTTGCAGCCATGGCGTTGTACACAAACTCGTTGCACAAGTCATCGAGGAAATGGGTGTTGCTGAGAAGACCGTAGGCATTTCGCCCGTTGGTTGCGCCGTATTTGCCTACAACTACATCGACGTTGACTGGGAGGAGGCTCCTCACGGCCGCGCTACCGCACTGGCTACCGCTGTAAAGCGCCTGTGGCCTGAGAACCTGGTATTCACCTATCAGGGCGACGGTGACTTCTCGGCTATCGGTACTTGCGAGTCGATTCACGCTTGCAACCGTGGCGAGAACATCGTTATCATCTTCATCAACAATGCTATCTACGGTATGACTGGTGGTCAGATGGCTCCTACGACCCTGCTGGGTCAGAAGACCGCTACCTGCCCCTACGGCCGTCGTCCGGACCTCAATGGCTATCCCCTGGCCATCACCCCGCTGCTGGCACAACTCGACGGTACCTGCTACGTGACCCGTCAGAGCGTTCACACGCCCGCCAACGTGCGCAAGACCAAGGCCGCTTTGAAGAAAGCCTTTGAGAACAGCCTTAACTGCAAGGGCACCTCGGTTGTCGAGATCGTCAGCGCCTGCAACACCGGTTGGAAGCTCACTCCCGAGAAGGCCAACAAGTGGATGGAAGAGAATATGTTCGCCAAGTATCCTCTGGGAGACTTGAAGGACTTGAAAGATGGTATTCAACGCTAAAATTTTAAGAAGACACTATGATTAACGAAATAGTTATTGCCGGTTTCGGCGGACAGGGTGTGTTGTCAATGGGTAAGATTCTTGCCTACTCTGGTCTGATGGAAGACAAGGAAGTCTGCTGGCTGCCCTCTTATGGTCCCGAGCAGCGCGGTGGTACCGCCAACGTTACCGTAATCGTGAGCGATGAGCGCATCAGCTCGCCCGTCCTCAACACCTATGACGTTGTGGTTGTGCTCAACCAGCAGTCACTCGACAAGTTTGAGAGCAAGGTAAAGCCCGGTGGTATCCTGATGTATGACACCTATGGCATCCACAAGAAACCCACCCGCACCGACATCAAGATTTATCCGATCGATGCTACCGAGAAGTCTATCGAGATGAAGAACTCCAAGACCTTCAACATGATCGTCCTGGGTTCAATGCTCAAGGTTCGTCCGATGGTTACCATCGAGAGCGTGCTCAAGGCCCTCAAGAAGACCCTCCCCGAGCGCCACTGGCACCTCATCCCCCTCAACGAGGAGGCTCTGAAGGAAGGCGGCAAGCTCATTCAGGAGTAAATTAGAGCACATCGTGTTATATAACAAGCGGTTGACCTTTTGGCCAACCGCTTGTTATATAATATGACTTGATACCCTGTCGCTACTTGATGGCGACTTTCCAAGCGGTGCGGCTGGTGGCCGTCTTGAGCAGATAGATGCCGCGCGGCAAGTCGATGGTCATGTCGTTCGACAAATTGTCGATGTGGCGCACCATGCGTCCTGCCATGTCATAGATGTCGGCTTGACCCACGTCCTCGCTGCACTTGATCAAGAGTCCGCCGTCCCTGGTCAGTACCTGCAGGGGTTTGTCGGCCTCCAGGCCTGTCAGGCCGCTCGAGTCGATGGTGATGACATTTGAGGGCTCACTCATGTAACCCAGGCGGTAGGACTGCACATAATAGGTGTGGGTCTCACCAGGCTGGCGGTCATCAAATGCGTAACTCGTCGTGTTGCCGTCGTCGGTCGTGAAGGTTTCGGTCCTCACCTCGCCGGTATTCTTGTTATAGACAGTGCGAGTCACCACATAGTAGTCCACCAGTTGGGTGGCCGGCTTCCAGTTGGCTACATAGCCACTGCCCGTGATGTTGCTCGCGTTCAGCGCTTCAAGCTTGGTCAGTGTGGGAATGTCGACGCAGCGTGCCCTGAGTTCCACGCCCACACTGCCCGTCAGTCCTCCGTCAAGAATCAGCAGTCGTGCAGTGTGCTCTCCAGTCACCGTCGGGGTATAAGTGATGGTCAATGGATAACCCTCGGCACTATTGGCCATTGTGCGGCTTATCGAGGTGACGGGAATGCTAAACATTTCGTAATCATATAAATAGACTTGCACCGACAATGGATTGGTCAGGCCGCGGCCCTTGATGTAGATAGTGTAGTCAAGCGTCTTGCCCAATGCCACCTCGCCAAAGTCGAGGACGGTGTTCTGTGTGGGTGCTATCAGTTCGGGCGCGCCGGTATAGGTTGTCGTATCGGTGCTGGTGCCGGCTTCGCTCAGATAGAAGACCTGCCCCTGACGGTCGCCCCAGATGTATTCAAACAGTTGGGGGATGTCGATGAACGGGTTGCGGTTATTTTGGCACTTCTGCACCGCTTCGTTGCGGTCCACCTCCTTGTCGCTCACGGCATCGTTGCGGGCCCAGCGGCACAGCAACTCGATCGACCAGCCATTCAAGGTCTTCCAGTCATTGTTGGTGAGCATAAAGGTGTGGCGCCAGTGGTAGTGCTGGTAGGTGCATGCCATGTAGAAGTAGGTGCGGGCAAAGTCACCCTTGTACCGGTCATCGGGCTCAAACACCTCGCTGGCTCCGCCGCCTTGACCAGCCTTGGGAGGACCCACCTTGGTCACCCCGTTGTCAAAGTTTGCCCGTGACACCTCGCCCATCGGCCAGTAGTACTTGGCTGTGTTGGCTGGTTCATCGGCGGGATACAGGTGCATCAGGTCGGTGTAGCTGGGGTATAGTGTGGTGTTGGAGTTCTCGCCACTGGGTGCCCACCAGCTCTTGGGCAGGGAGTGCTCCCTGTTCATCACGCCATAGGTGTGGCCAAAGTAGTAATCATTGTCACTGTACATGTCCCACACCTTGTCCTTGTTGTCGGGATAGCAATCGGTTTCAGTAAAGTAGTTCCACAGACTGTTATAGGTCAGCACCGTGTGGCGCAGGGTCAAGTCGTGGATGGCGTTTTTCAGTGCTTGGCCGCTCTTGCCCTCCAGCGAGTCGTAATATCCCGCGGGAATAGTGGCACTGGCTGTTACCCATGCCATGGCGGCGGCAAGGACGATGAGTAGTCGGTGTAGCCTGTTATGTATCATAGTTGCGTGAATTTAATTGATTTTAAGCCACAAAGGTAATAAAAAACTGTGGTGAACGCAAGAGTTTGCGTTACAACTCCGCATCGTTTGCCCAGTTGATGAGATAGACACGGTGGCGGGCACGGGTGATGGCAGTGTAGAGCCAGCGGTAGAAGTCCATCGACTGCATGGCGTCGGGCATGATGCCGCCCATGTCGATGAACACATTGCGCCATTGGCCGCCCTGTGCCTTGTGGCAGGTCACGGCGTAGGCATACTTGACCTGCAGGGCGTTGAAATAGGGATGCTCCTTCAATTGCTTGTAGCGCTCGCGCTTGTCGCCCGTCAGCTCGTTCCACACCTCGTTGAACAGGCGCTCGCTCTGCTCGTTGCTCAATGCCGGTGTGTCGCTCATCAGGCAGTCCACCACAATCTTGCAGTCCATCTCCACGCCGTCGTGGTCGGGAAACTCGACGGTAACGGTGGCAAAACGCAGGCCGTAGCGATGCTCGATGTCGCCCCACACGCGCCTCACGCGGCACACGTCACCGTTGGCGATAAAGTCCAGTTCGTCATAGTCGCGCGCCCAGTAGTAGTTGTTCTTGGCCACGAGCAGCATGTCGTCGTTCACGAGCATATCCTCGCGGTACAGAATGCTGTTGCGCACTCCCATATTAAATAATGTGGCGCGCTTGTTGCTGCGGGTCACGATGATGGTCTCGCCCATGCCGTCGCGGTCATAGCAGTCGCTGATGGTCTCAAGCAGAAACTCGCTCGACACGGTGCTGATGTCTTCCATGCCATCGAGGTCAAAGTGCGGGCGGCCCAGGGTGCCCTCTTCCATGGCTTGGCGCAGCAGGGTGGCATTGTGCAGAATGCCGCTCTCCTGAGACTGGCGGGCAATCTCGCGCAAGAACACGCCATAGGTCGTCAACCCCAGTGACTGCAGCACGCCATCGTCCAGCGCGGGGCTCAACAACTGGCCCACTGGGGGCAGCTGGGCATTGTCGCCCATGAGCACCAGCCTGCAGCCCGGCCCGTTGTACACATAGGAGATCAAATCCTCGAGCAGACGGCCGCTGCCAAACATCGATCCGTCGTTTGTGTTGCTGATCATCGATGCCTCGTCGACAATGAAAACGGTATCGGTGTGCTTGTTGTCGGCCAGGCCAAAGGCATCGATGCCGTAGCCCTGCTGGCGATAGATCTTGCGATGGATGGTATAGGCGGGATGGCCCGAGTAGTCGCTGAAGATGTGTGCCGCACGGCCCGTAGGCGCCATCAGCACGCTCTTCTTCCCCTGCTGGTTGAGCGCCTTGACAATAGCCCCAGTGAGCGATGTCTTGCCCGTTCCCGCATAACCGCCCAGAATGAACACCGACCGCTCGGGCGCATACAGCATGAAATGAGCCAGCGCCACGATGACCAGCATCTGATCATCGTTCGGGTCATAGGGGAGCCACCGCAGCACGTCCAGAGCCAGCTGCTTAACGCGCGGATCCTGGCGGTCGGCACCACCAGTGTGGTTAAAACTCTGCAGTCGGTTGTCACGATTCATGGCTACAAAAATATAAAAAAACACCGAAAACTTGCAATTTTCCGCCAAATTGTATTACCTTTGCCCCGCATTTAGCGAATGGAGTGATGCTCGAGTGGCTGAAGAGGCACGCCTGGAAAGCGTGTATACGTCAAAAGCGTATCCCGAGTTCGAATCTCGGTCACTCCGCAGGAGAGGGACGGTAATAGCCGCCCCTTTCTTTATCGGGGAAACCACAGAAACATGAAACAAACTGCTGCTCCTGTCCCCAATGATTTACACAAGGGGATGTGTCATCCATCATTCATTCGTTGTAAATTAAATCGCGCTTCGCGCGAGAAATTAAAATTATTAATAAAATTAAATATAATATTGCTTTGTTTAATGTTTATACTAGATTTTGCTTCCTAAGTTATTGTGCAAGGATTTTGATGAATTTATCTTGTCAAAAT
>CAMJZI010000084.1 GCA_946410185.1 uncultured Porphyromonadaceae bacterium
TGCTGTAGTCCAGCGAGGTGATGAGCATCTGGGCGTCGCCCTCGAGCATCTCGGGCTCGGGGATGTACTTGATGATGGCATCGAGCACAGCCGTGATATTGTCGGTGGGTTGTTGCCAGTCCTCGCTCATCCAGCCTTCCTTGGCCGAGCCGAAGATGGTGGGGAAGTCGAGCTGATCCTCGCTGGCATCGAGGTTGCACATCAGGTCAAAGACCATCTCCTGCACCTCGTCGGGGCGGCAGTTGGGCTTGTCCACCTTGTTGATGACTACGATGGGCTTGAGGCCCAGCTGCAAGGCCTTTTGCAGCACAAATCGCGTCTGGGGCATCGGACCCTCAAAGGCGTCAACCAGCAGCAGGCAGCCGTCGGCCATGTTGAGCACGCGCTCCACCTCGCCGCCAAAGTCGCTGTGCCCCGGGGTGTCGATAATGTTGATTTTGTATCCATTGTACGAGATAGACACGTTCTTGGACAGGATGGTGATGCCGCGTTCGCGTTCCAGGTCGTTACTGTCCAGAATCTGGGTGCCCATGTTTTGATTGTCGCGGAACAGGTTGCCTGCCGCTAACATCTTGTCTACCAAAGTTGTCTTGCCATGATCGACGTGTGCGATGATGGCCACGTTGCGGATGTTTTGCATATTGCCTTCTTGAATTTGGCTGCAAAGGTAGTAAAAAGTTTTCAGTTTCCTTTTTTAAATCTGTAAGTAATTGTCGGTATTGGAAAAATGGTGTATCTTTGCCATTGATAATCGTGAAGAAATAATGGGTAAAGCGAATAAGATGTTCTTGCCACAGGATGGCCGCTACGATGACCTGATCGTGTACAGGAAATCGGAGTGCATCTGTGATGTAACGGATTATTTCTGCAAAACCTATATGGACCGTCGCGCCGATCGCACGGTGGACCAGATGGTGCAGGCTGCCCGTTCGGGCAAGCAGAATATCGTGGAGGGCACAGCGGCCTCGGCGACAAGCAAGGAAACTGAGATCAAATTGCTTAATGTAGCTAAGGCCAGCCATCAGGAACTCCTTGAGGACTATAAGGATTACCTTGCCCACCATCAGTTGGAGCTGTGGCTATCGGGCGACAAACGCTACAACCACACGCGAACCCGTTGTCGTGAACACAGCGACCGTGAGTACTATAACCGCATCCTGCCTGATTGCACCGATGAGATGATCTGCAATATTGCAATCACTCTCATCTGCCAAGTGGATGTGATGCTGCGCAATCTCATAGAATATCACAAGCAGGAGTTTCTCGAACAGGGAGGAATCCGCGAGGAGATGACTCGCGGTAGGCTTGCTTATCGGCGAGAGCATCCGCAGCAACAACCGGTGGCGACTGGAACCATGGTATCGCATCGTGAGCAGGAACTGGATGCCCGCGAGGCAGCTATTGCTCAAAAAGAACAGGTACTTGCCAAGCGTGAGGCAGCACTCACTCAACGTGAGCAGGCCATCGCTATCCGAGAGCAGGAATTAGCGAGGTTACTGAATCTCGCTGGACTGGAGAACAGGGATGGGGAGTGATAGGGTATTATGGGGAGTGATGAGGTGTTTTGGGGAGTGATAGGGTATTATGGGGATCCCATGGGACCTCATCAAACCTCATTAGACCCCATGGCTTGACTAGATAATGATTATTAATTAACTATAATTCAATGAACAAGATTGCATTAGTGACTGGCGCGACAAGCGGCATCGGAGAGGCCTGCGCGCGCAAATTGGCCATCTGTGGCTACAACATGATTATCACTGGCCGCAAGGCCGACCACCTGGATGCGCTGGCCAGGGAACTGGCGGCACTGGGAGTGGGAGTGTTTACCCTCGAGTTTGACGTGCGTGACCGCGAGGCTGCCACTGCAGCCATCCAGGGTCTGCCCCCCGAGTGGCAGGAGATTGACGTGCTGGTGAACAATGCCGGCGGTGCCTGGGGCCTCGAGCCCGAGTATGAGGGCAACTACGAGGATTGGGACACCATGATCGACACCAATATCAAGGGCCTGCTGACGATGACACGGCTCATCGTCCCCGGCATGGTGGAGCGCAACCGCGGCCATGTGGTGAACATCGGCAGCGTGGCTGGCGATGCCGCCTATGCCGGTGGTAACGTGTACTGCGCCACCAAGTCGGCCGTGAAGGCCCTGAGCGACGGCCTGCGCATCGATGTGGCCCACACCCGGGTGCGTGTGACCAACATCAAGCCCGGCCTGGTCGAGACCAACTTCTCGGTCACCCGTTTCCACGGCGACAAGGAGCGTGCCGACGGTGTCTATAAGGGCATCCAGCCCCTCACCGGAGAGGATATCGCCGAGTGCGTAGCCTTTGCCGTCAATGCCCCCGAGCACGTCCAGGTGGCCGAGCTGCTCGTTCTGGCCACCCACCAGGCCAGCGGCAGTGTCATCCACCGTCAGTAGTCGCATCAGGTAACTGAACCACCAAAAAAATGGCGTCGGCAACTGCATGATTCATGCTTGTTGCCGACGTTGTCTTTTAGTCGTTTGATAGTTGTCTGTCGTAGGGCTATCAGGAGATGTTCGGGCTCTCCAGGCCGTAGTGGCGCTTGCGGTCCATCCACAACAGTAGGCTTGCGGTGACGATGGCGCCCACGCCGATGATACCGAAGATGATGAGCGAGTGGGTATAATCGACCTGCTCGCCCACGGTGTTGCGCTCCAGCACCTTGCCGATGAGCACGGGAATGAGCATCAGGCCGATGTTCTGGATGTAATAGATGATAGAGTAGGAGGTGCCCAGCTGCTTCATGGGCACAATCTTGGGCACGGCGGGCCACAGGGCGGCGGGCAACAGCGAGAAGGCGATGCCCAGCACGCACATCAGCGTCACGGCAATCCAGCTCGAGTTGAGCGGCATGGCAAACACAAACAGGGTGATCGTCAACAGCACGCTGCCCAGAATCATCATCGTGGCGCCGCGGCCCTTGTTGTCAAACCAGGCTCCAAAGAGCGGTGTCAACACGATGCTGGTATAGGGGAGGATAGAGGGGATGGCACCGGCAAGGCTGGCTTCAACGCCATACTTGGAGATCATCAGCTTGGTGGCAAAGTCCAGGAAGGGGTAGAGTGCCGAGTAGTAGAACAGGCACAGCAGCGTGATGAGCCAGAAGCCCGGATTTTTTATCGTGATTTTCATGTCCGAGAAGTGGAACTTCTCGTCGTCGCCCTGAGCCAGGTCCTGCTTGCCCTGCTCACGGTCCAGCCGGCGGTCCATCGTGCAGTAATAGATATAGGCAATCAGGCCGACACCCACGCTGAACACGCCGATGAGCAGCGGTCGGGGCAGGCCCCAGTTCAACGCGATGGGCAGGCTGAAGTTGAGTGCCAACGCGGTGCCCAGGCGGGCCATAGCCACTTGCAGGCCCATGGCCAGAGCCATCTCCTTGCCCGAGAACCAGCGCACGACAACTTTTGACACCGTGATGCCGCACATCTCATAGCCGATGCCAAAGAAGGCGAACCCCAGGGCCGCCAGCGCCACCTGGCGCTTGATGGTGCCCAACAGGGGAAGGCTCCACATGGGGGCGGGCGAGGTGTAGGTGATCACGCCATAGACGACGGCTGCACCCGTGAGCATCAACACACACGAGAGGATACCCGTGAAGCGCACGCCCATCTTGTCAAGGATGATACCGCCCACAAACAGCATCAGCAGGAACACGTTAAAAAATCCGCGTGACCCGGCAAAGATGCCGAATTCGCCGCTCGTCCAGCCCATGCCGCCCTCGCCAAAGGTCTTTTCCAGCATGAATTGCAGCGGGGACATCTCTTTGGCGACAACATAGCCTGCCATCATCGTGAACGACACAATCGCCAGCACGGTCCACCGTGCCCACGCCTTGGTAGCAATCGTGTTTCTAACCTCTTCTCTCATGTGATTTCTAAGTTTTTTAATGTTGTATGTTTTTAGTTTTAAGTATGATTACTTATCGCTAAAAATAGTGGGGCACTTGCGGCGCATGGCAACAAGTGCCCCAATGGTTGTATGTTCAGCAAAAAGCTGACTGCTAATTGCTAACAGCTTACTCAGGCTTGATGTTGGGCTCCTCGAGGCCGAGGTGCTTCTGACGGTCAACCACCTTGAGGTACAGACCGATGAGCAGGGCGGCAACACCCAGGCAAGCCAGCATCACGAGCGGCCAGGTGTAGTCATACTGGGTGGGGTCGGTGACACCGGGATTGGTGTTGTCGAGCACCTTGCCAATGGCCAGCGGGAAGAGCCACAGACCGATGTTCTGAATCCAGAAAATCAGTGCATAGGCACTACCGATGATCTTGGAATCCACCAGCTTGGGCACGCTGGGCCACAATGCGGCGGGAACCAGCGAGAACGACGAACCCAGCACCAGAATGGTCACATAGGCAATGATGATGCCGCCAACGTTGCTGCTCTTGAACATGGGCAGAATGAAGGCAAACGTCAGGTGGCAGATGATGAGCAGCAGCGAGCCCAGCACGAGCATCGAGGCTGCCTTGCCCTTGTGGTCAACATAGTTGCCCAGGATGGGAGTGATGCCCACAGCCAGCAGGGGGAATACGGCAAAGACGCTCTCGGCGCTCTGGCGCATATAACCCATGTAGCAGTAGCAGATCAGGGCGAGAATCGAGATGCAGAGCAGGCCATACTTGGCAGTCTTGCTCTTCTTCATAAAGTTGCTCATGAAGGCGGTAGCGGCTACCACGAGCATGATGATGTATTGCCAGATGGCAACCGAGTCACCAGCCCAGAACGAACCCTCGGCGGGCTCAACAAGCGTCAGGTTGCACTGCAGCATGTTCACGGCATACTTCTGGAAGGGGAAGATGGCGCTGTAGTACAGCACACACAGCAACGATACCAGCCAGAAACCCTTGTTGGTCAAGATCTTGCCAATGTCGCTCACCTTGAAGGGGTCGTCCTTCTCCTCGGCTTCACCAGTCTGCTTGTCAAGCTTGCTGTCCATGAAGAAGTAAACGATGAACATGATCAAGGCGATGCACATCAGTACTACACCGAAGGCAACGGCGCGGCTAACGCTGATGTTGCCGCCCAGCTTGGCGAAGTAGGGCGAGAAAATCATACAGGTGGCAACACCCAGGCGGGCAAGTGCCATCTCGCTACCCATGGCAAGTGCCATCTCGCGACCCTTGAACCACTTGACGATACCGCGGCTAACGGTGATACCGGCCATCTCGACACCACAGCCAAAGATCATGAAGCCGATGGCGGCAAGCTTGGCGCTGGCGGGCATTCCCTCATAGAAGGGGGACACACCCAGCTCGTCGAACA
>CAMJZI010000085.1 GCA_946410185.1 uncultured Porphyromonadaceae bacterium
AGACGCCGACTGCCGACGGTTCCATCCTCACGCTCAACCACCCGTATCTGGGCTTGACGTGGAACAACGACATCGAGCTGCCGCACGACTGGCGCCTGAATGTCATGGTACAAGTGACATCGCGTGGTGACTACGACAACTTCCGCATCAACAAGAGCAGGTTCTATAGCGGCATCGGGGTGCAAAAGGACATCAGCCTGCAACACCTTGGTTCACTGACTGTTGATGCACGCTGCATGGACCTGTTCAACACCAGCAAGGCCGGGGCTACCATCTTCGGACCGCGCGAGTTGTACACCAGCAATCCCGCCCGCCGCACCTTCTCCCTTGACCTCACCTGGAAGTTCAACAGTGCCGGCAGCAAGTACCGCGGCACCGGTGCCGGCGAAAAGCAGAAGGCACGTATGTAATGAAATATTATTAATAATTAACCAGACGATTATGAAAATGAAAGAGATAATTATCGCGGTGATGCTTGTTCTCGTGATAAACTTAGGCTTAGACAGTTGTATCGCTACGCGTGATACCACTAAGATCAACAAAGTGGAGCTTGGAATGAACAAGAGTGATATCCAGCACCTGTTGGGAAAACCGCTGTTCAAGAACGCCGATGAAACAGGAGAGCAGTGGGGCTACCGCAAGGTAGTCGGTGAGGTGATTGATGCCGAGGAAATGCTGTTTGTCGTCACCTTTGACAACGACGGCAAGGTGGTTGCCTATCACTCAGCCAAGGAATTCCCGCCGCATCGTCATCCTTGACGGCTTTTTAGAGTGAATGAATTGACATGAACGATAATTTTCTATAACTTTGTCGGTAGGATAATAGACTTTAGAAACAATGGAACAGAAATTTTGTCAGAGCTGCGGTATGCCGCTCACCGAAGAACTGCTCGGCACCAATGCCGACGGCACTAAGAACGAGGAGTATTGCATCTATTGCTATAAGGACGGCAAGTTCTTGCAGGACTGCACGATGGACGAGATGATCGAGCATTGCGCCCAGTTTGTCAACGAGGTCAACAAGGGCCTGCCGCAACCCATCACCAGGGAGGAATATATCGGCCAAATGAAGATGTATTTCCCGCACCTGAAACGATGGCGCAAGGAGATGACCATCAATGAGGCTATCCCTGAGAATCCTGCGCTGGCGGGCGTTAAAGGCCTGATTGCCAAGATGGCCGACACGTTGCCCGTCACCTTTATCTCGTCGGTAGATGAGGAGGGTTTTCCTTGCACCAAGGCCATGCTGTCGCCTCGTGTGCGTGAGGGCATCAAGACGTTCTACTTTACGACCAACACGTTCTCCCTGCGTGTGGCCCATTACAAGGCCAATCCCAAAGCATCCATTTATTTCTGCGACGCCGACGGCTTCAAGGGCATGATGCTGCGTGGCACCATGGAGGTGTTGACCGATGCTGCCAGCAGGGAGATGATTTGGCGGGATGGCGACACCGAATACTATCCTGGGGGAGTCACCGACCCCAACTATTGCGTGCTGAAGTTCACGGCAACCGATGGCCGTTTCTACAGCGACTATCATCCCCGCAGCTTTGTGATTGAATGAAACAGCTCGTCAACCCCAAGGACACCAGCCGGGCCAAGGCGTTTGAACTGTGGATATCATCACCCATGCCGATGGTGACGCTCACCAAGACCTTTGACGTCACACGGCTTCACAGGATTGCCAAGCGAAAAGGGCTGAGTTTCAACATGCTCCTGTGCTGGCGCATTGGGAAGGCGGCCAGTCAGATTAAGGAATTCTATACTTTGCCTAAGCAAGGTCAACTGTTTAACTATGACCATCTCGCCATCAATGTGATAGTGAATAACTGCAATGGGGGCATCAACTCTTGCGATGTCCCCTATTGTGATGACTTCGAGAAATTCAACAGGGACTATACGGCGTTGACTCAGTCGGCAAGCAGTTCGTGCCAAAGCACCTTTGTAGATGGTGCCATGGTAATAGGGACATCGGCGATGACGGCAACCGAACTTGACTGCATTGTCAACCAGTACACCGACCAGTTCTGCAACCCGATGGTGATGTGGGGCCGTTATCGCAAGAAGTGGCTAAAAATCACCCTTCCCATCTCGTTCCAGTTCCATCATGTACAGATGGACGGTGGACATGCCGCCCGTTTCCTGGAAGAACTACAAAAGGTTATAAAAGCTATATAGCAATTGCTCCAGTTGTTTGGAAGTTTCTGCAACTGTCAGTAACTTTGCTTCAGCAAACAAACAAAGAATATGTAAATCTCAAAATGCTATAAGGGTTTCATTATGAATATCAGATTAGAACAACCCAGTGATTACCGCGAGGTGGAGAATCTCACCCGTGAGTCCTTCTGGAACGTGTATCGTCCAGGTTGCACCGAGCATTATGTACTGAACCAGTACCGCAGCAATCCCGACTTCATCCCCGAACTCGACCTCGTGATGGAAGAGGATGGCATGATGATTGGCCATGTGATGTTTTCAAGGGCCGAACTCGTTCTTGACGACGGCACGAGGGTGCCCTCGTGGACCTTTGGCCCCATCAGCATCCTCCCCGACTATAAGCGCAAGGGTTATGGACTCAAGTTGCTGAACTATGCGTTAGACAAGGCGCGTGAACTTGGAGTAGGTTTCCTGTGCATGGAGGGTAACATCGATTTCTACCGCCATGCGGGCTTCGACCTGGCCAGCAAGCTGAACATTCATTATCACGCCGAGCCACGCGAAGCCGAGGTGCCTTATTTTCTCGCCCAGGAACTCATTCCCGGCTGGCTGAAAAGCAGGGGCATCACCGAGGCAACCTACGGCCCGCCCAGGGGCTACTTTGTCGCCGACGAGAACCCCGAGGCTTTCGAAGCTTATGAATCGACGTTCCCCCCGAAAGTGAAACTACGTCTGCCCGGACAACTGGTATAGTTAGTAACAGAACCAGCTGGCGAATGGGCCGCATCAAACATGTGTCGTGGAAAAAAGCGCCTAGTCGCGCTGTTCGGCGGGCAGGTCGCGCTGGATGATCTCGCGGCACTGGTGGCTCACCTCGGCGATGTCGTTGCCGCCGGTGTGCTGTATGGGCTTGTGGAAGGTGAGCGTGATGGTGCCGGGCGTGACATTGAAAGTGCTGCGGGGCATCACACGGTAGCTGCCGTCGATGGTGATGGGCACCACGGGCAGTCCGAACTCCAGGGCCAGCTTGAAGGCTCCGTTCTTGAAGGGACCCATGAGGCCCGTGTCGGTGCGGCGGCCCTCAGGAAAGACGACAATCGACATGCCGCCGCTGTGCAGTTTCTTCTTGGCCGCAGCCATGGTGTCGCGCAGACCCTGGGCAGTGTGGGTGTCCACCAGGATGTGCCCAGCCATGCGGCAGGCGGTGCCGATTAATGGGATGTTGGTAATTCCCTTGCGCATCATCCACTTGAAGTTGTGACCCAGGAATCCGTAAATGGAAAAGATGTCATAGGCCCCCTGGTGGTTGGCGACAAACACATAACTCGTCTCGTGGTCAATGAGTTCGCGTCCCACCACGCGCACGCGCACCAGATGTATCCAGCACCACATCCTGGCCCACCACTTGGCGGGGTAGTAGCCCCAGTAGTCCTGGTCAAACAGGCTGCCGAGCATGGTGATTAATGCGGTGATAATGCTGTAAACCAGCATGATGGGTGATGCGATGCACCATTGGTATATGCGGTAAAGGAAAATCATAGTTAATCGTTACAAGTAGATTGATTGTGCAAAGTTAGTGCTTTTGTCCCTATATTGCAAGAATATGATGGTTAACAAGCATTGTTTTTGCGCTTTTGGGCCTTCGACAACAAGACTGCCAACCCAGGCAGGAGATGCTGTCAGGGGTGGCAGTCGTTTGGGGGTGGGGGACAACTGGTGTTACTTGTCGTCGGCCTCGGTGTCGGGGGCGATGAGCTTGTAGCCCTTGCCGTGGATGTTGATGATCTCGATCGAGGGGTCATCTTTGAGCTTCTTGCGCAGCTTGGTGATATAGACGTCCATCGAGCGGGCATTGAAGTAGTTGTCATCAATCCAGATGGTCTTGAGGGCAAAGTTACGCTCCAGGATCTCGTTCATGTGGGCGCACAGCAGGCTCAGCAGCTCGCTCTCCTTGGTGGTGAGGTTGTCGCTCTTGTCGTCGGTGAAGAGGACTTGGCGCTGGGTGTCGAAGGTGAACTTGCCAATCTTGTACACGGTCACCTCCTTGCCCTTCTTGCCCTTGACGCGGCGCAGGATGGCCTCGATGCGCAGCACCAGCTCCTCCATCGAGAAGGGCTTGGTGATGTAGTCGTCGGCGCCAATCTTGAAGCCTTCCAGGATGTCCTCCTTCAGGGCCTTGGCTGTCAGGAAAATAATGGGAACGTCGCTGTTGACGGCGCGAATTTCCTGTGCCAGCTGGTAGCCGTCCTTTTTGGGCATCATCACGTCGAGCAGGCAGATGTCATACTTGCCCTTGAGGAATGCCTTGTAACCGGCTTCGCCATCGGCAAACAGTTCGGCTTTGTAGCCTTTGTCCTCCAGGTACTCCCGTGTGAGGGTGCCCAGATTCTCGTCATCTTCGCATAACAGAATTCTCAGTTTGTCTTCCATAATTGTCGTTTTTTATTTGTATAGTGGTAATGTGATAATAAATTTCGATCCTCGGTTGAGTTCGCTCTCGGCGCTGATGGTGCCGCCAAAGAGGTCGATCATCTTGTGGACATAGGCCAGTCCCAGGCCAAAGCCCTTCACGTCGTGCAGGTTGCCCGTCGAGACGCGGTAGAACTTCTCAAAAATCTTTTTCAGGTCCTCGCGCTTCATGCCGATGCCGTTGTCGCGCACGGTGATCTGGATGTGGTCCTCGTCGGGGTTCACGGTGGTGACCTCAAGCTCGGGCGCCACGTCCTCGCGGCGGTACTTCACGGCGTTGTCCAGCAGGTTGAAGATCACGTTGGTGAAGTGCATGCGGTCCACCTTGATGATGGGGTCCTCGGCATCCAGGTTGGCGTTGATCTTGCCGCCGTATTTCTCGACCTTGAGCTTGAAGGTGTTGATCACGCTGTAGATGCTGGCGTTGGCATCCTCTTCCTCAAGGCGCATGGTGGCGTTCTTGCGGTCGAACAGCGACAGCTGCAGCACCTTCTCGACCTGGAAGCGCAGGCGCTTGGTCTCGTCGTTGATCACCGTGGACACGTGCTTGAGCATCTCGGGGCTCTTGCGCACGCTGTCGTCGTTGAGCATCTGGGCGGCAATCGAGATCGACGAGATGGGCGTCTTGAACTCGTG
>CAMJZI010000086.1 GCA_946410185.1 uncultured Porphyromonadaceae bacterium
ATCTATGCCGCCACCTACGACTATGACAAGGCCAGCATGTTTGACCTGAGCGAGTTCTCGGGCAAGCAGTTCTTGTGGGCGGGCCTGTCATTCCTCATCGGTTTCTCGCTGCTGCTCATCGACAGGCGCATCTATGAAGCCTATGCCTACCCCATCTATGGGTTCATGATATTGCTGCTGATTGTCACCGCATTTATTGCGCCCGACATCAAGGGTTCTCGATCATGGCTGGTGCTCGGGCCGGTGAGCCTGCAACCCGCCGAGTTTGCCAAGGCGGCAACGGCGCTGGCACTGGCCAAGTTGTTCAGCACCTACGGCTTCTCGCTCAACGGCTGGCGCAACTATGCCATCGCCATCGCCATCATTGTGATGCCCATCCTGTGCATCATCCTGGAGCGAGAGACGGGCACGGCCCTGGTTTACACGTCGCTCATCTTTGTCCTCTATCGCGAGGGCTTGTCGGGCTTTGTGCTGTTTGCCGCGCTGATGGCCGTCGTCTATTTTGTCGTGGTGCTCAAGTTTGCAGCCATCACATTCATGGGCATCCCGCTGGGTATGGCCATCGCCTTTATGCTGGTGATGATGCTCATTGTGGCCATGCTGTTCATCTACTGCCGCTCGTGGATCCTGGGGCGCAACGTGCTGCTGGGCTATGTAGCCGCAGGCGCGATTGCCGGCGGGCTGGCATGGGCTGGCGTGAACGTCAACGGCTACGCTTTTTTCCTGACAGTCATTGTCCTGTCGCTGCTGTATCTGCTCTATGGCATGCTGCATGAGATTCATCTCAAGAAGGTACTCATTACCATCTGCTTTGCCGCTGCATCGCTCATTTTCCTGTTCACGGTAAGTTTTGCGTTCAACAACGTACTTGAGCCGCACCAGCAACAGCGCATCAAGGTGACCCTGGGCATCGAGGAGGACCTGCGCGGAGCGGGCTATAACGTCAACCAGAGCAAGATTGCCATCGGCAGCGGCGGCATCACCGGCAAGGGCTTCCTGCAGGGCACCCAGACCAAGCTGAAGTATGTTCCCGAGCAGCACACCGACTTCATCTTCTGCACCATCGGTGAGGAACAGGGTTTCATCGGCAGCGTTGCGGTGCTAGTCATGTTCCTGGCATTGATACTGCGCATCATCACACTTGCCGAGCGCAACCACTCGACCTTCGCGCGGGTCTATGCCTACTGTGTCGCGTCCTATCTCATCTTCCACCTCTCCATCAACATCGGCATGGTCATCGGCCTGTGCCCGGTCATCGGCATCCCGTTGCCGTTCTTCAGCTACGGCGGCTCCTCATTGTGGGGCTTCACCTTCCTGCTGTTCATCCTGCTGCGCATCGACGCCGACCGCGGCAACTACGGCACCTGGTAAATTATTTTTTATTTTTCCGGTAAAAAAAGCTAACTTTGTTGCTCATTATCATATAAGGTGGGTGATTAGTCCTCCACACTATACCGCTAGCTATCTATTATGCACAACTTTAAACCCTGAATGACATGAAACAGCTACTGATGACGTTACTGATTGCCTTGACTGCAGTGCTGGCGCTATCGGCACAGACAGGCACCGCCCAAGACCTGGGCGACATCGACCGCGAACGCATGGCCAATGCCATACAGCTGATGGATAACGGACAGGTTGACAAGGCCATACAAATCATCCAAGACCTTGACAAGATGTACCCCGACAACTACGATGTGCTCTACGAGCTGGGGTATGCCTATAACCTGAAGAAGGATTATGACAGCCTGCTCAAGCTGTGCAAACGCCTCAAGAAGCACCCTCGGGCCAATTTCCAGATCTACCAGATGATGGGCAACACGCTCGACTACATGGGCAAGCGCAAGGAGGCCATCAAGGCCTACCAGGAAGGGTTGAAGCGTTTCCCCGACGCGGGGCTGCTCTATGTGGAGCAGGCCATCATCAGCGAGCATGAGCAGGATTACGACAAGGCCGTAGGCCTGTATGAGCAAGCCATCGAGGTGGAGCCCACGCTGGCATCGCCCTATTATCACCTGGCCAAGCTCTTTGCGATGAGCACCGAGCCCGTGTGGGGCATCATCTATGGCGAGGCGGCGCGGCTGCTCACCCTGGGCACGCCCCGAAGCCAAGAGATGAGCAAGCTCGTCTATGACCTGTATAAGGAGAATATCCACATCGGTGCCGATGGCGACACGATTCACACCACACTCACCAAGGAGAACACCGTCAACATCAGTGCCGATACCTCGATCGTGCGCATCCCGCTCCCCATCGCCTATGAAGTGGAGATGCTCAAGTCCATTGCACCGCGCCGCCCCAGGGGCATTGACCTGACGACGCTGAGCGAAATCAGGAAAAACTTCATCGAGCAATTCTACGGGGACCTCAACGGCTACTATGACGTGTCGATTCTTGACTACCAGCGCCGCGTGCTCAACAGCGGGCACTGGGAGGCCTATAATATGTGGCTGCTGCAAGAAGGGGACCCCGACGGCTTCGACCAGTGGACCAGTGAAGACTCGTCATCGGCCAAACTCAAAGCATTCGCCCAGTGGTACAGCAAGAATCCGTTTGAGCCCACACAGCTGTGCCCCACCCTGCGCAACAGGGTGTTCCTCGACGAGAACCTGAACATCTCGAGCATCTCAGAGCTGGGCGATGCCCAGGGGTGCCGCAAACACAGTGCCGATGCCCTGCGCCTGGCCCGGTGGTTATTTGAGCAGCCCTATGACTCGACCAACCACACCATCAAGCGGGCACAGCAATTCCTCATCATCTGGGCCACCAACAGCGACGAGGTCTCCCTCACCGTGCAACCCAGCGCAGTGAACGATGTCGCCGAGGGCACCGTCTATTCCATTTTTGCCCTCATCGAGTATGCCCTCGAGAACAAGGTGAAGCGTCCTGGTGAGGACGGCTACGTCTATGCCGTGAAGCGCACACTCGACTTCCTCGACAAGAACAGGGATCAAGTGCAGCTGAGTGAAAGGATAGAACGCTACCTGACGATGCCCCCCGACGAGCTCGAGCGCCAGCTGCACGAGGACTACAAGGGGATGCAATAAAGGGCGGGCGTTTCCGCAAAATGTTTTCAGCGAAATTATGTCGTTTCTGCTGAATGTTTAGTCCTTGCTGCCGGCCATGAGCAGGGCCACGCAGATGAAGAAATGGATGACCAGGTACAAGGTGGTGAACAGGACATTAGGACGTGCATCAGCACCAAGTCCCACATTGTGAATTTCCTCAATGATGGGTGGCAGGGACTCAACTTGATAGAGCGAGTCGTTCATGTACTGTGACGAGTTTTCCACTGCATTGACATACTTGTCATATTTCGTGCGATTGTAGGCAAAGATGCGGCGAAAGGTGTGGCACTGGTTGTCATTGCGGTAATCGGAAAGCTTTTGTCGCAGTTTTGCCTGTGCATCTTCATCTGCCTCTGCTATCTCATCGACGCTTTTCCATCGGGTTTTATAGTACACTCTGTCATGAAAAGCCAAATAAATGCCATGGCTATCCCGAATCGGAGCCGCAGCGTAGCCTATTAAGGCTACACGTCCACGCCTCGTGTTGTGCTGGCTACCCACATCATAGCCACGGCAATTATCCATCACATCAATTTCCTGCTCACTCATGATATACTCGGCATCGCCGATGCTCTCGCGGGTGATGGTCTGACAGTGAAGATAGGACGAGGTGGCCCGGTGTACATATTGATCAATAACCACAAGCCCGCAGCCAATACTCAGGCCCAAAAAGAGATAAGCCACATAGCGATAGTTGTCTTTCTTAGGTATTGTACTGAGCTGTTTCCTCAAGAGGAAAACCGTCATCACCACCCATGCGACACCGACATAGAAACCCATCGAGTTCCTCTGATACTTCAGGTCGGTACCATTCACTGCCCAACACAGCATTGCGAATAAGGCCACCGACAGCAGTGAGCCCACCGTAACAACCAAGACCCTTTGCCACCCCTGTGACCAATCATGTTTCTTTCTTCCCATCATGAAAAAACGAATGATATTACTGCCGTTGGAGCCATAGGGCAAAAAAGCGGTCATAAACCTGATATGCACCTTGGACGTCTAAAACCAATTCCTTTTCCACAAGTGTCTTAAGGGCAGACCTTATAGAACTGGTTGCACCTAGATGATGTTGACTGATGAATGATTGGCCTAAGGCTTGCTGTACAGACTTCTCTTTGGCAATCGCTTTCAGCAACTTAGCCTGAACAGGCGTCACCAATCGCATGAATGACTGGAATGTAGCTTCGTTTTCATCGACAATACTCGTCAAAACTTTATCAACAACTTCCCGTGAAATCAACGGTTCTCTAGACTCATACAAGCGGTTCAGCAGCATCTGGACGTACCAAGTGTGACCAGTGAGCTTTTGATACATATACCCAAAAACTTCATCACTCAACTTCTGCCGATGAGCCGCTAGTTTTTCTTTAGAAAATTCGCAGTAAGACTGCTCCTCTATTTCATAGAGGTTAAGCATCTGGGTGCTCTGGTAAAATGGACGGTTAGCCGAGGCAAACATATTTTCCAATACATGACGTTGGCTGCCCGAGAAGATAAAATGAACATTATTCAGTTGCTGGATGTGTGAACGCAACAAGGCTTCCACATTGCCGTCACAATAACCAGCAATCGACTGGAATTCGTCCATAGCAACGACACATTGCTGACCCGACTGCTCCATATAGGAGAATATCTCAGCCAACGAATGTTCTGCCAATTCCGGCTTGACATCAACCATAACGGTAGGTACGCCAGTCAAAGAGTCAAAGCTAAACAATGGGCGCAAAGATTTGAAAAAAGAAGTGAGCTGTTTTACAATCTTTCTTTTAGTTGTGTCAAGTGACCCCAATACAACAACGGCCAATTGTTCAACAAGAGAGACCAAGCTATCGGTTTTATATAAATCCACATAGTAGCATTTTGCTCGTTTTTCAGCCTCTAAGCGATGAAAAACATGACGAATTAGGCCCGTTTTTCCCATTCGGCGAGGGCTTATCAGGGTCACATT
>CAMJZI010000087.1 GCA_946410185.1 uncultured Porphyromonadaceae bacterium
GACGATGGCGACGCCAACCTCACCATCGACAATGCCACGGTGCGCCTCGAGCACGGCTACATCAACTGCGGATATGACCTGCAACTGGAGGGTTGCCACATCACACTGCCCGAGGGCGGATATGTCGACCGGGGCGAAGTGTGCGCTCCTGGCGTTTCAGGCGGTTACACCGGCTACATTGCCATCGAACCTGTCCTGATGTCGCCGGGCGATGTCAACGGCGACGGCAAAGCTGACGTGACCGATGTCAACCAGATTATCAATATCATGCTCGGCAAGGCCGAGAACAATGCTGCAGCCGATGTCAATGGTGACGGCAAGATAGATGTGACCGATGTCAATCAGGTGATCAACATCATGCTCGGCAAGGCTTCAGCCGATGTGACGACCACCTACACTGTCAATGGCGTGTCGTTCAAGATGGTGCAGGTCGAGGGGGGCACGTTCACCATGGGTGGATCAGACTTTCTTAATGAGAAGCCGGCCCACCAAGTGACACTGTCCAGCTACAGCATCGGCCAGACCGAGGTCACACAGGAGTTGTGGCTGGCCGTGATGGGCACCAACCCAAGCGTCTTTCAGGCAAGCAACACATCTCCTTATAATCTAAACCCAAGCCTACAGCGACCCGTGGAATCTGTGACTTGGGACGACTGCCAGGCGTTCATCAATCGGTTGAACGAGCTCACCGGAATGGCGTTCCGCTTTCCCACCGAGGCCGAGTGGGAGTATGCGGCCCGGGGCGGCAAGCGCACCAAGGGCTATACCTACGCCGGCAGCAACAACATCGACGATGTGGCATGGTACGAGGGCAATACCGGGAATTATGGGGAGGCGAATTTTGGCACTCAGATAGTGGCCACCAAAGCCCCTAATGAACTGGGACTGTACGACATGAATGGCAACGTGATTGAGTGGTGCCAGGATTATGGTTATTACTACACCGAGGATGCACAAATCAATCCTGTCTGCACAAGTTCTGATTACGAACCCGAGCGTATGTATCGTGGTGGTTGTTATTTTGATCAAGCTAATTGGTTTAGTGTGGTTTATCGCAATTGGATGTTACCGACGAGAATGGATGGCCGCAACGGCTTGCGACTGGCCCTCTAGTAGTCTCCTCCCATCAAATTAAATTGAGGAGTACCCGAAACACAATCGCTCGCCCCACGGGGCGAGCGATTGTGCGTTGTGTATTGATTAAACTTGCTGCCTCACAGCCTCGTCGTGGATGGCATGCATCACCGCCGTGATAAACGCCTCGCTCATGCCCTCGGCCCTTGCCAACTCGATGGCGTGGCGCAATACCACATTGAAGCGCGAGGTCTGAACGACAGGCACCTGATGCCGCTGCTTGTAGTGCCCGATCTCGCGCACTACAGCCATGCGGCGGGCCAGCAGGCTCACCAACTCACGGTCGCACTCGTCGATGCGCCAGCGCAACTGCTCCAGTTCCTCACCGGCATCATCGCCATGACGAGGGTGCAGCTCAGCCAGTGTGTGAGCCAGTTCGGCGGGCGTCAATTGCTGGGCAGCATCGCTCAGGGCTTCCTCGGGCCGACAGTGCGACTCGACAAACAGACCGTCAAATCCCATTGTCAGGGCTTGACGCGACAACTCGCCCACCAGCTCGCGCCGCCCACCCATGTGCGACGGATCACACAAGATGCACAGGGTGGGGTAGCGCCGTTTCAGTTCGATGGCGATGTCCCAGTGCGGAACATTGCGAAACTCATCCTGCTCAGTACTTGGTGTGAAGCCGCGATGTATGGCACCCAGGCGCGTGATGCCCGCAAATCCCAGACGTTGCATGGCACCAATCCACAGTTCCAGGTCGGGACTCATCGGGTTCTTGACCAGGACGGGGACATCATGGCCTTGCAATGCGTCGGCAATCTGCTGCACCGCAAACGGGTTGGCCGTCGTCCGAGCCCCAATCCAGAAGATGTCGATGCCTGCGTCCAGTGCCGCCACCACATGCTCGGGTGTCGCTACCTCGGTGGCCACTAGCATCCCCGTTTCGTGCTTGGCACGTTGCAGCCACGGCAATCCTTCGGTACCCACACCTTCAAATCCTCCGGGATGTGTGCGAGGTTTCCACAGCCCGGCACGCAGCACCTTGATGCCCATGTCGGCCAGGGCATGCGCTGTCGCCAGCACCTGTTCCTCGCTCTCGGCACTGCAAGGCCCCGCTATCACCGCCGGCCCCTCACCATACAATCCATTCAGCAACTCTCTCATTTCGCCTCATTAACTCGAATGTTCGAGCACTCGAATACTCGACAATTCGTGATAAGAAAAAAACGGGAACTACTTGATCAGGTTGCCCAGGATGTCGCGAGTGATGGTGCGTGTGGCAGCCTGTGTCGCGCTCTTGGCCACCTTGCTGCCCGCGCTGGTCTTGCTCTTGGTCTTCTTGCCACTGATAGTGTCGCTCACCTTCGTGCCGATGATGGTGGCGATGGCTGCGGTCACCGCGGTGATGATGGCTTTGAGCACACGGCTCAGCAGCCCCGGTTTCTCCTTGCCTTTCTTTTTGGCGTTCTCCTTCTCCTCGGCAGCTTCGGCAGCCTCTTTTTCTTCCTGCTCTTTGACCTTCATCAGCACCTCAAAGGCCGACTCGCGGTCATCCACCTTGTCATACTTGCCGGCCAGGCGCGACTGGCGCATGATGTCGTTGCGCTGCCCCTCGCTGATGGCACCGATCTGGCTCAGCGGGAACAGAATCTTGGCACGCTCCACCACGCTGGGAGCGCCCTTCTCGTCAAGGAACGAAACGAGGGCTTCGCCGGTCTCCAGGTTCATGATGGCATCGCTGGTGTCAAAGTTGGGGTTGGCGCGGAAGGTGTCGGCGGCGGTCTTGACGGCCTTCTGATCCTTGGGCGTGTAGGCGCGCAGGGCGTGCTGCACACGGTTGCCCAGCTGGCCCAGGATGTTCACGGGGATGTCGGTGGGGCTCTGGGTCACAAAGTAGATGCCCACGCCCTTACTGCGAATCAGGCGAATCACCTGCTCAATCTTGTCGGTCATGGCCTTGCTCGTGTCCTCAAACAGCATGTGTGCCTCGTCGAAGAAGAACACCAGTTTGGGCTTGTCCAGGTCGCCCACCTCGGGCAATGTCGAGTAGAGTTCCGACATCAGCCACAGCAGGAAGGTGCTATACAGTTTGGGCTTGAGCATCAACTTGTCGGCGGCTAGCACGTTCATGATGCCTTTGGGACCATCGCATTGCAGCAAATCCATGATATCGAATGCCGGACGGCCAAAGAAGGTGTTGCCCCCCTGGTCCTCCAGTCGCAGAATAGCGCGCTGGATGGCACCCACGGTGGCAGCGGCGATGTTGCCATATTGTGTGGCATAATCCTTGGCGTGCTTGCTGATGTAGTCCAGCAGCGAGCGCAGGTCTTTCAGGTCATCGAGCAGCCAGCCATTGTCGTCGGCGATGCGGAAGGCGATGGTCAATACGCCCGACTGCGTCTCGTTCAGTTCGAACAGGCGCGACAGCAGTTCGGGACCCATCTGCGACACCGTGGCACGCATTGGGTGGCCCTGCTCGCCGAACACGTCGAAGAAACGCACCGGACACGATTGGAACTGCGGGTCGGTCAACCCGAACTCGGGTAGGCGCTTCTCGATGAAGCCGCTCATCTTGCCCGGCTGGCTGATGCCGCTCACGTCGCCCTTCATGTCGGCCATGAAGCACGGCACACCTATCTGGCAGAACGTCTCGGCAAGCACCTGCAGCGTCACCGTCTTGCCCGTACCCGTGGCACCGGCCACCAAGCCATGGCGGTTGGCCATCTTACTCACTATGCTTATCGGCCCGCTGGGACCATGGGCTATATATAGCCCTCTCTCTTCGCTATACATATCGTTTGTTAATTAAATTGTGCAAAGTTAAGCATTTTTTTTGAAAATTAGTGCAAATTAAGCACAATACAAAACGAAAGTCAACGTTTTTCATTCTTTTTGCCGAAATGCCGCCTAATTTATCTAAAAATCACTCATTCTGACATTCATTCCCACAGCCGTTCAATCAATTTTGGCCTTATGCTTAATTAGAATCTGCAAATCGGTGAGTTTTCTTCTTGGTTTTCGAAAAATAACTCTGAAAAGTATCTTCTCATTATTTAACACATGTGACATAAAAATTGCGGAATGCTTTCCTAATATCTTCTCTTACCCTTCGGAACTCAGATATAACGTGTTCCTTACTTCCTACAACATTTGAAGGGTCATCGAAACCGATGTGAATACGTTTGCCGACCTTGCCAACAAAAGTGGGGCATGTCTCATTAGCCCCTCCACAAACTGTTATCACATAGTCCCATTGCTCATTCAGATATTGTTCGACCATCTTAGGAATATGATGGGATATGTCTATTCCTACTTCGGACATTACCGAAATTGCAATAGGGTGAACATGTTTTGCAGGGGATGTTCCTGCTGAATACACCTCTATGTGTCTATCAAATGACTGAAGAAAGCCATGTGCCATTTGGCTACGGCAACTATTGCCGGTGCATAAAACAAGAATTCTCATAGGAATAAGTTAAAAAGATAGCCCAATAAAATTATAAATAGCGTAATGGTGCCGAAGAAAATACCGATGAGCCGCCATGTCATGACTTTCTTCAGCAACGTGGCTTCAGGTAGCGACAAACCCACAACGGCCATCATAAATGCTATGGCGGTACCGAGGGGAATGCCCTTGGCAACGAACACCTCGATGATAGGTACGATACCAGCAGCGTTGGCATACATCGGAACGGCAAGAACGACTGCAAGAGGCACGGCAA
>CAMJZI010000088.1 GCA_946410185.1 uncultured Porphyromonadaceae bacterium
TCTTCACGCTTGATGTAGAAGTAGATGCAGCCGTCGTCGCCGAATAGCAGATCGTGAGGCGTCTCGTCATCCTCCCGCCAATACTCGCCATTGGAGTCGAGTTGCAGCAGGAGTACCTCACTTGACAGGTCATCGACGATAGGATCTTGAATGAGAAAGGCGAAACCGAGCATGCTGCCGATGGATCCGATTCCAATCAAGGATTCTTTCCACAATCGGTCAAATGCCTCATAGCGCTCATCCTCATCCTCCTCGTTGAATGGTTCATCCGTCAATTGACTCAGTTCCTCGATCGTCGGGATGCTTGAGCCATGGGTGAATTGCAAGGGCCATTCCTTCAACTGGTACTCATCGGCAAGATTCTCCGGGAAATCAAGGGGATGCAGTTGTGATGAAGGCAGGTCGTTATAGATGACTCGGACATCGTTTTCAGTGCCGTCCCAATCCATCTGGCTGAGTTCGTAGAAGAAATACAGGTGTCCGCTTGCGGGCAATATGCCCTCGTGGTCGAGGGGCGCGAGGGCAGCACAATCGATTTGCAGCAGCAATGATAGGGGGCGGCCGTTGTTGTCGTGTGGCCACTGGAAATCAGCAGGCACATCAGGCCGCCCGCCATATTTGGAGCAACCGGCTGGCAATGGAGCGTTACAGTTGTTTGCAAACGAGATATGGATGGTGTCACGAGCAAAGGACTTGAGCAATTCCATGTAGTGGCTCACCTTCTCTTCATCAAATTCGACCTCATCGGCAGTTTGCTCGGCCGAGAGTTGCGCTAATTCCTTGATAGCCTTGTGGTATCTGATCAACTGGTAGAGCAAGTAGCCCTTGAGTGCAATCAGCAGGATTAACAGTGCCCAGAAGATGAAAGGCGTGGCAAACAAGTAGGCAAGAACAAGGATGAAGATGCTGAGTGAGGTGCGGAATCTCATCTTCATCGGGTTGAAGAAAGCGCCGATTACCGCCTTTACCGACTGGGCATGTTCCACCTCGTCCTCGACTTCATCCACCTCGTCCACCGATGTTCCCGGCCTGATGTGCACCAGGGCGCGGTACCATCCGTGAGCCATCAGCAGCACAACCGCGATGAGCATGATGATGCGGGTTCTGCTCTCGGTATTCCAGTCGGAGAGCAGGATGCGAAGGGCTACCCCGCCGATAATAGTGACGCATATCAGCGCAATCACTGGTAACAGTATTCCCGATTTCTTCATGCCTAAATCAATTGATGAGAATTATAAAAAACATGAACAGGAAATATCGCATGATTGAATCTCACGGTCCACGATGAAGGGGTTACTGTTGGAGGGCGGCGATGACGTTGAGCAGGGTCTGGCCCACCTCGGCGAGTGTGGCGGGATCGATGGCGTCCATCGTGTCGTGGACGGTGTGCCACTCGGGGCAGAAGCCCGTGTCGCTGTTGCTGCGCATGTCGATGATATCAATGCAGGGGATGCCGGCGCGGTTGACAAAGATGTGGTCATCGGTGACGGCTCCGCCTTGTGCGTTGATGAAGTGGCTGCCCGCGGCATTCTTCCAGACAAGGTCAACAAAGCCGCCGGCATACTGCGTCGAGTAGTACTCGCGGGTAAAGGTGGCGTCGCTCGAGCCCACCATGTCGAGCAGGATGCCGAACAGCGGCTTGTAGCCTTCGACATGGGGATGCTGCGCCCAGTACTGTGTGCCCAGGGCCCATGATTCCTCGTTGTCGTCAACGCCCATGTCCTCGGCATCCACCAGCAGGATGTCCACGCCTAGCGAGGTGCCTGCCTGCTTGAGTTGCTTGGCCAGTTGCAACAGCACACCCACGCCACTGGCACCGTCGTTAGCGCCCATCACGGGCTTGGTGTGATTGGCCTCGTCGGGGTCATTGTCGGCCCAGGGACGCGTGTCCCAATGGGCGAGCAGCAGCAGGCGCTGGCTGGCCTCGGGGTTGATGACGCCGATGATGTTCTTGATACCCAGCTGGCCCTCGGTAGCGGTCTGGACGGTGCCCGTCTGCAGGATGACGGTGTCACACGAGGCCTGCAGGGTCGTCAGGAGCCATTCGGCACACCGGGCGTGAGCCGTTGTGCCCGGTACGCGAGGACCAAACTCACACTGCTGCCTGCACAATTCCAGCGCAGAACCTCCGTCATATTGGCCATAGCCCGGCACTGTTGCCGTCGCGGCGGTGTCTTGTCCGTCTTGCGGGCTGATGCTTGAAGTTGAACCCGACGAGCCGCATGCAGTCATCAATGCTCCAAGGACAATATATAATAATGTCATTTTCATAGTGTCGAAACAAAAAAAGGTGCGGTATGTCTTCATCCGCTGTGATGCGGATACGACACACCGCATCCTCTAGAAAGTTGGTTTAAGATGCAGTTGTTGATTACTTGTTACCTTCCTTGGCAGGAGCAGCGGGAGCCTCACCCTCGCCCTTGGCGGGAACGGTGACCTTGTTGGTGGCAGACTTGGTAGCCTGGGCAGCAGGTGCTTCTTGAGCCTCGGTGCCAAAGTTGGGAGCCTGAGTCTCGCTGGTGGGTAACTTCTTGATTTGGGGAGCACCCTCAACAATGCTGGGAGCAGTCACAAATGCCGATGCGATGCTCAGCGCGCAGATGAAGATGGAAAGACCCCAAGTAGCTTTCTCAACAAAATCGGTGGTCTTGCGCACACCCATGAACTGGTTATAGTTGTTCACGTTGGCAGCAAGGCCGCCACCTTTAGATTTTTGAATAAGGATAACACCGATCAACAGAATCGATGCGATCACGATCAGAATTGCAAAAATAGTGTACATTTTTTCTTATTTATTGTCGTTTAGTGTCTCATTTAAGACCAATTTGGTTAAAAACCGAATTTGGTCTGCAAAGTAAATACTTTTTTCTGGATATTTCAAACTTAAACGCTTAATAATTTCAAGTGCCTGCGAATATTTGTGTCTGGTGATGTACATCTTAGCCAGACTCTCGCTGAGCATGGAATCGTCGTTTTGGGTAGGATTGTCGATGGAGTCGGCGGCAATCTCGGCTTTCTCGTCTTCGCCCACGGGGGCTGTGATGGGTGTGTGGGCTACTTGCTCGCCCAGTTGGGTCTGCTCGGCGATGAATTTGTTGATGAGCTCATCCTGCGAGTCTCCTCCCGGGGCGGGCTGCATGCCGCCTTCCTCTCTTTCCTGCGCCGCCAGCACGTCGGCATAGTCGGGCTGAGGGTTGAAAATAGCCTTGCTGATGGCTTCGACCTCACCGGGGCTGGTCTTGCCGTAGTTGTCCAGAAAACGGTCGATGGTGGTGATGGTGTCGGGTGTCTCGGACAGTACCTCGGGGGGGTAAAAACCGCTCATCGAGCTGGCTTCCTCGCCCAGCATCAGGGCCAGGGCACGGCGGTCGGGAAAGGAGATGGACAACTTGGCCAGCACATCCTCGTTACCCTTCACGCCGTTGTGTTGCAGGTACAACAGCGCGGGCAACACACAATAGGGGGCAGCCGCACTGCAGCTGTCCAGCCATTGTCTGGTCACCTCGTTATCGCCGTTGGCAGCCAGTTGCTTGATATCGTCAATCCAGGTCATAGCCATCACTCTCTCTATTATCAAAAATTGTGCCAACAATGACGGCTCGCACGCCTACCAGTCGCCCAGCGTGGCGTTAAAGATCAGGTCCGACAAGTCCTTGCATATCTGGTTGCACAGTTCGTCCTGCACGTCGATCAGCAGCTCACTGCTCGAGAAGTCGCGGTAGGCGCTGAAGGACAGGTCCTTGCTCAGGCTCTGGTTCTTGTTGTTGATATACTTGACACGCACGCTGATGGTCAGTCGTGTCTGGGTGGCGTAGGCATCCTCGCCGACGGCTTGGGGCGACAGCTGGTAGTTGGTGATTTCGCCCTCCATGCGCAGGTCGGCATTGTTGCTGTCGATGACGCGCAGACGTGTCTGCTGGGCAATCATGTCGGTCATGCGGTTCTCAAACATGGACTGCAGCGGTGGATAGACCAGTGCGGCCCTGATGGGGAATTCGCCAAACGAGATGGTCTTGTAAGTGTTATAGTCAATCGAGGCGCCATTGAAGGTGTACCTGGGGATACAGGCGTTCCATGCAATGGCGGCGATGGCTAGGGCCAGAATGATGAGAATCCGTTTCACTGTCGTTCCAGGTTGTATTGCTTGATCTTGCGATACAGGGTGCGCTCCGATATGTTCAACTCCTGGGCTGTGAGCTTGCGCCGGCCGTTGTTGCGCCTCAGGGCGTTCTCGATGGTCTCGCGTTCGGTTTCGTCCAGGGTCTTGACGGTCTCACCCTCAACATCCATGGCTGCAACCTCGTCCACGTGACCCAGGTCTTGGGGCTGGCGTTGCATGTTGCGGTAGGGCGATGCCATTTCCAGGTCGGACTTGTCGTTGCCGAAGTCGAGCAACGGATTGCTGTCGCGCTTGAGCTCATGCACGCTGGTGGCCACATGCGAGGTGGGGCCCGCGCCCTCGATGCGCTTCTTGATCGACTCGATTTCAGCACGCATCGACAGGATGAGGGTGAACAACTGCTCGCGCTCGGCGTTGTAGTCATAGTTTGGCTGCGACTGCACGGTCAGGGCGGTGTCGCGGCTGCTGGGCATGTACTGGCTCAGGGTCGCTGCATCTACCGTGTTGCCGCTCTCGAACAGGGCCACCTGCTCGATCACGCTCTTCAACTGGCGCACGTTGCCTGGCCAGTGGAAGGCCTTGAGCAGCCGCTGGGCATCCTCGGTGAGGGTGACCTCGCTTGTGCGGTTCTCGTTGATGAAGTTGCGCAGGAACAACCTGGACAGCAGCACGATGT
>CAMJZI010000089.1 GCA_946410185.1 uncultured Porphyromonadaceae bacterium
AGCCCGCCAACTTCCGCACCAAGGAGGTCAGCAAGCTCTCGACCCTCGAGTCGATTCTCGTTGCCGACAATCAGCCCGACCTGTACAGCAACTACTACCACAAGGTACGTATCAACTATTACCCGCCCCGCAACGACAACAAGGAGGGATGGGACAACATCGACATCTTTGGCTGGATGGGTTATCCCATGCAGATCAAGATCAACTTCCTGTGCCGCGACTCTATCCTGGCTGCTCCCTTGTGCTTAGACCTGTGTCTGCTCATGGATCTGGCTCACCGTGCTGGCCGCTGTGGCACCCAGCGCTTCCTGAGCTTCTTCCTCAAGAGCCCGATGCACGACTACACCAAGAATGAGATTCCCGTTAACCACCTGTTCCAGCAGTATGTCATGCTCAAGAACGCCATCCGCGAGATGGGCGGTTACGAGGCCGACGAGGAAATCGATTAATCCCCCCGATTTTTCACAAACATTCATATCATGATGAGTGGGAGCCGTTGGCTTCCACTCATTTTTTCATCCCACGAGGCCCCCAATCGATGCCTGCAAGATTTTTAATAAATTTTATCGAGGTATCATTTGCTAATTGGACTAATTAACTTAACTTTGCGCTGAATTATGCAGTAATGTGAATAGCGTTACGCATAGCGCAAATATATTCAGTAGAAAAGGAACAAAATTAGCACAATATGCAACAGATCGCACATGAAGATTTTGCCGCAAAAGCGGCTGCCGAAGAGAAAAAGAAAAAACGCCTGCGCACAGGTATTAAGTGGGACCGTCTATTCATGGCATGCGCCTACAACTGGTACTGGTTCGTGCTGTCGATGATTGTTTGCGGCAGCATCGCCTACCTCTATGCCAAGACCCAGCCACAATACTATATTGCCAAGGCGTCAATCCTCATCCGTTCCAAGGACAGCGCCCAGGGAACACCGTCGATGACCTTCAGTGACCTGGGACTGAACACCGTCAACTACATCCCCAACGAGCCCCACAAGCTCAGGTCATCCAGGGTGATGGAAGTAGTGGTAAACTCCTTAGGACTCAATGTGCAGTACTTTGGCCACATGTTCCTGCGCGATGTGAACATCTACAAGAAAACCCCTATTCAGGTAACTCCTCTCAAGGAGGTGACCCGCGGCTTCTCGTTGACAGTGATCCCCAAGAGTGCCGAGGAGTATGAGTTCAACGTCAATGGCGGCGAGTGGAAGAAAGCCCACTTTGGCAACAAGGTGAATACCGATTTCGGTCCTATTGCCATCACCAAAACCGACATCTTTGCCGACAACTACATTGATTACACCATCATTGTAAACGTGTCCAACCCATCGAGTATGGCTAGGGCACTGAAGGCTCAGCTTGTGGTCGAGAATGCCGACCAGCACAGTGACGTCTTGAACCTGGCCATCAGAGGCCAGAACGCCGAGATGTGTGCCGACATCCTGAATGCACTCGTGGTTGCCTATAACCAGGAAGGCATCAACGACATGAACCAGGTGGCACGCAACACCGAGGCCTTTATTGCCGAACGTGTTTCAGACCTGTCTAAGGACTTGAGCGGCGTGGATAATGAAGTGGCTATCCTCACAGCCGGTTCAATCAACTCCCGCATGATTGGTAGCGAAGGCAACACCATGAACCAGATCAACAACTCTGAGAATGTTTCTCTCGAGATCAATCTGGCATCACAGATTCGTCGCTTTATCGCCAACATGGGTCCCGCTGACCTGATTCCCGTCAACACCGGGATGAATGAGTCGGGTATCACAAGCCAGATTTCTCAGTACAACGAGGCCATGCAGGACTATCAAAAGATTGCCGCCACCTCAAGTGCCGAGAACCCCGTGATGAAAGAGCTGTCAAACTCCTTGGCCACACAAAAGAAGAACATCCTTGCCAGTCTTGACAACTACATCAGCACCCTGCGCACCCGTCAGGGCCAGGCACAACGATTGCAGAGCCAAGCACAGAGCAACTTGACGGCCAACCCCTCTCACGAGAAAGCCATTACCGAGGTCACTCGTCAACAGAAGATCAAGGAGCAGCTTTACCTGTACCTGCTCAACAAACGTGAGGAAAACGCCTTGCAGATGGCCATTACCGAGCCTAACGCCAAGGTCATGGAACCTGCCATTCCTAACAACACGCCTGTTACCGCTCCCCTCACCCGTCTTGTGCTTACGGGTATGGTCATCGGTCTCTTGATTCCCGCCTTTGTTCTCTACGGCGTCTTCTGGTACTACTCACTTGACAAGACCATCCACACCCGCCGTGAGATTGAGGAAGTGTGCGATATTCCCATCTTGGGTGAGCTCCCAGCCAAGAAGAGCACGGTTACCGGCGAGATCGTGGTTAACGAGACCTCTAACGACCGCATGAATGAGGCTTACCGCATCATCCGCAATAACTTAGACTTCCTTACCGACCAGAATAAAGAGAATAAAGAAGCGACCGTCATTCAGTTCACCTCAACTATGTCGGGTGAAGGTAAGAGCTTCGTGGCCGTGAACCTGGCACTGTCCTACACCTACATCAACAAACGTGTGATCGTAGTCGACCTTGACTTGCGTAAAGGTAAGTTCTCGGAATACGTTGGTGTGCAGGACGGTAGAGGTGCTTCGGCCTACTTGTCCGGCAAGGTGACCGACTTGAAGCAAGTCATCCATTATGGTTCACTGCATGAGGGATTTGACATCATCAGTGTGGGCGCCATTCCTCCCAACCCCACCGCATTGCTGCTGAGCGAGAACATGGAGAAGATGATCAATGAGCTCAAGAAGGAATACGACCTCGTCATCCTCGATACCGTGCCTTACAACCTGATTGCCGATGCTGCCGTTGTAAACCGCTATGCCGACTTGACAATCTACGTGATTCGTGATGGCAGGGTTGAGCAGCAATACCTGTATGAACTTGAGCGCATGGCCGAAGAAGGCAAGATCAAGAATATGACCATTCTCGTCAACGACATCAAGGTGAGCAAGACCCGCTATAACTACTCCTACGCTTACGGTTACGGTAAGGGTTATGGTTATGGCTATGGCTACGGTTACGGTTATGGTTACGGTGGTGACAGTGGCGGTTACTACGTCGATGACACCCCCAAGGATGCTTCCATCTCCAAGCAATTTGGAGTTCAGGGAGACCAAAACGCATAACATATTTTACTATTTCCATATCGCTTCAAGTTCTGGCCCATACCAGAACTTGAAGTTTAATACTACAAATTGAACAATGAAAATCGCCGTTGTTGGAACCGGATATGTAGGACTTGTCACGGGAACTTGTTTCAGTGAGATGGGTGCACACGTGACTTGCGTCGATGTTGACCAACGCAAGATTGAAGCCTTGAACAAGGGCATCATCCCCATCTATGAACCAGGGCTGGAAACCCTCGTGCACAAAAACGCAAAGAAGGGACGTCTGCGCTTCTCGACCCGCCTCGAGGACGTGCTCAATGGTGTTGACATCGTGTTCAGTGCGGTGGGAACCCCTCCCGACGAGGACGGCAGCGCCGACCTGAAATATGTTCTTGAGGTAGCAAGAACCATCGGCAAGAACTTGAACCACTATGTTGTGGTGGTGACCAAGAGCACTGTTCCTGTTGGCACAGCGCGCAAGGTTAAAGAAGTCATTGAAGATGAGCTGAACAAGCGCGGCGTGAATATCCAGTTCGACGTTGCCAGCAATCCAGAGTTTCTCAAGGAAGGAAATGCCGTGAAAGACTTCATGAGCCCCGACCGTGTTGTCGTGGGCGTCGAGAGCGAACGTGCCCGCAAACTCATGGCAAGGCTCTACAAGCCATTCATGATCGTCAGCGACCGACTTATCTTCACCGACATTCCCTCAGCCGAGATGATCAAGTATGCAGCCAACTCCATGCTGGCGACCCGAATCAGTTTCATGAACGATATTGCCAACCTGTGCGAACTAGTGGGTGCCGATGTCAACATGGTACGAAAAGGCATCGGCAGTGACACACGCATCGGCAAGAAGTTCCTGTATGCCGGTTGCGGTTACGGCGGATCATGCTTCCCGAAAGACGTGAAAGCCCTCATCAAGACTGCTGCCGATCAAGGCTATCCCATGCGAGTGCTGCAGGCTGTCGAGGAAGTGAATGCCGACCAGAAACTGGTGCTCTACCGGAAACTGGTCAACTATTACGGCAACGAGCAGTCACTGGCAGGTAAGACAATCGCCATGTGGGGACTGGCCTTCAAACCTGAGACCGATGACATGCGTGAGGCACCATCGCTCGTACTTATCGACTTGCTGCTCAAGGCTGGTGCCCAGGTCAAGGTGTATGACCCCGTGGCCATGGACGAATGCCGGCGCCGCATTGGCGACAGCGTTGCCTATGCAACTGATACGTATGACGCAACATCAGGAGCCGATGCGCTGATGCTGGTCACCGAATGGAAGGAATTCCGCATGCCAAACATCGAAACGTTAAAAGATAAAATGAAAGGACGCCTCGTTCTGGATGGCCGCAACATTCTGGATGGTGAAGAGCTTGTCATGGCCGGATTTGAATACCACTGCATCGGAAAATAATCATTACTTTATCCCCCCAAAAGACATGCGGGTGTGTCATAATTCAGTTATGGCTCACCCTCTTTGCAAATCAACCGCCTGA
>CAMJZI010000090.1 GCA_946410185.1 uncultured Porphyromonadaceae bacterium
CCACAACTGGCGCGAGATGCACCAGTCCTGAATGCCCTCGAGCCACACCTTGTAGGTGCTCTTGTATTTGGGCGGATAGAACTTGAGTTCATCATTCATCACCGGTGGCAGAGCCAGGTCGGCAAAGTGCTTCATCTTGAGGAACCACTGCATGCACAGGCGCGGCTCAACGGCGGTGTCGGGGTTGCGCTCGCTGTAGCCCACCTTGTTGTCATAGTCCTCGACCTTCTCCATCAGTCCGGCGGCCTTCAGATCCTCGACAATCTGCTTGCGGCAGTCGTTACGGTCCATGCCCACATACAGGGGCGACTCTGCGCTGATGGTGCCGTCGGCGTTGAAGATGTCGATGGTCTCAAGGTTGTGGGTCTTGCCCAGCATATAGTCGTTGGTGTCGTGGGCAGGGGTGACCTTCAAGCAACCCGTACCAAACTCGATGTCGACATAGTGGTCCTCAATCACGTTGATGACGCGGCCCACCAGCGGCACAATCACCTTGCGGCCACGCAACCACTGATTCTTGGGATCCTTGGGGTTGACACACATGGCGGTATCGCCCATGATGGTCTCGGGGCGAGTGGTGGCAACCACGGCATAGTAGCCCTTGTCATCGCGATAGATGACGTTGCCCTGCTCACGCAGTTGGGCCTCGTTCTCCAGTTCGGTCAATCCCTCAACATAGTATTTGAGGTGGAACAGGTGACTCTTCTCTTCTTTGTAGATGACCTCTTCGTTGCTCAGTGCGGTCTGGGCTTTGGGATCCCAGTTGACCATGCGCAGTCCACGGTAGATGTAGCCCTTGTTGTAGAGGTCGACAAACACCTTGAGCACACTCTGCGAGCGCTTCTCGTCCATGGTGAATGCGGTGCGGCTCCAGTCGCACGAGGCACCCAGTTTGCGCAGTTGTTGCAGTATGATTCCGCCATGCTCGTGGGTCCAGTCCCAGGCGTGTTTCAAGAACTCATCGCGCGTCAGGTCGCGCTTCTTGATGCCCTGCTCGGCCAGGCGCTTGACCACCTTGGCCTCGGTGGCGATGCTGGCGTGGTCGGTGCCGGGCACCCACAGGGCGTTCTTGCCCTCCATGCGGGCACGGCGCATCAGGATGTCCTGGATGGTGTTGTTGAGCATGTGACCCATGTGCAGCACGCCCGTCACGTTGGGGGGCGGGATGACGATGGTGTAGGGCTCGCGCTCATCGGGTGTTGACTTGAACAGATCGTGCTGTTCCCAATACTGGTACCATTTGTCCTCGACCGCTTTCGGGTCGTATGTCGGTGCTAGTTTGTTCATCTTCTTTAGTCTTAATAATTTCTTTCCAAACTGCAAAGTTACAATATTTTTCTCAATTAGTTACAACAACGGCTCATTTTGTGGATCTCAACCACAAAATGAGCCGTCTAATTTAAAGCGTCATGTCAAAGAGTGGTGGATGGGAGAAACCCTAACCACTAACCCTTCAACCCTAACCCAGAAGAGTTACTTGCCCAGCATGATGTTGATCACGGCGTTCACATCGCTGATGTCGACTGTGCCCTCGCCCGTCACATCACCCTTCACGGGCTGCGGTGCATCGGGGTTGTTGCCCACAAAGTTGACCTTGATGTTCTGCTCCAGTGGAGCAAAGTAGATGTTGATGCTCACCAGCAGGGTCTGCTCGTTGAATTCGGCGGTCATCGTGATGGGCACCTCGCCCAGAGTGGGGCCGAACCACACGTCCACATTGGGGTCATCGCCCTCGGCGATGGTGACGTTGCGGTTCTCGACACTGGTCAGCGTGTAGCCAAACTCTTCAAAGTCGGTGTTGGCGACTAGACTGTCGACCTCAATGTTGCCCACACCCAGCTCGGTGTCAGGAGTCACGAGCTTGAAGTTCTTGATGAGCAGGGTGTAAGTCCCATCCTCTTGCTGGTTGAGAGTCACATTGGCGGCTTGCGAAGCACCTTCACCATTGATCGACACGGCAATCTTGCCGGCATAGTCGGTGGCCATGGCACCCAGGGTGCAAGCGGCGGCCACAAGCATTGCGAATAATTTCTTCATTTGTCTTGTGTTATAATTAATGTTGTTATTAAAGTGTGCATTGTTTGAGAAATCAACAGGGGACTAAGGACATGAAATAACTCAAGTCCTCATGTCCTCTTTAGTCTCTATTTAGTTCTTGCCCAGGATGATATTAACCACTGCGTTAACATCGGTCACGTCAACCGTTCCGTTGCCGTCAGTGTCGGCATTGGGGTAATTGTCTTTCGAGTCTTTGCCCAGGATGATGTTGACCACAACGTTAACATCAGTCACATCAATCTTGCCATCACCATTGATGTCGCCCAGCAGGGCTGCCTTGGTCACGGTCAGTGTGCGGGCTTCCATGTCGATGGTAAAGTTCCACTTGCCGGCCTCCAAGCAATAGTTGCGAGTCGTGCCCCAGTCGCCTAGTTCCATGGCTTTGTTCAGGTCAACACCGTCAATCCGATAACTCGGATCGGAGTTGTCGCCTTTCGCACCGAAGCGATAGGGTAGGATATAAGCCCATGCGCCCTGGTCATCATCGTTGGCCAGCTCAGTGGTGAAGCTGAAGTTGTGGTAGCCGCTGCCGGCGGTAGTCACCTCGGCGGTGTAAATCTTCTGGTCCTCAGTGCTCATCTCCACGCCCTTGTTGGCGTGCCAGCCACCATTGTCGTTGACGTCGCCCAGGATGTAGACCTTGCCGGTGATGGGATTAAAGGCGTTGGTCACGGTCAGTGTGCGAGCCTCCATGTCCAGGGTGAAGTTCCACTCGCCGGCGGGCAAAATGAAGTTGTTTTCAGTTCCCCACTCACCCAGAGGCAGGGCAACACCATAGTCAGCCTTGGCAATTGACTGATTGGCGGACATGGCGCCGATGTTGTATGGCATGATATATGCCCAAGCGCCTGCGTCATCATCGTTGGCTAGCTCAGTGGTGAAACGGAAGTAGTTGTTCTCGCTAGCGGTAGTCACATGGGCAGTGTAGACCTTCTGATCCTCGGTGCTCATCTCCACGCCATTGTTGGCATGCCAGCCGATGCCATTGACATCACCCAGGATGTAGGCCTTGCCGGTGATGGGGTTGAAGTTGACGTTGATGGTGTAAAGGGCGTGGTTCTTGAAGTCGGGGCTAGTCACGGCAATGACCACACGATAGTTGCCACCGCCCAGATTCTCGACATTCTTCACCACCATGGCGCTCTGGCCCTCGGTAGTGACATCAAAGTTTTCGGCAGTCAGATTCAACGCCACGCCGCTGTAGGTCAAATCATAGGTCTTGGTGGCGGCATCGAAGTTGAAGCCCTCGAGCGTCACGCCATTGAGCGCAATGTTGCTGATGGCGGCGTTGTAAATCAGCTCAACGTCATCAATGGATACCTTATCACCAACAGAACCACCACCAGGGGTAGAACTTGTCGAGAAAGTGACCATAATAGCTTTAGCTTCAACTCCCTCATTATACGAGAATGGCAAAGTATAATCAGTCCATGCTTTGTTGTTGGAGAGTGCCTCATTTTTAGCAGAAGCGGCAACATTGGTGTAAGGTTGATCTTGTGGCTCCTGATAGTAAGTGCCATCAGTGATTGCTGCACTCACACTTGCCATATCTGATGTGTTTTCGAGTTCTACCTTAACAGATGATTTTATTGCATCAGGTTTTGCATTCAGCTTCAGCAAAGTATAAAATGGGCCGTATTGAGATAAACCATCATCATTCTTTACTGTTGTATAATCTTTGTTGATATCCATCTCACTGTGATTGTTGAAATTTGATGGACTCATGGAACCTGCTTGCAAACGACCTGTGGTCATAGTGCCGTTGGCAACATAGATGAAGGCATTTGCGGACTTAATTACTGCACAATTATTGCCCTTGTAATGTTCGCCTTTAGTTAATGAACCTAATCCTCTAGCCGTACCAGCATAACTACCAAAGCATGTCCCAAATCCATGCCAACTATATGTACTTCCTTCTGCACCAGGCTCTTGACGGTTACTTCCCACTGAGTGCCACTCCTCAAAGTCGCTGTTGGGAATCTGGAAAGTCTTGGCGTAAGCGGTGACTGCCGGAGAGGCGTACTCAAAGGGCTGGCCGTTGACTGTACCGTTAACGGCAACGGTGTTAGCATCGGTATAGCGCACCAGCAGCGACACGCCGTCGCGGTTGACGACTGCCAGGTTGATGCCTTCCTGTACCGTGACCGGCACATTGTCATAGGTCGTTCCATCTACAGTCACGCTGCACACGCTACCGTTGGGTGTGACGGTGACCGTTTGTGCCTGCAAACTCAGCACACATGCTGCTGCGGCAAGTAAGTTGAAAATCTTCTTCATTTTTGATAAATCTTACTATAATATTTGTCTTTATGTCTTTTTTAGTCTACTCCAAGCCCCCTGAAGAGGGACTCGCAAAGCCACTGTTCCCCCTTTAGGGGGTTAGGGGGCTACCTCAGCCGGTAGGTCAGCCCCAGCGTGCCATAGATGGGGAAGAGCTTCTGCTCGATGGTGTGGAAGTTGCTCTTCAT
>CAMJZI010000091.1 GCA_946410185.1 uncultured Porphyromonadaceae bacterium
CCTTGGCAAGGTCGTGCTCTACCAACTGAGCTACTTTCGCAGTGGTTTGCAACTCATTTCAAGGGGTGCTTTCGTGAATTGCGGTGCAAAGATACAGTGACTTTTTGAACTGGCAAAATTTTTGCCCGAAAAAATCACGTTTTTTTATTATTTTTTCACGCCGAGGAGTGTGAAGAATTCGTTTTGTCGGTGAATGTCCTCGAATTCACCGCTATACTCGAATGTGATGGTGGTGGAGTCTTGTTTCTCGACTCCGCGCATTTTCATGCACATGTGCTGTGCTTCGGCATAGACGATGACGCCTCGGTTGGGTAGCACTCTGGTGAGGAGTTCGCAGATGTCGTGTGTCATGCGCTCTTGCACTTGCAGTCGTCGTGAGTAGGTGTCGACGATGCGTGCGAGCTTGCTCAGTCCGACGATGCCTCCGGCGGGAATGTAGCCGATGGAGACTTTGCCGAAGAAGGGGAGCACGTGGTGCTCGCAGAGTGAGTAGAACTCGATGTCCTTGACGATGACGATCTCGCTGCCCTCGTGCTCAAAGATGGCGCTGTGTACGATGGCGTCGGCGTCCTCGTGGTATCCGCGGGTGTTCTCGATGAGCGCTTTGGCGGCACGCAGCGGGGTCTTGGCCAGTCCTTCGCGGTCTGGGTCTTCACCGATGAGTTCGATGATGGCGCGGTAGTGTTCGGCTATTTGTTCGGCGAGTTTGAGGTCCTCGTCGCTGAATTTCATTTTAATCATTGCTCCAAACGTTAATGCGGTCACGCACGATGACCATTTCGCGTGCGAATTTGGGATAAACACTCTTGATGCGCTGCAGTGCGGCTTGTGCCTCGCGCTGGGTCTTGAAGTCGCCGATGCGCAGTCTCCATGCCGGTGCCTTGTAGGAGATGTAAGACCGGTACTGTGGGAACTTCATGGCGATGTCGTGGGCTCGCTTTTGTGCTGCGGCCTTGGCGGTCCTGGGGTTGTTGTCGGTATAGGCCTGTATGCGGAATCCCACGCCGCGCGACTCGATGGTCTGCTGTGAGGTGTGGTTGCGCTTGGGCTTCTTGGGCGTGATTTCTTCTTTTTTCTTGTCGTCTTCTTTTTTCTTGCCGTTGTCGTCGTCCTTGACCGAGTCCTTGATGTTGTCGTCGTCGAGTTCGTTTAGTTTCTCGTCGTCACTCTTGGGGTCGGTTTTCTTTTTGTCTTTTTCCTTGACCTTTTTGTCCTTGTTGCCCGATTGTTGCTGCTTGCCGGCGTCGGCATTGTTGCGCTTTACCAGTTCCTTGGGTGCGTCAACGGTGACCTGGCCGTTGCGGTTCAGGCGGTCGGTGATTTGCGGACGCTGTGCGTTGCTTGCCATTGCGATGAGCATCATGAGGCACAGGCACAGGGCGCGGATGTGTAATCGTTTCAACATTTATTACTAATGATGAGATGTGTCGTTTGCTAAATTTGCCGCAAAGATAGTGCAAATTTCCTGATTGGATAACTTTTTTTAATATTTTATGCTGGCTTGGCGGGTTTTTGTGTTGGTGTGGTGGGTGGATATGGCAACCGCAGCCTGGCGAGGGGTGCCGGCTGCGGTTGTTGTTCGTTGATGGGTTGTGCTGTGACGGGTTGCCTTGTCAGAAGGCGGTCACGATGCCCATGAAGTCGGCTGCCTTGAGTGATGCGCCGCCGATGAGGCCGCCGTCGATGTCGGGCTTGGCGAAGAGCTCGGGTGCGTTGCTGGGCTTGCAGCTGCCGCCGTACAGGATGGTGGTGTCGTCGGCCACTTGCGCGCCGTACTTGTCGGCCACGAGGCCGCGTATCAGGGCGTGGATTTCTTGTGCCTGGTCGCTGGTTGCGGTCTTGCCGGTGCCGATGGCCCAGATGGGCTCATAGGCGATGACGATGTTCTTCATCTGCTCGGCTGTGAGGTGGAACAGGGAGTCGCGGATCTCGGCTCCGATGACGTCCTTGAATGTGCCGTTCTCGCGCTGCTCGAGGCTCTCGCCGCAGCAGAAGATCACCTTCAGGCCGTTCTCCAGTGCGAGGTCCACCTTGGTTTTGAGCATCTCGGCGGTCTCGTGGTAGTAGCCGCGTCGCTCGCTGTGCCCCAGGATCACGTAGTTGGCCCCTGTCGAGGCGACCATGGCGGCCGACACCTCGCCGGTGTAGGCGCCGCTGGTGTGATCGGCGCAGTTCTGGGCTGCCAGGCCCACGTTTGCGTTACCGATGACTTCCTTGACGGCCATCAGGTGGGTGAATGGAACGCCCATGATGACGTCGCACTTCAGGTTGGCCTCTGCAGCAACGGCTGCACACACGTCCTTGGCGAGTTGTACGCCCTCGGGCACTGTGGTGTTCATCTTCCAGTTGCCCGCAACGATGTTCTTTCTCATTTTTCTCTTTGTTAAAGAATAAAAGTTAGACGATTAAAAATTGTTGTTTTGTTGCTGCAAAGTTACAACGATTTATCGAGATGAGGCTACACTTTTGCGGCGAAAATTGCCGGTGGCTGACTGGTGGCTGTTATTTGCCGAGGAATTGCGAGGGGGTGATGCCGACGATGCGCTTGAACAGGCGGGTGAAGTGCTGGGGGTATTCAAATCCGAGCAGGCGTGATGTCTCGTTGATGTTGTGGCCGTTCATGAGCAGGCTTTTGGCCAGGTTGATGACATAGGCGTGGATGTAGCCGATGGCTGTGCCGCCTGTGGCCTTGTGCACGATGTCGCCGAAGTATCGGGGGGAGTAGGCCAGCTTGTTGGCGCAGTAGTTCACTGATGGCAGGCCGTGGTCGAGTTGCAGGTTCTCGTTAAAGTAGTCGTCGAGCAGGGCGTGGAAGCGCTTGAGTATGTCGGGTGAGCCTTTGTCCTCTTGTGATATCTGGCGCTTGTAAATGCGGTTGCAGTATTCCATGATGAGCCTGATGTAGCCTAGGATGATGCGGCGCAGTGCTGGCGTGTCGTCATGGGTTTGCAGCTCGTTGCGCAGCTGGGATATCAGCTGGGTGATGGCTGTCCACTCGTCGGGCTCCATCTTGAGCGATTCGATGGCGAAGTAGGAAAAATAGTGGTAGTCCTTCATCCTGGCCTCGAGGTCGGTGTTGTGAAGCAGCTCGGGTGACCACATCAGTACCCATCCGCTGATGGTGATGAGCTCGCCGTTGTCTTCAAGGCCGCCAATCTGCCCGGGTGCTACGGCGATGATCGAGGCGTCGCTGGCTTCATACTTCTTGGTGCCATAGGAGAGATTGAAGGGGAATTCCTGCTGGACGAAAAGTCCGTAGACACCATAATTGTTCAGGCTGTGGTGGAAAGGCCCCACCTCGTCGTAGTGGATGACGCTGACCAGCGGGTGCAGCACCGGGGCGCCCACATAGTCGGCATATTCGTTGGGATTGTCAATCTTGAGAATCTTCTTCATCACTGGGGACAAAGGTAACCATTTTTACTGATGAATCAGCAAAAATGGTTGAAAAACAACCTAAAAACGCAACGCTGGAGTTGCTTTGCTCCTTAATGTTGCCGTTTTCCGGTCACAGGAATTCGATGATGGCGCTGGGTTGGCCGTCGATGGCCAGGGCGACGATGTAGCCGCCGTCGATGGGGTAGAGGGTGGGGGTGAGCAGGTCGCCCTGGCGGGCGGCGATGCGGTACTCGACGCGCATGTCTTTGACCTCGAAGTCCTCGGGCAGCAGTTCCATGGCGATGCGCACATAGTTGGCGTTGTTCATGTGGTGGTTGTAGTCGATGTCGGCGCGCATGACCTGGACTGACTCGAGCACGGCGCCGTCCTGCTTGGGCAGGATGATGCGGCGGCCGCGGTAGTTCATCTCCTGTTTGGGCTCGAGGGTGAGCGATGCGATGGCGTCGTCGGCGATGCGGGCGAGCTTTCCCGTCGCCAGATCGACAAAGGCGCCCATGCTCCAGGTGCGGTAGCAATCCCCTCCCTGGGCATCGCGGATGAAGGTGTTGCGGAAGCCATACATGGGCATCACCTCGTAGATAGACGTGGTTACCGACAGCTCCTCCTTGAAGCGCGGCACGCGCACGACCTCGACCTGGCGCGTTGCCAGCAGTTGGGTCATGTTGTTGTCCTTGAAGAACTTGCGGGCCTGGGGCTCGCTGTCGATCCACATTTCGGAGCAGTCCTGCATCATCTGCAATGCCGAGTAGAGTTTCAATCGACCCTCGCTGTCGCAGCAGCTGGTGGTCACTTTGTAATCGAGTGTGTACATGAGTTGATGGTGGCTAATTTGGACGCAAATATAGTGTTATTATTGGAAACAGAGAGTGTAAATCCACATTATTAATATACTTTAAGGGGGTGGGTGAAAAGAATTTGCAAGATTTTTTGTACCTTTGCAGCGCTTTTTGTGTAATTGCGCACAAGTTGCTGTAAATAAAACGAATATCAACTAACAACCATAAATTTTGAAATAAGAAATCATGGGTTTAAGAATCATTGTTCTGGCCAAGCAAGTGCCAGACACCCGCAATGTGGGTAAAGACGCGATGAAGGA
>CAMJZI010000092.1 GCA_946410185.1 uncultured Porphyromonadaceae bacterium
AGGATCTTGTCGATGCGCTCCATCGAGGCCAGACCGCGCTGGATCGAGTAGGCAGCCTTGGACAGATCCTTGGCGGGATTGATGATGTTGTAGAAAATCACCATGTAGTAGATGAACTTGGGCGCGGTGAGGCTGCCGCCATGGCCACCCAGGATGAGTGTGCCGCCGAACCACAACACGATGGCGATGGTCAACGTGCCCAGGAACTCGCTCATGGGATGGGCGAGCACGTAGCGACGGTTCATGCGCGTGAGAATCGAGCGGTATTTCTCATTCTCGTTCTCGAAGCGACGTTGCACCTTGCCCTCGGCATTGAAGGCCTTGATGATGCGCAGGCCGCCGATGGTCTCCTCGATGTTGCTCAGCAGTACGCCCCACTGGTTCTGTCCCTCGAGCGAGACGCGTTTCAAGCGCTTGCCCACACGTCCCATAATCCACCCGGCGATGGGCAGCAAGATGAGCACAAACAGCGTCAACTGCCAGCTGATGACGATCATCATCACCAGGCAGGCAATGATCATGATGGGGTTCTTGAACAGCATGTCGAGCGAGGTCATGATTGAGTTCTCGACCTCGGTCACGTCGCCGCTCATGCGCGCCATCACGTCGCCCTTGCGCTCGTTGGAGAAGAAGGCGATGGGCAGCGATGTCATCTTGTGATAAATCTGGTTGCGGATGTCGCGCACCACGCCCGTGCGTATCGGGATCATGTAGAAGAAGCTCAGGTAGCTGCTGCCTGTCTTCAATCCCGTCATGAACACCAGGGCGGCAGCAATGCACGCCAGGGCCGTCGATTGGCCGTAGCGCCCGATGATGCATTGCACATAGTAGTAGAAGTCGTTGACCACCACGTCCTGCAGGCTGCCAGAGCCCAGCGCCATGAACTCATAGTGGTTGGTGTTTAGCCCGAAGAGCATCTCCAGGATGGGGATGATCAGGGCGAACGAGAACAGCGTCAGGAACGCGGCCAGCAGGTTGAACACGATGTTCAACGCGATATACTTCTTGTAGGGCGGCACAAACCGCTTCAACAGTTGCCAAAAACCTTTCATAACTGCAAAGGTAGTGCAAAATCTAACACATAGCAAAAATATCTGTGACAACGGCCTTTGGGAAAAGCCTTTTGTGTGTGTTGTTATGTAGTACGAGCCTGGCTCGTAAGAAAAATCAGTGTATCTTTGTGTGAAAAAGCCCGAGTCAAGTTTACATTTCCTTGACCTGAAACGTCTATCAAGTGTAATTGACCCACGACTATGACAAAAAGTGAATTGGAAATACTGTTCAAGACGCATTACTCGGCGATGTACCGCCTGGCGGTGTCGTTACTCTACGACGAGGACGAGGCGCGCGATGTCGTGAGCGACGTTTTTGCCTCGCTGCTCGGCGGCATGTCCATCCGCAGCGACAATGCCCGCGGTTTCTTGCTGACGTGCGTGCGTAACGGCTGCATCAACATCATCCGCCACAAGCAGATGCGGGAACGCTTCGTGAAACTCTATTCGACAAATGCCGAACCGCTTGCCGATGGCCCCGACGACTCGCTCATGCTTGCCGAGTTGCGGCACTATATTGAGAACAACCTGCCGCCGCTGTCGCGCCGCATTTTCACCCTGCGCTACCTGCAGGACATGACCTGCCAGCAGGTCGCCGAGGCAGTGGGCGTGAGCCGCGTGACGGTCCATCATCACTTGTCACAGTCACTGGAGAGAATCAATGCCTATTTCAACAATCAAAAACAATAGACGTTATGGAACAGAACGATAAAATCCGTCTTTTGCTCGACATGCACGAGCATCCCGAGAATTACACCGACGAGCAGTTGGCCGCTATGCTTGACGACGAGACACAGCAGCACCTGACAGCGGCCAAGCGCGCCATGACCGATATCCCAGAGCCCGATGTGGAAGCCGAGTGGCAACGCTTCGAGCAACAGCATTTCGCCCCGGTGAAAAACCGCCGCTGGCTCAAAGTCGCCGCCATGATTGCGGGGGTGGTTATGCTCTCGGCTTTCACCTATGCCGCCGTCCAGGCTGTGCGCTACAGGGCTAAAGACAAACTTCAAGAAAAGATTGAAAACGTCGCCCCGATAGCGACTAAAGAATCGTCTGAAGTAGGGCCTCGCCGTGGCGTGGCCGATACCGTAGAAGAAGTGGTAGCTCCCGTCGTGTTTGATAACCAGCCGCTCGGCCAGATGCTGGAAGGTATCGCTTTCCGCTATGGTAAGCAAGTCGAGTTCCGCAACGATGATGCCCGTGACCTGCGCTTCTACTTTGAGTTGCATCCTGGCGAGGAATTGAACAGTGTCGTTGAGCGCCTGAACATGTTCGAGCGCGTGTCAGTCAGCATCGAGGGCAATACAATCGTGGTGGAATGATGGCAAGACGCATGATTTATCTCGTGGCATGCCTGTGCATGGCCACGGCGGCCTTCGGGCAGCGGGTGACGCGGTCGTTCAATGACGTGTCGATGAGCGAGGCGCTCAAGTGGCTCAACGAGCGGGGTGGGGAATACAATGTCAGTTTTCTCTATAACGACCTGGAGGACTTCAGGGTGACGACCACGGTCAAAAACAAGTCAGTGCCCGACGCTATCCAGCAGCTGATAGGTTTCTATCCCATCAAGATGACCGTGCAAGGCAAGGACATTGCTGTGGAATGCCCCTTGCGGGAAGCGACGCGCTACAAGGGCACCGTCCTCGACGAAACGGGCCAGCCGTTGCCCTACGCCAACGTGGCCCTGCTCTCGCCGCGCGACTCTACCCTCATCACCGGCGGCGTGACCAACGAGAGCGGTCTGTTCGTCATCCCCTGCGACCAACAGGGCGTGCTGGCCCGCATCACCTACGTGGGCTACCGTCCCGTCTATCGCCACTGCAAGTCGCCCCACCTGGGCACCATCAAAATGCAACCCGACCAATATGCCCTGGGCGGCGTCACCGTCAAGGGCGAACGTCCCCAGTACCAGATGACTACGGGTGGCATGACCGTCAATGTTGCGGGCACGGTGCTCAGCGACATGGGTACGGGTATTGACGTGCTGGGCCAGTTGCCGCGTGTCGATGTCAAGGGCGACGGCCAAGTGAGCGTTTTTGGTAGCGGCACACCGCTCATCTATATCAATAACCGCCCGATTCAGAGCAATACCGAGTTGTCGCGCCTCAAGTCGGGCGACATCAAGTCCATCGACGTGATTACGAGTCCAGGTGCCCGATACAAAAAGAATGTGTCGTCGGTCATCCGCATCTATACCGTTAAACCTCAAGGCGACGGCTTCAGTGTCAGCACGATCACTAACGTGCGTAACAACCACGAGTGGGGCGGATATCAGGATATAGACGTGAAATACCGCACCCACGGCTTGGAACTGTTTGCCGAGGGCTATTGGCGCACTGCGTGGATGGGCGAGGACAACGATATCAATAATGAGTTGTTCCTGAATGATGGCACAGTGCATGTCGATCAGACGGGTGACACCAAGTTCCGCAGCAAGTCGCATTATGAGCAAGTGGGCTTCAATTACGATATCAATGACAACCATTCGCTGGGTGCATCCTACACCTTGAGTGGTGTTAATATCCGGAACGGCAGCGTCATCGGTGAGCAGCAGATTTGGAACAACGGTGTGCTTGAGGGCCGTGTCATGCAAGATGCACAAGTCAACCGCAAGAACAATCCGTTGCACGATGTCAATATGTATTATGTGGGCAAGGTGGACCAGCTGTCGATTGACTTCAACGGCACGTGGTATCGTCGCAATGAACGCAATACTGATGAACGCACTGAATTAAGCGATGAACTTGATGACCGCCATGTGCTCACCCAGAGTCGCCAGTGTAACCAGATGACCGCCGCCAAACTCATCCTGAGTCACCCCCTGTGGAAAGGTACCGCCAGCATCGGCACTGAGTTGACCTTTACCCGTACCGACGGCACCTATTCCAACGACGATCAGTCCCATTTGTCGTCCGACACGCGCATCCGCGAGAACAATAGTGCGGGATTTGCCGAGTATGGGTTTACTATAGGCAATTTCACCTTCGGCGCTGGACTGCGCTTTGAGCACATCAATTCAGACTACTATTCGTCGGGCATCCGTGAGGAGGAGCCCAGCCGCACCTACAACGACTGGTTCCCCAATGCCTCCGTCGCCTGGAAGAAAGACAAGTGGAACTGGCAACTGAACTACAGCCGCAGCATCAACCGTCCAGTCTATTTCCAGCTGCGCAATTTCATCCAGTACGATAACCGTTACACCTACGAGGGTGGCAATCCACTGTTACGCCCGCAGCTGAACCACCGTTTGGAGTTGTCGGCCATCTACTCGTGGCTGAGCCTGCAGGTGCGCTACAC
>CAMJZI010000093.1 GCA_946410185.1 uncultured Porphyromonadaceae bacterium
CACAGCCGCATCTTTGAGGATGAGCAGCGCAGCGAGGCCCGCAAGGCTCGCCGTCAGGCTGCCGCCAACAAGCCCGCCGCCGAGGCTGCTCCCGCAGCTCCCCAGGTAGAAAAGACTACCCTGGGCGATGTGACCGACCTGGCTGCCCTTAAGGCTCAGTTCGAGAAGAACGAGGGCAAGGAAGACGCTCCCAAGACCGAGGAGTAATCCCAAATCAAAATCGAATTCTAATTGCCGGTTCCCCCGCTGGGTGACCGGCAATTTTTTTGCTTGCCGACTTTGGCATAGCCCGTGGATCAATGACCTGTGGCAAGGGCTAAAAACCTTGAAAAATACTAAAATAGCTGAGTTTTCACTAATTTTGAATAAATATTTGTAGAAAAATTTCGGTAATTAAAAATAATGGTGTAATTTTACACCCTGAAAAATACCTAGCATAATCCTACTTACAAAATACTAACTAATAACTTATTCATTCTACAAAACGTGAAAATACTTTCTATTAACGACCTCAACAACTTGAGGAAGCGTGCGCAACAAGCATTAGCGCTGCGCGAGGAAAGTTCTGACCAGTCGTCAGAGCAGTGTTGTGGTCTTGCAACAGGAGCCGATCACCTGCAGGTGCTCTGCTGTGGTGGTACTGGTTGCAAGGCTTCAAACAGCCACAAGATCGTAGACAATCTGAAAGCTGCTCTCGAGGAGAATGGCATCGCCGACAAGGTGGACGTCATCACAACGGGCTGCTTTGGTTTCTGCGAGAAGGGTCCCATCGTGAAGATTATTCCCGACAACACGTTCTACACCCAGGTTAAGCCCGAGGATGCTACCGAGATCGTGAAGGAGCACATCATCGGCGGCCGTCGTGTCGAGCGTCTGCTCTATGTGGACCCCAAGACTAACAAGACCGTTAGCGACAGCAAGCACATGGACTTCTATCGCAAGCAGATGCGTATCGCATTGCGTAACTGCGGCCTTATCGACCCCGAGAACATCGAGGAGTATATCGCCCGCGATGGCTATCAGGGCATTGCCGATGCATTGCTCAACAAGACCCCCGAAGAGGTGATCGAGATCATCAAGGCTTCAGGTCTGCGTGGTCGTGGTGGTGCCGGCTTCCCCACTGGCATGAAATGGGGTTTTGCCCGCGGTTATGATGCCGACGAGAAGTATGTGGTCTGCAATGCCGATGAGGGTGACCCCGGTGCATTCATGGACCGCTCCATCATGGAGGGTGACCCCAACTCGGTGATCGAGGCAATGACCGTCTGCGGTTACTGCATCAACTCCCACAAGGGTCTTATCTACATCCGCGCTGAGTATCCCCTGGCTGTCCATCGCCTGAAGATTGCCATTCAACAGGCTCGTGAATATGGTTTGCTGGGCAAAAAGATCCTGGGTACTGACTTTGACTTTGACATTGAGATCCGCTACGGTGCTGGCGCATTTGTCTGCGGTGAAGAGACCGCCCTCATCCACTCGATGGAAGGCAAGCGTGGCGAGCCCACCCTCAAGCCTCCCTTCCCCGCCGAGGCCGGTTATAACATGAAGCCCACCAACGTGAACAACGTTGAGACCTTGGCCAACGTGCCCATTATCCTGACCAAGGGCGCCGACTGGTTCTCGACCATCGGTACCGAGAAGAGCAAGGGCACCAAGGTGTTTGCCCTGGCTGGTAAAATTAATAATGTGGGCCTGATCGAGGTCCCCATGGGCACCACGCTGCGTGAAATCATCTACGACATCGGCGGTGGCGTTAAGAATGGTAAGGAGTTCAAGGCCGTGCAAACTGGTGGCCCCTCGGGCGGCTGCCTGACACAGAAGCACCTCGACACCCCCATCGACTATGAGCACCTTGCTGCTTCGGGCTCGATGATGGGTTCTGGTGGTATGATTGTTATGGACGAGGACGACTGCATGGTCAGTGTTGCCAAGTTCTACCTCGAGTTCACTGTTGACGAGAGCTGCGGTAAGTGCACGCCCTGCCGAATCGGCAACAAGCGCATGCTCGAGATTTTGACCCGCATTACCGAGGGCAAGGGAACCATGGACGACCTGGAGCACCTCAAAGTCCTGGGCGAGACCATCAAGGATACTGCCCTGTGTGGTCTGGGCCAAACCTCTCCCAATCCCGTGTTATCGACGATTAATAACTTCTGGGACGAATATGTTGAGCATGTTAAACAGCACACCTGCCGCGCTAAGCAGTGCAAGGCCCTCGTGACCTACAGCATTGATCCCGCCAAGTGTAAGGGTTGTGGCGCCTGCGCCCGCAAGTGCCCCGCCAACGCCATCATGGGCGACATGCGTAAGCCTCACATTATTAACCCCTATGAGTGCATCCGCTGCGGTATGTGCAAGTCTAACTGCCGCTTCGACGCCATCTCAATCTATTAAATTTCGATAGCATCATCATGGAAGAAAAGAATATGATCACTCTGACGATTGATAAACACGAGGTTACGGTTCCCGCTGGCACTATGCTGCTCGACGCTGCCAAGCAGGTCGGCATCAGCATCCCCACACTGTGCCACATCAACCTTGAGGGTACTTGTGTACAGAACATGCCCGCTTCGTGCCGCATTTGCGTTGTGGAGATTGAAGGACGTCGCAACCTGGCTCCCGCCTGCGCTACCCGCGTGACCCCGGGTATGGTCGTGCACACCAACAGTGCACGCGTTATCCGCGCCCGCAAGACCGTTGCCGAGCTCATGCTTAGCGACCATCCCAACGATTGCTTGACTTGCCCCAAGTGCAGCGACTGTGAATTGCAGCGCCTGGTAATGCGCTTCAACATCCGCAAGATGCCTTACAACGGTGGTGAACAGAGCGAGCGCAAGCAAGAGCTCACACCCGCCATCTCGCGCAACATGGAGAAGTGCGTTTACTGCCGCCGTTGCGAGAGCGTCTGCAACAACGTTCAGTCGGTAGGCGTGCTGAGCGCTATTCGCCGTGGTTTCAACACCACCATCGCTCCCACCTTCGACAAGATGTTTACCGACACCAACTGTACCTATTGCGGCCAGTGTGTCGCTGTCTGCCCGACGGGTGCTCTCACCGAGCATGACTACACCAACCAGCTCATGGACGACCTCACCAATCCCGACAAGGTGGTTGTCGCTCAGCCCGCACCAGCCGTGCGCGTGGCTCTGGGCGAGGAGTTCGGCATGAAGCCCGGCACTATCGTTACTGGCAAGATGGCTACAGCATTGCGCGATCTTGGCTTTGACTATGTATTTGACACCGACTTTGCTGCTGACCTCACCATCATGGAAGAAGGAAATGAGATTCTGCAACGTCTCAACAAGTTCCTGGCCGGTGACAAGGACGTGAAACTGCCCATCATGACTTCGTGCTGCCCGGCATGGGTTAACTTCTATGAGCACGAGTTCCCCGATCTGCTTGACTATCCCTCAACCGCTAAATCTCCTGCCCAGATGTTTGGTGCTGTCGCCAAGACCTATTGGGCCGAGAAGATGGGTATCCCCCGCGAGAAACTCGTTGTTGTTTCGGTTATGCCCTGTCTGGCCAAGAAATACGAGGCTGGCCGTGAGGAGTTTAAGGTGGATGGAAATCCCGATGTGGACTATAGCATCTCGACACGCGAGCTGGGTCGCCTGATCAAGCGTGCCAACATTGACTTTGTCAATCTGCCCGATGGAGATTTCGACTCTCCTCTGGGTGAGTCGACTGGTGCCGGTGCCATCTTTGCTAACACTGGTGGTGTGATGGAGGCCGCTTTGCGCACCGTTTATGAGGTGCACACTGGCAAGACCCTGCCTCACATCGACTTCAACGAAGTGCGCGGTCTGGAAGGCATCCGTGAGGCCGAGATCGACCTTAATGGTTTCACGCTCCGCGTCTGCGTGGCTCACACCCTGAGCAATGCCCGCAAGGTGATGAACCTGCTGCGTGCCGGCAAGCTTAACTACCACGTGGTTGAGGTGATGGCATGTCCCGGTGGTTGCATCGGCGGCGCAGGTCAGCCCTACCACCATGGCAACATCGAGATTCTTAAGGCACGTGCCGCCGCCGTTTATCGTGAGGATGAGGGCAAGGCATTGCGCAAGAGCCACGAGAACCCCGACATCCAGAAGCTCTACAAGGAGTTCCTGGGCGAGCCCTGTGGCGAGAAAGCACACCACCTGCTTCACACGCATTATTTTGATAAATCCATTCATTAATTGACTCGTATAAAACATCAATCACGATATGAAGAAACAAGAAATCAAACTGGCGTGTAACGTTATTCAACAGGTTGAGGAAATCTGTGACAAGCACGGCAACAAGCCCGGTGAACTGATTAACGTGCTGCACGAGTGCCAGGC
>CAMJZI010000094.1 GCA_946410185.1 uncultured Porphyromonadaceae bacterium
ACAAGCACGGCAACAAGCCCGGTGAACTGATTAACGTGCTGCACGAGTGCCAGGCACTGCACGGCTATCTGCCCGAGGAGATGCAGCGCATCATCGCCCGCAAGCTGGGCGTGCCCGCTTCCAAGGTCTATGGTGTGGTAACGTTCTACTCGTTCTTCACCATGACTCCCAAGGGCAAACACCCGATTTCGGTTTGTCTGGGTACCGCTTGCTATGTGCGTGGTTCTGAGCGTCTGCTTGACGAGATCAAGCGCATTCTCAACATCGAGGTGGGTGAGACTACGCCCGACGGCAAATTCTCGCTCGACTGCCTGCGTTGTGTGGGCGCCTGCGGTCTTGCTCCCGTAATCATGATCGGCGAGCACGTTTACGGCCGCTTGGATGTCAAGGACATTCGCAAGATTCTCGACGATGTTGCTGCTCAAGACTAATTGTTAGTAGCATTACCGATTCATTATCAAGACAGGGGATTCCACCAATTGGAGTTCCCTGTTTTTGTTGGTGGTTTTACAGTGTGGAATGTAGAAAAATGGGGGAGTGCTTGTTGTATCGTTAAAATTATTGTAACTTTGTGACCAGTTTCGATAGGGCTACTGTCCTTGGCGACATCGATCCATAATAATCTATTCATACTCAATGGATATACTACACAACGATACTCCCATCAAGAATGGTGACAAAGTTCAAGCTGCAAGTGTGGAAGGGCCTCAAAATAGTGAAGCATCCAATTATGGCTTGATAGGAAATACTCACGTTCAAGTATTGTGCTGTAGTGGGTCGGCATGTTATGGTTCCGGCAGCTTGAGCATCATCGACAACTTCATCCGCGTTATTGCCGACTATGGTTTGGGCAGCAGGGTGGATGTTGTGGCAACTGGCTGCTTTGGCTTTTGCGCCAAGGGACCTATTGTCAGGATCATGCCCGATAACACAACTTATGTTCAGGTTCACCCCGAGGATGTTGAGGATATTGTAAAAACCCATATTATTGATGGCCGTCTGCTCGAGCGCCTGCAATATGTGGACTTTACCGCTCACCAGTTAATGGACGACTCCAAGCATTGGAGCTCTTATCCCAAGCAACTCTCGATGGATGCCATGTTGCATGACTACATCTATGAGATCGGCGGCAAGAAGTTCCTGACAGTTTTATCCTATACCATCGATGCCGACAAGTGCAAGGGTTGTGGCGCATGCAAGCGCGGTTGTCCCAGTCACGCTATCGTGGGCGACTTGAGGCATCCTCATGTCGTCAATCCCTACAAGTGCACCTGTTGCAGTCATTGCACAACCAAGTGCAAGTTTGATGCCATACATGGTCCCGTGGGCGCCCTCAGCGAACGCAACTATGTCGAGGACCTGCTTGTCGATGTGGCTGATCCTGAAAAGATTGTTGTCGCTCAGACTGCTCCTGCAGTGCGTTATGCGTTAGGCGAGGAATTCGGAATGCCACCTGGGACTATTGTGACCGGCAAAATGATTTCGGCGTTGCGCAAAGTGGGTGTTGACTACGTGTTTGACACCGACTTTGGGGCAGATATCACTATCATGGAAGAAGCCTCCGAGATTGTTGACCGTCTGAGGCGTTTCATGGCGGGTGACAAGCGTGTGAGGATACCCATCACTACATCATGCTGCCCGGCATGGGTCAACTTCTTTGAAAATGATTATCCCGACCTGCGAGAGTATCCGTCGACCTGCAAGTCTCCCGCACAGATGCTGGGCGCCGTGCTCAAGACCTACTGGGCCGAGAGGATGGGAATACCGCGTGATAAACTCGTGGTTGTTTCGGTCATGCCATGTCTTTCAAAGAAATACGAGTGTGCCCGCGATGAATTTATCACCAATGGCAATCCTGATGTGGATTACTCCATCACGACAATCGAATTGGCCGAACTCATTCAGCGCATGAATATCAATTTTGACCGCTTGCCTGACGGACAATTTGATTTCCCATTGGGTGACTCGTCTGGTGCAGGTGCCATCTTTGGAACAACAGGTGGCGTGATGGAAGCGGCATTGCGTACTGTCTATGAAGAGTTTACCGGTAATACTCTGCCCCGCATTGAGTTTGATGAGGTGCGTGGCCTGGATGGTATCCGTGAGGCGTCGATCGACTTGAACGGTTTTGAACTCAAGGTCTGCGTGGTCAATACTTTGAGCAATGCACGCATTGTTATGGACAAGTTGCGTGCAGGAGAACTTGAATACCATGTGGTAGAGGTGATGGCTTGTCCTGGAGGATGCATTGGCGGTACTGGTCAGCCCTATCACCATGGTGATATTGAGGTCATCAAGGCCCGCCAGCGCGCTATCTACAGCGAGGATGTGGGTAAACGTTTGCGCAAGAGCCATGAAAATCCTGTCATCCTAAGGCTTTATCGCGAATTCTTGGGTGAGCCAGGTAAGGGAGTCGCCCATCAGCTACTCCATACCAAATACCGTGACAAATCAATTTTGTGATTTAAGAAGGTAGAGACACCTTGTTGAGGATGCCTTTGATGTGGGCTATGGTTATGCCATAGTTGGTCATGGGTACGCCCTGTTGGCGGCATTGCTTCACGCGTGAGAGCATAAACTTGCGGTTAAACATGCAGCCCCCACAGTGGATAACCAAGTCATAACTTGACAGGTCATCAGGAAAGTCTTTTCCGGCCACAATATTCACTGTCAGATTCTCACCCACGCGTTTGCGCAGCAAGCGCGGGATTTTTTCTCGACCAATATCTTCGGCCAGTGGCGCATGAGTGCAGGCTTCGGCAATAAGCACGCGTGATCGTTCTGTCAGACGATCGATGGCTGGAGCACTCTCGATGAAATAATGGATGTCGCCCTTATGGGCTGCCATAAGCACCGAGAATGAGGTGAGCAGGCTTTCGGCAGGTTTTTTCTGCTCGACGATGTCAAACACCTGGGAGTCGGTAATGATGAGCCGTGGTGGCTCATGCAGGGCTGCCAATGTGCTGTCAATATCCTCGGTTGTGCAACAGATGGCGATGCACCTCTTGTCCATCAGGTCGCGCAGGGTCTGCACCTGCGGCAGGATGAGGCGGCCCTTAGGTGCCTGCTTATCCTGAGGCATCACCAGCAATACCACATCACCAGGTATTGCTAATTGCCCAGTGAGCGATTGATTGGCATTGTCGGGGGCAAGACCGGCCAGCGACTGTCGCAGCAAGTCCAATCCGGTACCATTCATGGCGCTCACGGGGATGACATCGCTGCCCAACTGCTTAGCTATGTCGGCGAGTAGGGCGGTGGACACGTCTTTAAGGAGATCTATCTTATTTAACACGGCAACAAATGGCACGTTGGTCTGCTTGAGCATTCCTGCCCATGCCGCTTCGTCGTCGAGCGTGGCACCGTCGGTCACGATGATGGCGAGATCAGTCTGCTTGATGACCTCGCGTGTGCGCTCGGTGCGCAGGTCGCCCACCTTGCCAGTGTCGTCAAATCCAGCAGTGTCGATGAGCACGCATGGACCCAACGGCAGTATTTCCATCGATTTGACCACCGGGTCGGTCGTCGTGCCTGGCACGTCGCTCACCAGGGCCGTGTGCTGCCCCGTGAGAGCATTGATTAATGACGATTTGCCCACATTGCGCCGTCCAAACAATGCGATGTGCAGCCTTTCGCTCCTAGGTGTTGTATTCAATCCCATATCAGCCTTTTTCCCAAACAACTTATACAATCAGGAACAACAAAAACATATTTGTTAAAAATGTTCGTTGTTGTTCCTGTTGTTTGATGAATTTAGAAATAGAAATCTCGTTTGCCGGCAGCAATCTCATTGATGCGCTGGGCAGCAATGTCGCGAACGCGCGCGTTGGTCATCTTGGCCAGTTCCTGCTCAATAAGAGCATTGCCCTTGGCAGCGGTGTCTTTGCTGGCAAAGTCCATGAGGTATTCCTTGAGCGTCATCAATGCGTTGGGGGTGCAGATGTTGCCAATCTTGCCAGCCTTGACCAGCTCCATGAATCGGTCGCCAGTACGGCCCGATCGGTAGCAGGCTGTGCAGAAGCTGGGCAGGTATCCGATCGATAGCAACCAGTTGATGACTTCGTCGAGAGTGCGGGTATCGCTTACGTCAAATTGGGCCGTCTCGTCGTGACGCTCTACAGTGGTGTAGCCACCAACGCTGGTGCGGCTGCCGCCACTGATCTGGGATACGCCCAGGTCAAGCACCTTGGTACGCACGCTCTGGCTCTCACGGGTCGAGATGATCATACCGGTGTAGGGGACTGCGAGACGGATGACGGCGATAATGCGGCAGAAGATGTCATCGGGCAACACGTCGGGGAATTCGTCGAGGGTGATGT
>CAMJZI010000095.1 GCA_946410185.1 uncultured Porphyromonadaceae bacterium
TCCTTGCGGCAGGGTCCACACCACGATGCCCAGAAGTCGATAAGCAACAACTTTTTGCCCTGTGCCAGGTCTTCAAGTGTCAGTTCCTTGCCGTCATCGCCTTTTACGGTCAATTGTTTGGCTTTCTGGCCAGTATCACCGGCTGGCATGATCTCGTCAATCATCTTCTTGCCGTACCAGCTCTGCTGTGCCTCGGGCGATAGAGATTCATAGAGAGGCTTATCATTGGCTGAAAAATAGGTCCACAGATAGATGGCCATCATCGGGCCCCAATAAGTATCCTTGTTCTCATCGACGATGCCCTTGTAGGTCTCCTCTACCTTGGCAAAGAAATCCTTCTCAGCTTTATCGAAGGCCTTGTATTCCTCGGTCTCCAAAATCTGTTTCTCTCGGGCACTGTCCTTAGCCATTCGGGCTTCGTTAACCTGTTGGATAATCTGGGCGTGCTGCTCGTGATAGTCATTGAAGAGCTTGTCGAGATCGGCGCGACGCTGCTTGTAAACATTGAACTTGTCGGTCAGCGGTGATCCCTTGACAGTGACGTCCCAAGTGTAATTGATTACTCCGTTCTGGTCGGGCTCACCCTTGGTGGCCTTGCCCTCAATAGTGATATCTCCCTTCTCGAGCATAAAGGTCTCGACACCATACGAGTCTTTGACCATGAGGTTGACACAAATGGGCATCGGCAGGCTGTCGCCAATCTCACCCTTGAAGGTAAATTTACCGCCATTGACTGTAGCCTCGGCAATAGGCGATTCATTGTCGTGACTCATAGGCACGAGTTGCACAATGGTGCCATCGTCAAGTCCGGCAACATTACCCTCGACCTTATACTGACGGGAATTACAACTGCACACGAGCATGCACAACAGGCATGCGAATAATACGTTCTTCATTACTCTATAATCATTTAACGTTCAACATTCTGGGTTACGGTACCATTGCCTGAATTAGTTACAGCACCCATGGGGAAGGGCATTACCCACATGTGACTGTTGGGCGAGAGCGAGTAGTTCTTGCCACCCTCGACCTTGGTCAAGGTGCGGGCATGAGCCGGCTCAAGGTTTAAGCGACGAGCGTCACAGAAAGGGATGATCGTCTGTACCAAGGCATCATCCTTGACCTTGACGATCAAGTCGATAGCGGCATCGGCACTGGCAGCGGTCAAGTCTTGGTAGAACTCGGGAAGGATGCGTTTCTGGCGCACCTTGTTGAGCACCTCCATCGCGCCGGCGACATTGCCCGTGCGGGCCAGGCACTCGGCTTGGATGAGATAGACCTCGGTTGTCGTCAAGCCGCCACGGTTATAGTAACCGCCCGTGTTGGGGTTGTAATAGGTGGCACCTGCCATGGTGCGGATTTTCCAGCGGCTCATGAAGTGGGCATCGCCCTGTTCAAAGCGGCTGCCGCGGTCTTCACGCATCTGCAGGTCATTGCCCGAGTAGGAACTATTACCATGACAAAAGATGTAGTTCTCCACATAGTCAAAGCCCATGGGCGAAGTGATCGTCTGATAGACGTCAGGGGCACTCAGTATGTCAGCATTGTCATTGTAGAACTGTACCCAGTCAAACAGTTGATTATTGCGTTTCAGCGCCTCATCGGCATTGGTCAGGGCTTCCTGGTAGTGGCCCATCTGCAGGTGGACGCGTGCGGCCAGCGCATAGGCGGTCGCCTTATCGGCATAGAGCACGTTCAATGCCTTTTCGGGCAGTGCAGGCAAAGCCTCGTTAATATCCTGAAGAATGAAATCATAGATTCCCTGGACCGAAGGCTGCGTGTAGGAAGCACCCACCTCGGCACTGGTAATCAGGGGCACACCGCCATCGGTAGCCGCTGTCGCTGCGTCATAGGTCTTGGAATAATAGTTCACGAGGGTGAAATACTTCATGGCCCTCAAGATCTTGGCCTGTGCTACAACTTGCCCCCGCTCGGCATCGGTGGCTTCGGTCGCTGTGGGCGCATTCTCGATAAGCAGGTTGGCGGTAGAGATACCGGCATATCCATTGTAATAGGTTGTCTCATCACTCTTGTTCATGGCAACGCGGTCAGCATCCTCATTCCAGAAGTAGTTGGCATTCCACAACTCATAATAGGACAGGTTGCCATCCGAGACATAGCGATCGTTGAGCAGGAGGATCGCCTGTGTCACATCTTCACGGCAGTTAGTGTACTCATCGGCAAGCATGACCGAGAAGTCGTTGAGCGTGGTGGGAATCTTCTGTCCCTTAGGCACATTGCTCAGATAATCATCACAACTGCACAAGCATGCAAGCAGCACCAGGCAGGATCCTAAAAGCAGTCTATTTATCTTAGTTTTCATATCTCTCAATATTATAGTTGTTAGTTGTTATTTTCCGGTTTTTTAGAAATCCAGATAGAGGCCGAAGACATAGTTGGGTGCATTGTAGCCACCCAACAGGTACTTGGCCGAGGTGCTCTTGGCAAACGTCACGGCATTCTCCACATTGAACTGGAGGCGCGCACGGCTCAGGCTGATGTTACGCAGCCAAGCGTTGGGGAGGTTGTAGGCCAGCGAGATATTAGCAAGGCGCAGATTGGTCGCGCTGATGACATTATTGTCGGCATAGCCGTAAATCGTGCGCGACGCATCGCTGAACAAGGGGTTCTCGCCAAAGATGGCTGCGGGTATGTCGGTCTTGACCTCATCACCAGGATGACGCCATCGGTTGGTTATATCCTTGTTGACTGCACCCAAAGAGGTCACATAACTCCACAGCGTGTAGTTATAAGCCGAGTTAAGCATGGGCAGGTCGGTATTGCGCATCTTGTGTCCACCCTGGAACAGCCACATACAAGACAAGTCAAACTGCTTGTAGCCCAGATTGAGGTGGAGCGATGCCATGTGCATTGGCTCGGTGCTGCCTGCATAGATGATAGCGGCCAAGTCCGAAGGATTAGAAGCCGTTGCATTACCCGAAGCATCCAGCACCTGAGGCAGACCGTCGGCGCTCAAGCCAGCCCACTTATAGGCATAGATGGCATTGTAAGGATTGCCCACGATGGGATAAGCATCGGGATAGTCAAGCTGGAGGAAATAAACCGGAGCCTCCACATTGACATAAACCACCTTATTATTGTTATAGCTGTAGGTTGCCGTAGCATCAAAACGGAAGTCGGCAGTACGGACAATCTGACCGTTCAAGGTGAGTTCCACACCACGGTTACGCATCTTGCCATTGTTAATGCTATAGGTCGTGTAACCGAAACCCTCGGTAGGCACGCCCATCGTGTTGGCCAGCAGGTCAGTACCCATCTTGTTGTAGAACTCAATGCTACCGTTCAGGCGATTGTTCAGCACTGCGAAGTCCAGACCGATGTTGGTCGTGGTGGTTTTCTCCCAACGCAGGGTGGGATTGGGACGGGTGTTCACCGAGCCATAAACACCGCCCACGTTGGCGTTATTGTAATAGCTTGCTGTCATATAGGGGGCTGCATCCTTGGCGATATTACCGGCAATACCATAAGATGCACGAAGCTTAAGACGGTCCACCCAGCTGACATGGAACCACGGTTCACGGTCGATGTTCCATCCGGCGCCAATGCTCCAAATGGGCTTGTTCTGGTACTTGGAGCCCGTTCCCCACAAGTTGGAGCGGTCCCAACGGATGCTTGCCGAGAGCATGTACTTGTTGTCATAGGTATAGGCTGCATTGGCAAAGAAGGACACGAAGCGGTTGTCGATATTACGCAGCGATGCGAAGTCTCTGGGGTTCAAGCCGTAGCCACCCATCAGGCCATAGGTATTATACAGCACATTCTGGTCAACCAGCGAGAAGGTGAGCATGTCGGGGTCATAATTATAGAGCGTGTTGTTGTCATAGTCGATGACCGTCTTGCGCACCTCATGACCCAGCAAGGCAACCAAATTGTGCTTGTCGGCAAAAGTATTCTCGTAATTCAACTGCTGACGGAAAGTGTAGGCCTTGGACGTCTGGTTAGAGCGGTAATAAATGTGACCCAGGGGCACATTCAGCGTTGCCTCGCCTGTACCATAGTCATCGCTGGCATACTGACCGACCAAATTACGGACATAATAACTGTCCTTGTCATAGAGCTGATGCGCCTTGTCGTAGGCATACTCATACTGGAACATCACATTGTACTTGAAGTTCATTGGCAGATCGATATCCAGCTTGGCGTAATTGCGGCTGATGAACTCATTAGTGGTGCGGATA
>CAMJZI010000096.1 GCA_946410185.1 uncultured Porphyromonadaceae bacterium
CCCATCAACAGCGACCTGATCGCACTCGGCTCGGCCGACGTGATCATCTCGATGGAGCCGATGGAGGCCCTGCGCTATCTGCCTTTCCTGAGCAAGGAGGGCTGGATCATTACCTCGAGCAAACCTTTTGTCAACATCCCCAACTATCCTGAGGTGGACAAAGTGATGGCCGACCTGGCCAAGGTTAAAAACGTCATCATCCTCGACATTGAGAAGTTGGCTCAGGATAACGGCATTCCCCGTTCGGCCAACGTCATCCTGCTGGGCGCCGCCCAGAAGGCTCTCAACATCGAGTATGAAAAGCTCGAGAATGCCATCCGCCGCGTCTTTGGCCGCAAGGGCGACGCCGTTGTGGATGCCAACCTCAATGCGCTTGCCATCGGAAAGGAGGCCCAGCGATGAGACCCACCCCCATTAGCCGCGAGATCATCGACCGCGCGATTGAAGAGTATGGCATCCAGGACTATGGCAACGCCACCATCCGTGAGGTAAAAGCCATTGCCGCGCGTGCCGAGCGTGAGTCGGGACAGGAATTCATCAAGATGGAGATGGGCATTCCCGGCTTGCCCGCAGCCAAGATTGGTGTCGAAGCACAAATCAAGGCGCTGCAGAACGGCTGCGCCCGACTCTATCCTGATCTGCCCGGTCAACCCATGATCAAGGATGCCACCTCGCGCTTCATCAAGGCCTTTATCGACATTGACATTCCCGCCGAGTGCTGCATCCCCACCGTCGGCTCGATGCAGGGTACCTTTGCCTCGTTGCTCACCATTACCCAGAGCGACAAGAAGAAGAACAAGGCCCTGTTTATCGACCCCGGTTTCCCCGTGCAGAAACTGCAGCTTGAGATCCAGGATGTCCCCTACGAGACGTTTGACATCTACGAGTTCCGCGGCCCTAAGCTGCGTGCCAAGCTCGAGGAGTATATGTCCAAAGGTGACATCTGCTGCCTGATCTACAGCAACCCCAACAACCCCGCCTGGATCTGCTTGACCGATGATGAGCTGAAGACCATCGGTGAGTTGGCAACCAAGTATGATGTTATCGTGCTCGAGGACCTGGCCTACTTTGCCATGGACTTCCGTATCGACTTGAGCAAGCCCTTTGAACCGCCCTTCCAGCCCAGCGTGGCCAAATATACCGACAACTACATCATGCACATCAGTGGCAGCAAGGCGTTCTCCTATGCCGGCGAGCGCATCGCGATGGCCTGCATCAGCCCGGCCATCTTTAACCGCCATTATCCCGATTTGTCGGCCCGCTACGACGGCCTGCCCTTCGGCAAGGTGTTCATTACCCGCACCCTGTATGCCCTGTCATCGGGTACGAGCCATAGCGCCCAGTATGCCCTGGCTGCCATCATGGACGCTGCCAGCAACGGAGAGTATGACTTCCGCGATGACGTGATCGTTTATGGCGAGCGCGCCCACAAGCTGAAGGAGATCTTCACCCGTCACGGCTTCCACATCGTCTATGGTATGGATGGTGATCAGCCCATCGCCGACGGCTTCTACTTCACCATTGGCTACGGCAACATGACCAGCGGCCAGTTGGCTCGTGAATTGATGTACTATGGCGTGAGTGCCATCTGCCTGGCCACCACCGGCTCCTGGCAGGAGGGACTGCGCGTGTGCACCTCGTTCATCGAGGACCACCAGTACGACATCCTCGACCAGCGCATGGCCATCTTCGCCGAGAATAATCCGATTGGATAATCAACGATGATACGTTAAGGAAGTTGTTTCTTAAACACATACACAAATATGCGGGAGCTCATTGACGGGCTCCCGCAATTATTGAGTGTGAGAACAACAGGTAGAGCATGTATGATTAGTCCTTGATGGGTGAGGCTACCTCGACGATAAAGGTGGCGATGCGTTGCATGGTACCCAGTTGCTTGAGCATCTCTGCGGTCACCAGCACACCGCAAGAGTTTTCAATCTCCTGGCACAGACCCTCCAGTTGTTCGGCATCAAGTTTCAGGTCCTTGATGAGGTCGCGATTGGCGAGGCCGGTCTGGCCAGTGTTGAATTGAGGCATTTCGGAGCAATAGTCCATGAGGCTGTTAAGGACAGCACGATGTGCATCCAGTTGATCGTTTGCAGCGAGCTGGCGTAACCATTCCGGACTAAGGTCAAACCTGAAACTGCTGGGTGGACCATAGACGAGGGCCTGTGATTCTTGTGCACGGCGGATGGAGTCAAGACGCACTTGCTCGCGTCTGGCAGCCTCCTCACGCTCCTTTTGGTTCCTCTCTATCTGAGCGGGTGGGGGACCATAGACGGTTTTGTGCCGCTGGTCATTACTCCTCCTAACCTGATTCAAGGCAAATAAATCGTCGAAGTCAAAGACCTCGCCGTTGATAGAGACCACGTCGGCAGCGGTGAGCTCCGCCTCGGGGCTCTGAGGCTGTGTGGCCGGAGTGCCAGTGATCATGCCTGGAGTGAGTCCGGCAGCGACCACTGCACCCACGGCAGCGATAGACTTCCTCGCCCTGTTCTTGTCTTTCTTCTTTTTCATATTCTATAAGGTGCTAAAGTTTGATATTCTTCAGACGGTTGTAGTGACACAGCATCAGGTCGCCGTGCTCATCGCGCAGGTGGAAACCATTGCCCTGACAGTAGCGGAAAGCCTCGCAGTCACTGCACGGGCCATGACGCATCCACTCACGGTCGCGGTATTGCTCAAAACGATTCTCCCATACGTCCCAGAAACTGTCGCGATAAATGTTGCCCTGGTTGTAGTCGCTTCGGATACTCAGGCAACCCGAGATGGCGCCATCGGCGCGCACGCTTGCTACCGTCAGTCCAGCCTGGCAGTTGTAGAAGTAGTCGCGCACAAGACCCTCATATGCTCCTAAATAACCCTCGCAGGCGTAACTCAGGTGTATCTTGCCCTCGCGTCGGGTGAGGACGATGAAGTTGAGCAGGTCTCGGAATTGCTCATCGCTCAATTGCAGGCTCTCGTCGTCGGTAGCACGTCCCATGGGAATGATGGTAAAGCAGCGCCAATGGGTAACTCCTGCCTCGATGAGCAATTGCTTGAGTTCTTCCAGGTGGTTGATGTTGCGGCTGTTCACGCAGGTGATGATGTCCCAGGTGAGGTGAGGGATGGTCTGCACAGCCTCTACTGCACGCATGGCGCGGTCAAAACCAGAAGGGGAATTGCGTAGCCAGTTATGATCGTCGGGAGTTCCGTCAACATCAATAGAGAGCGTGTTTATACCGGCAAGAGCCATTTCCCTGGCAACAGAGCGGTCCAGAGTGATGCCGTTGGTCACCAGTCCCCACTTGAAGCCGCGTTCACGAATGGCGCGGCCACAGTCCATCAGGTCGGGCCGCACCAGCGGCTCGCCACCGATGGTGTTCACCAGCACTTGACCAGGATTGCAATGGGATGCCACCTCATCGAGCACTGGAAGAAAGTCGGCAAGCGGCATGTCGGGTACGGCAGACACCTTCAAGCAGTCACTGCCGCAGTGGCGGCACGCCATGTTGCAGCGCAGGGTGCATTCCCAAAACAACTGCTGTAGTGGGTGTGTGCGTTTGAGCTGCTCCACATAGTCGCGGGTTCCCTCCAGGCATTGTTGTTGATGAATGTTCATAATACCAACAATAATATTCGACAAAGATATGATATCGAGCAACAATATGCAAATTTTGGCAAAAGAATATGCTCTCTTGTGCTGCCTGTTTTATCCTCGAGCGTGAAATGATTATATCCCTCTTAAAAATGACTGATAAGTTGTTTTGAAAAAGTCAGAAGTCGAAGCCTAAGGAGATGTAGGGGTAGAGTTGGTGGGTAAAGTTGCTCCAACTCAGGGAGGCGCCCAGTGGACCGACGATGCTGTTATAGCAATAGCCCAGTTGGGCACCCCAAATGGGCTTGCGGTCAAAGATATGGCCCAGCTTGTCGTTATGCTCGGCGACCTGGCCCTTGACGATGACGTAGTGCTCCTGGAACACACGCTGCTGTAACTTGAAGCCGGCTACCAGCAGCTTGCTGTCCATGACATGGCAGTGGCCGAATCCCGCAAAGGGTAGTTGCTGCGGGTAGTAGATACCGAAGCGGTTGCCTCCCATCATGTTGGCGGCAGTAGCGGGTACATCCTTGCCGAACATCAGCCGCCCATAGACCATGGGTTGCACGTGTGTTGTGCGCGAGAGCGGCACGGTCATGCGCCAGTGGGC
>CAMJZI010000097.1 GCA_946410185.1 uncultured Porphyromonadaceae bacterium
AGTGCGAGCCCAGTGCGGTGTCCAGCCAGATGCCGGCTCCAGGGTCGCTCACACCGCTGTCGTGCGATGCGCTCTGCACGGCCACGATGTTGAACCGTGAGCGCAGTGACTTGAAGGGCTCGTGGTTGAACATTGCCTCCATCGCCTCGCGGCAGTGGGCAATGAACTGTGGCATCTCGGCCTCGGTATAGCCTTCGGCCACATAGGCGATGTGGATGCAATGCAGTGTGTCGGCCGCTTGCTGCAATGTGACAAATGGTGTGACCCCACGCTCGCCACGATGGGCAATGAGGATGTCGCTCGGCACCACCTGGTGGGTGAGCGAGCACATCGTTCGCTGGTGTGGATCACGCAACTCAATGGTGATGTCGACCGTGTCGCGGGGCATCGGCACCAAGAACACATTCTCCATCGACTTGCGCACGGTCTTGGCCTCGGCAGTCGAAATCCACTCTTGGAACAGGCTCGAGAATGAGTGGCGGTAGATTACTGCGCCACTCAGGTGGTCGCGCACAGTGATAGTGCCATCGCCCGCCACAGGCACCTCATCCAGGCGCACGCGTCGGCCCCACCAGCGCGGCAGGCTTGACAGCTGGTCCAGATAGATTTCTTGCCGGTTGACATCGCCAGCAAAGGCGTAGTCCAGTCGCAGCGTTGCATCGGTGAAATAGTGGTCAAAGTCCACCGTCCACGCCGTCATGGCGGTCATCACCACCATCATCATCATCCAAATCCGTTTCATTGCTTCTCTAGGTTATTGATTGATGACAGTGGGGACGAGATGTGTTTCTCGTCCCCACATTGTTCGGATAATTGTTTTACTAACCAGAATTCTTAATTCTAAATTCTTAATTATGAATTCTCAATTCAGAATCACTTGTACTCCTGAGCCTCGACGGTGCCGTTGAGCACGTCCAGTGCGTTCAGTGCCAGTGCCTCCAGCTCGTCCTCGCCGGGATAGCAGTGGATGGGAGCCATCCAGCCGCAACGCTGCTTCAGGCCCTCGACCAGATAGCCCCAGCGGGCCATGCCGCCGGTGATCAGGATCGCATCAACCTTGCCGCACAGCACAGCACCCTGTGCAGTGATGGCCTTGGCGATGTGATAGATCATCGCGTCGGTATAGCGTGTAGCCTTCTCGTCGTGGTCCTCGTTAATGCTGCGTTCCACCTCGCGCATGTCGTTGGTGCCCAGCAGGGCAGCCAGACCGGCCTTGCCGCTCACCATCTTGAGCAACTGAGCCTCGGTGTACTCACCGCTGAAGCACAATTTGATCAGTCCGCTGGCGGGCAGGGTGCCGGCGCGCTCGGGACCGAACGGACCCTCGCCGTCCAGGGCGTTGTTCACGTCGATGCACTTGCCGTGCTCGTGAGCGGCGACAGACACGCCACCACCCAGGTGCACTATCACCAGGTTGAAGTCCTCATAGCGCTTACCCTGCTCCTTGGCAAAGCGGCGGGCAATGGCGCGCTGGTTCAGCGCATGCCAGATGCTCAAACGCTCCATCAGCGGCGAGCCGCAGATGCGAGCCGAGTCGCACAGCTCGTCGACGACAACGGGGTCGGCGATAAAGCTCTGGCAGCCGGGGATGTCCTTGGCAATCTCATAGGCGATGAGGCAACCCAGATCGCTGGCGTGGCTGTGCTCGCTGGTGCGCACGTCGTGCATCATCTGATCGTTGACGCGATACACGCCACCGGGGATGGGCTTGAGCAGGCCACCGCGGCCCACCACTGCAGCAAAGTCAAACGGGCAACCAGCCTGCTTGACGGCCTCAAGCACGAGTTGCTTGCGCCACTCATACTGGTCGGTGATGGCCTTGAACTGGGCAATCTCCTCAACGGGATGCGACAGGCTCTTGTGGAAGAGCTCCTTCTCGTTCTCAAAAACGGCAATCTTGGTCGATGTCGAACCAGGATTTACAACTAAGATATGCATTATTTTTTGATGAATTTAAAATTGGGAATTCTACAGGTCAATCTCTATGAATGATGCATTGATTAGGCCATGCAAGCCACAGCCAGGCTATAGTACTTGCACTCGCCACTGTCGCTGCGCGACGGGGTAACAACGGGTGCACTGGGACCTTGCAGGATACCTGCGGTCTCGGCCTTGGCCCACAGGGTCAGAGTCTTGTAGAAGACGTTGCCGGCCTGGATATCGGGGAAAATCACAGCGTCAGCCTCGCCATGGATGGGCGAGTTGATGCCCTTGGTCTCCATGCTGTGCAGGTTGCAAGAGGTCTTCACATCCAGCGGGCCGTCGACAATGCACTTGCCGAACTCGCCGTCCTTGGCCATCTGGACCAACTCGCGATACTCGACGGTGAACGGGAAGTGCTTCTCGTTGACCTTCTCGCTGCAGTGGATCAGGGCAATCTTGGGTTCCTCAACACCAAAGGCGCGGCACAGACCTGCAACATAGCGCACCTGCTCAATGCGCTGCTCACGGGTGGGGCAGGGAATGACGGCGGCGTCGGTGAAGAACAACAGGTGGTCATAGCCCGGAATCTCGGCTGTGGTGACATGGGTCAGCACATTGCCCTTGGGCAGAATGCCAGTCTCCTTGTTCAGTACGGCACGCAGCAGATTGTCGGTGTTGATCAGACCTTTCATCAACACGTCGGCCTTGCCTTCACGCACCATCTGCACAGCCAGTGCGGCAGCCTTGTCCTTGTCGTCAGTGTCGACATAGGTGATGTGCTCGGCATGGGGCTTGAGCTCGTCAAGTTGCTCAAGTTGCTCGCGGCAACCAACAAAAATGGCATCGATAAAACCGTCGTTGAGCGCGCGGATGGCGGCATACTGGGTCGACTCGTCGGCAGCCCATACGATGGCAACACGTTTTCTTGTTCCTCTCTTGACCAGATGCGAAGTCAGGTCGTTGAAATTCTTGATGTTAGTCATTATGGTAAACCTAAATTAGTTGTGTTTATGTTAAGCGACCGCAAAATTACTGAATTATTTCGAAACAATGAACCATATAGCACCTTTTATGTTATTAAACATATTAAATAATGTAAAAAACTAGAACATGACACAGGGGTGACTGGACCGTCCAGTCACCCCTGTGAATTAGGTTCCCCCATCAAGCGTTGCCTACCTCAACTTGAGGGTTTGTCAAAATTTAAAATGTGGCCTCTCTGTAGGACTTCGGCATTCCGTGTGACCAGCCAGGCTGTGTAGGGAAGGCACCCCTGTGCCGTCCGCCTCCAGGGAAGCATTCAACATTACCTTTTGTCGGGGCGGACGGCGCGGGAGCGCCGTCCCTACAACCGCAACCTTTACCCTCAAAATGTAACGCCTTAACTACCCTAACTAACGTGAGTTCGATGAATATTATGTCTGGAAGTCAATGCGTTAGCAAGTCCCCCTCTAAGTTAGAGGGGGTGCCCGAAGGGCGGGGGCGTATGCCAAGCAGCCTGGCTGTAACCACACACTCCTCCGGCGCTTTGCGCCACCTCCCCTAACTTAGGGGAGGTGCTGGTTCACAGCACTTTATATTCATCGAACTCACGTTAACTACTTAACAAGCATTGCCTTTTTTTCCCAGAATGATGTTGACGATGGCGTTCACATCACTGACATCGATGCCGCCCTGGCCGTCGACGTTGGCTTCGCCGGGATAGTTACCGGCGCTGTCCTTGCCCAGAATGATATTGACGATGATGTTGACATCGGTCACGTCGACCGAGCCGTCGCCGTTCACGTCACCCCGCTTGCTCTGGAGCTTGACGTTGTCATACTTCACCAAGCCCGAGTTGATGCTGCCGACTGTGACGTTGTTCTTGTTGCTGCTCGAAACCTCGACACTGGCCACGTTGATGCCATAGTCCCTGGCCTGCATGCCCGTCACCCCATCAACCGACACGCACGACATGATTATCTCCAAAAATTATGGAACTTGTAAATGATAATAAATAACAAACTATTAAAAACGGTAGGAATAAGTTAAGGGAACTGTATACCCATTGGCGGAATTAGTTCGTTTGACTATCTATAAAAGCCACGCCTTTAATTTTGGAAACTATATACCTGTTGTCCCCGATTACAGTAATATCGCTGAAAGCGATT
>CAMJZI010000098.1 GCA_946410185.1 uncultured Porphyromonadaceae bacterium
CAAATTTTTTTGCCACTTTTTTCAGGAATAAACCACTTTTTCCGGTTCCTGGACGATACACCTATTTATATATAATGGAGAATGGAGAATGGAGAATTGAAAATTAAGAATGGAGAATGGAGAATTGGACCGTTGTGCGTGCTTGTTGTGGATAGACACACGAATTACCGGGAATTATCAAGATTTTTTGGGGGGGGGCAATCAACAGTGAAATTATTTTGGTGAACTTTGATGGGATTTGATGGCTTTGATGTCAGTCTTTCACACCAAGATCATCAAAATCACCAAAAGTCATCAAACAGGACATCGACAACTCCGTTTCGGTAGTTAGTGTCCGAGCGTGTCATAAAACTACTGATGCAATGCCGTGACAAAAGAACTGTCCTCCTGTCACGGTTGGTGTTCAGGCGTGTCATAAAACTTCTAAAATATTTTGTGACAAAAGAACCGTCCCCTTGTCACAATGCCAGAAACAAACAATTTTTAAGGTTCCCCAAGCAAAAAACATAAAAAATCAACGATGTATGCCGCTCTATTAAAAAAAAAATGCTACATTTGCCGATTAATCAAGTCAATTACTGGCAACACCAACCATCTGCAACAATGAAAATCGACATCATAGGAGCCGGATCCATCGGGTCGCATCTTGCACGATACCTGTCGGGGGAGCACATGGACATCGTCATCGTGGACAAAAACCCCGAAAAACTTTTCATGCTCAACACCGAGCACAACCTGATGACCGTGGAGGGTGACGGCACAAAACTCAACGTGCTGAAAAAAGCCGAAGCGGGCAACTGCGACCTGTTCCTTGCCGTGACCGACGTGGCCGAACGAAACATGGTGGCCTGCAGCATCGCCAAGGAGATGGGAGCAGGTATCACAGTGGCCCGGGTCAACCGGCTGGACTATCTCCTTGACAACTACCGACACTCTTTGCACAGGATGGGCGTGGACCATGCCATTTTCCCCGAACAACTCGTCGCACAAAACATCATCGACTCGCTCAGCCATGCCTGGGCCAGCAATTGGCTCGAATTTAACCACGGACAACTCATCATGTTAGGGGTGCGCTTGGCCGATGAAGCCCCACTGGCCGGGAAATACCTGCGCGAACTCAACGATGCGCACCAATCCATGCACGTGGCGGCCATCAGACGCGACTACGACACGCTCATACCCCGAGGCGACCGCCAATTGCTGCCTGGCGATATGCTATACGTGACCACCACTACCAGCGGTCTGCCTCAGGTGGCAAAACTCACAGGCAAGCAAATCTATACCGTCAAGCACGCTGTGATGGCTGGATGCGGGCCCATCGCCGAGATGGTGCTGGATGGCGTACCCCGCCAGCTGAGGTTCTCCATCGTGGAAAACGACATCGACCAAGCTCGCCAACTCATCCGAAGGCATCCCGGATGCGAACTCATTCATGGCGAACCCAGCGAAATCAACGTGCTTACCGAGGCTGGCATAGCACATGCCGAAGCCTTTGTGGCGCTCACCCACCTGTCGGAGGCCAACGTCCTCACCTGCCTGACCGCACGCAGCCTGGGGGTGAGAAAAACCATCGCGCAAGTTGAGCGTCATCAGTTTTTCGGCATGGCCGAGTCGTTCAACATCGGCACCATTGTCAACAAACAGATGCTCGTGGCCAATGCCGTGTTCCAGCTGCTCATCGACGAAGGGTCACTCACCACGCAGTGCATGGTGCTGCCCGGCGCCGAGATGATCAGGCTTGAAATCAAAGCCGGCTCACGGGTCACAGCCTCGCCCGTCAAGGACTTGAGCATCCCCAAAGAAATCACCTTCGCCGCCCTCATCAGGCAAGGGAAAAGCGAACTGGTCACCGGGCAGACCCATCTCACCGACGGCGACCACGTGCTCGTGGTGTGCCTGCCTGGCGCCCTGCAGAAAGCCAAAAGATTGTTTCAATAACCTGTCGTGACCCCATGAACAATCAACATCGCCAACTATCGGCCAATCATGCCATGGTATTCAAAGTGCTGGGGCAGCTGCTCCTGGTGGAGACGGCCTTCATGTCGCTGCCGCTGGCGGTGTGTCTCTTCAACGGCGAACACGACTGGCTGGCCTTTGCCGCCACCATCGCCGTCACACTGGCGGTGGGGGCCACGACCACCTTCGGCATTAAACCTCGCAGCGCGCTGCTGCACCGGCACGACGGCCTGCTGCTGGCATCGCTGGCCTGGGTGATGTTCTCGCTGTTCGGCATGCTCCCGTTCATGCTCTGCGACACTCCGCTGACGGCCAGCGAAGCGTTTTTCGAGGCCATGTCGGGATTCACCACCACGGGCGCCACTGTCATCCGCGACGTGGAAGTCTGCAGCCACGGCATTCTGGTGTGGCGCGCGCTCACGCAATGGATAGGCGGCCTGGGCATCATCTTGTTCACTCTGACGTTCATCCCCTCGCTCAACAACAGCGGCAGCCTGATGATGTTTCACGCCGAGGCCACCGGCATCACACACGACAAGCTGGGGGCCCGCATCGCCCGCACGGCCAAGGTGCTGTGGGCGCTGTACACCCTGCTCACCATCCTGCTCATCACCCTGCTGTGGTTGGGGCCGATGACGCTGTTCGACAGCATCTGCCACGGATTCTCGGCCATCTCCACCGGAGGGTTCTCCACGCGCAACCAAAGCATCGCCGACTTCGACTCGGCCTACATCAAGGGAGTGCTCACGCTGTTCATGCTGGTGGGGGGCGTGAGTTTCACGCTCATCATCACGTCGGTGCGCAACTCCTGGAGAAGCCTGTGGCGCGACGAGGTGTTCCGCACCTACCTGACCATCATTGCCGTGTTCTACATCTTGATGGTGGTGGCCGTGCTGCGGGGCGGCCATGCCACAGGATGGCAAAGCGTCACCATCGACCCGATTTTTCACATCGTGTCGGCACTCACCTCCACGGGCTACAGCGCAGGCAATTGGGAAGGATGGGGAGTGATGGTGCTCACGCTCACCATGTTCATGATGTATGTGGGCGCGTGCGCTGGCTCCACAACAGGCGGGGCAAAAATCGACCGACTGGTCTTTCTGCTGAAAAACATGCGGCTCGTCGTGCGCCGATATGTGCGCCCGCGACTGTTGCAGTCGGTGAGTGTGGCCGGCAACTATATCAGCCACGAAATGGCCGGCGAAATCATCGCTTTCATCTTTGTCTACACCTTGCTGATTGCCATGGGCGGTGTGATGCTTGTGGCACAAGGATTTCCGATTGTCGACGCTTTTTTCTCGTCGCTGTCGTGCGTGTCAAACAATGGCCTGGGAGCTGGAGTGACAGGTATCACGGGGTCGTACGATTTCCTGCCCGAGTCGGGAAAATGGATGATGTCGATGCTCATGCTCGCCGGCCGACTGGAAATCATCACCCTGCTGGCGGTGTTCACTCACAGTTTCTGGCGGAAATAAACACATTGATTTGTCTCACGCAAAGATAAAGGCCAATCAACCATTGGCTCGCGGCTATGAGTGACAATCGGGGACGGTTCTTTTGTCACGCTCGCCGTCGGCGTCGTACCAGTAGTGCGACACATAGCCGTTCTGCGAGAGAGCCGCTAGACGGTTCCCCTCGTCCCAGCGGAAATGCTCCTCGCGGGCACGCTGCACAGTATCGGGCTGCACGGTCATGTCAGGCTTCAATCTTAATGTATTAACGTAAACAATGTTGCCATTATTGTCATACTCATAAGAATGCGCCTCACGGATACTGTCGCTAGCCGTCGGCGCAACCAATGCAGTGCGGTAGTTGTTGTTCGAGCGTGTCATAACGATCTTAACTTTTCAGTGACAGAAGAACCGTCCCCCTGTCACACATGAATGATCAGGAGATTTGATGGTCTTGATGTTAGATTTTCCACGCCTAAACCATCAGGACATCGCCTCGATCTCAATCGGACGGCAGAGAACCGGCCTTGAGGTTGCGTTGCAGGCCAGCGAGTTTGGCGCGCTTGACGGCACTGTGGCTGAAGAGTCGGCTGAACTCGGCTTGATCCATCTGGGCGATG
>CAMJZI010000099.1 GCA_946410185.1 uncultured Porphyromonadaceae bacterium
GCAGGGTGTCATAGAGCACGATGCGCTTCTTGGGACCGAAACCGGTAAAGTAGGCGTTGGCCTTGGTCGAGTGCTTGCTGCCGTCGATGATGTAGATGTCCTTGAATCGTGAGCCGAAACTCTCAACAGCAGCTGTGATAGCATCGCGCAACTCGCCCTCGGGCAGGGGCGTCTGCTTGTTAAACAAGGGCACGATCAAGTTGCTGTAGAACATCGAGAAGAACACGATGAACACGGCAACGACCAGCGTGGCCCAAATCCAGAACTGCTGGCCGAAGGTCTGGTACAGCCAATAAACAACACCCAGCAACACGGCACTGATCACGGTAGAGACAGTGAAGGACTTCACCGCATCGAGCCAAAAGGTCTTGTGCGTCGTGCGGTTGAACCCGAAGCGCTCCTCGATGACAAACGTCGAGTAGTAGCTGAACGGCAAACCGATGACCGTGTTGAACAGGTTGTAGATGACCAGGAACAGGATGACTTGCAGCACCGGCACATCGGTCCACCCTTTGCACAGGTTGTCGAGCCACCCCAGCAGCCCGAAGCCCAGAATGGCCAACGTCAGGCCAAACGACACGCAGCGTGCCACGAGCGACACGCGCTTGTTGGTACGCATGTAGTCCTGTTGGCGGCGGTACTTCTCCTCGTCGTACAGCCCCTCCAGTTCCGTAGGCACGGGATGCGTCATCCATCGCGTGTTCAGCCATGACAGCACACTGCTCACCACAAAATCCAGCGTCACAAACGCCACAATCAACCACAATAACGTCTCAGCCATAATCGAAATCTATTTCTTACCACAAATATACATCCAATTTCGGGAATTCGAAGTAAATTTGCGCAGCTATTACAAAAATAATCAATGAGGACTATGAAGAAGATGAAATTGTGGGCGCTGGCCGCCATCTTTATGTGCTGTAGCATGGCGTGTGTGAATAATGGGAAATCCGTTGCTCCGATCACCAGAGAGGAATCGGATAAAGCTTTTATGGCCGAGATAGAGAAAAGCCCTGAGTTCTATGCAGCCATGAATAAGTATCTGGCTGAGTCCATCGGCTCGCAATATGCTCCAGGTGAGTTGTGCATCCCTTGTCCCACAGTCGTCGCCTGTGACCAATGGACCACCGACAGCGTTGTCGACAGCGTTGTGGTGTTGGGCGACTTCTGGGTTTTCAATTTCAATGTGGTTGGTGATACGCTGAAGACTGTGTCAGGCGGTGACCATCCGGGCAAGATGTGCCTCAAGAAGAACGAGAAGGGCGAGTTTGAGGTCATCTCGTTTGAGCAGGTGGAGGACGGCAGCAACTTCTTGCCGAGTGCCAAGCGCATCTTTGGCGACATGTACGAGGCCTTCCACAGCATCAACAGCGACCAGGAAGCCCGTGAGCAGGTCCGTGCAATCTTCATTGCCAAGTATGTGAAGGACAACAAACTGTCCGTCAAGTACTATCAGGACTACGGCTGGCCCGCCAAACAGATAGCAGTAAATAATTAATAGTTAACAGTGAATAGTTAACAGTTGGCGTCCGCCTAACCCTAGGCGAAACATACTGTACTAAAAACTTAAAACTAAAAACTAAAAACTAAAAAAGTGAAATACAGCATTATTGCCATCGGTGATGAACTCCTCATCGGACAGGTCACCGACACCAATTCAGGTTGGATTGCCCGCCACATGACGCCCCGCGGCTGGGACGTGAACACCGTTCAGGTTGTCCCCGACGATGCACAGCAGATAGAATTGGCCATTGACCGAGCCTTTGCTCAAACCGACGTCGTGCTGATGACGGGCGGCCTGGGACCGACCAAGGACGACATCACCAAACCCACGTTGTGCCGCTACTTTGGCGGTGAGATGGTGCTCGACGAGGCGGTCGAGGCCAACGTGCGCCAGGTGATGGAGCGCCGCCACCTCAAGCTCAACGAGTACACCCGCCTGCAGGCGATGGTGCCCTCGTCGTGTCGCGTCATCCAGAATGAGGTGGGCACAGCCCCCCTGATGTGGTTTGAGCGCGACGGCAAGGTGCTGGTGAGCATGCCCGGCGTGCCCTTTGAGTTGCAGGGAATGATGGAACGTGCCGTGATACCCCAGTTGCTGGCCCGTTTTAACGATGGCGAGGATATCGAGTTCCGCACCTTTGTCGTCACAGGCATCATCGAGTCGACTCTGGCGATGCAGCTGGATGAGTTTGAGCGCGCGCTGCCTCACGGCATCCATCTGGCCTATCTGCCCGAGGGTGGCATCATCCGCTTGAGGCTGACAGGCTCCTCGACTGATGCCCGCCAGATCAACGACGACATGGACCACCTGTCCAAGCAACTGCACGAGCTGTTGGGTGGCCACATCATCGCCGACGGTGACAAGCGTCTGCCCGAAATTCTGGGTGAACGCTTGCGTGAGCGTGGATTGACTCTCTCCACAGCCGAGAGCTGCACCGGCGGTAACATCGCCCATGAGATTACCAGCATAGCAGGCAGCAGCGACTATTTCAAGGGCTCGGTTGTGAGTTATGCCAATGAGGTGAAGATGTCGCTGCTCGGCGTGAATGAGCAGGATATCATTGACCACGGAGTGGTGAGCGAACCCGTCGTGCGCCAGATGGTCGAGGGGGCATGCCGTGCTCTGGGCACCGACTGCGCCATTGCGACAAGCGGCATTGCCGGCCCTGGCGGCGGAACGCCCGATAAGCCCGTGGGTACCGTGTGGATGGCAGCCAAGTGTGGCAACAGTGTCAGGGCACAGGTCAAGCAACTGCCCGGCGACCGCGACCGCGTTATCACCCGTGCCACCCTCGAGGCCCAGCTATTGTTATTGTCGATGCTATAATCGTTAATAAGTTTCAATATTCATAAAAATGAGAATGAAAAGACTCTTGTTGCTCGTGTTGACCGCACTGCTGGCAATTCCTGTGGGATTGGCGTCATCGGTGCCCGATGACGATGACAAGGACCCGAGCATCCAGCGGGGAATACGCCGCCTGCATCCCGAGCGCGAGCGGGCCAAGGCTATGAAAAAGCTGCGAGAGCAACTCTCGCGCAAGGCCGAGCCCAAAGCCGACCCCTGGGATACCAGCGACGAGGTGTGGGGCACCGTGGACATTCCACCCGATGCCCTCATCGACAGCACCGCTGTGGAAGGACATCGCCTGCCGTCATACCAGAACCACACCAGCAAGTCCTCGGCCGAGCAGACAGCCCTGGACTCGCTGCTCAGTATTGACTACTCGATTACCGAGTATGGATACAGACGCATGACGTGGCGTGACCTGCCCGTCACCACCACTCTCGAACAGTTGGCACCGGGCTTTAAAGTGGACGATACCGGCGACTGCTACTCCAAGTATGTCTCTCGAGAGAAAACCAGCAACGAAGTCTATTTTGCCTTCGCCATGCCCGAGGCCGACAGTTTGCCTGGTCCATTGCGCCTGTGTGTCCAGTATTGCGCCGACGACCCGCTCGACTTTGACCAGATGATATTTACCATCGATGGCTATGATTACCCGTTCTATCCGGCCAGCACCCATCGCGAAGTCCTGGATGACAAACTGTATAGTGAGACCTGTGACGAGGTGATGAAGACCATGCACAAGGATCTGGTGTATGCCCTGGCCCATAGCAACTGGGTTGCCCTCAAGTTGCTAAGCACACGAGGTATCCATCATGTGAAGATGCTCACCGACGGTCAGCGCGCCGACTTTGCCGGCACACTCGACTTATACCGCCTGCTGGGCGGAGGTTTTTAGTTAACCGCTCTATGCAACGGATTGCATAACTGTTTTTGGCTGTTTGCATGACTTTTTGCATGAATTCTTGTGTCGGTTCTCAAAAAACGATTACCTTTGTCACAGTTTTAGTATTACTTATATTGATTGTTTATTAAAGGTTTTATTAAAAGTTTAATTTTATGAACGTAGAGAACATTGGAACTTGGGCTGGTCTCGTGTGGAAC
>CAMJZI010000100.1 GCA_946410185.1 uncultured Porphyromonadaceae bacterium
CATCGGGGCGGTAGTCAAACTCATAGGTCGTGCCCTGGTTGCCCAGCAACGTCACGTCCTCGAGTTCCTTCTCATTTCTTGACATATTGCTATTGTATTTATTTTCGGACTGCAAAGGTAGTGCAAACCGACCACAAAAACAAATTTACGGGAAACGATATGCAAGAGAAAGGGTTTCCGGTGGCGGGCATCGGCGGGCTGGTGCCTCGCGCGTTTCCTGCCACCGGAAACCGGTTAATCTTTAAGGGAAGAACTAGAGGGCTAGGCGGAAGCCTAAGCCATCGGCAGTATGGTCAGCAGTAGTATGGTTACGGAACCAAACACGATGGCCGCCTTCAGAATTGAAAAATGCTCCACCACGGAAGGCTCGCTCCTCGCCTGATGCAGGGCCCGTCGGGTTGGTCTGGGCTTCGGCGCTGTACGCTCCATAATAATCGTTGCACCATTCCCAGACATTACCGCTCATGTCATACAGGCCCAACTCGTTGGGCGCCTTCTGCCCCACGGGTTGAGTGGTACTAACTGAACTGTTACACCATGCCACATTGCCAGGAGTGTCGCTGCCGGCATACATGTATCCATGGCTCAAATTGCCACCACGGGCGGCGAACTCCCATTCGGCCTCGGTGGGCAAGCGGAAAGCCATGCCCGTCATCTGGTTCAGTTGGGTGATGAACTGTTGACAGTCGTTCCAGGAGACACTCTCCACGGGCCTGCTTGTATCACCGGTGTAGTTACTCGGGTTGCTGCCCATCACAGCCTCCCACAATGCCTGTGTCACCTCGGTCTCACCGATGCTGAATGAAGACAGCGTCACTTGGTGAGCGGGCAAGGCGTCCTGTTCATCGGTATCGGGGTTTTCTCCAGTAAATCCCATTGTGAAGGTGCCACCGGTAACAGGCACCATCTTGAAGGTCACACCACCGATGGTGAAAGAATTCCCGGGCCAACTGCCACTCAACAGGTAGTCGATCAGGGTGGTCACGTCGCTGATGTTCACGCCGCCATCCTGATTACAGTTAGCATTGGTGAGAATGATAGCCGAGGCATTTCCGCTCAGCAGGTAGTCGATCAGGGCCGTCACGTCCCTGATGTTCACGCTGCCATCGGCATTCACATCTCCTCGCTTCTCGATACTGTGAATGGTGAGATTGTCCACGGCAAAGTAGTCACCCGTGGGGTTGACGCTGTTGTCCTTGGTATATTGCCACGTGAGCGTGTGGGTGCCGGGCGTTACTTCCATCGTATAGGTCTCCCAGTCGTTCTGACGCGCGCCGTAAGCAAACTGGCTCACGCCATCGACGAGGAACTCACACTTGTCCCAGAAAGTACTCGTGCCCTCGCCCCAGGCCTTGAAATCAAAGGAGAGTCTGGACAAAAGGGTAACCTTAACGATCGTGGTCATCTCAGACGTGCTGCTGGCCACACCGGCATTGCCCGACATGGCATAGGTGCGGCCGCCCTCGGTCACCTCGATCCATGGATAGGCGCCGATGGACGTGACAGTCAAGGCGCCGTCGCTGACGGCTGTACTGAGGTCGGCACCCAAACAGACATTGTCCACGGCAAAGTAGTCACCCGTGGGGTTGACGCTGTTGTCCTTGGTATATTGCCACGTGAGCGTGTGGGTACCCGCTGTCAAACGCACGGAATAGGTCTCCCAATCGTTCCTACGGGCGCCGTAAGCAAACTGGCTCACGCCATCGACGAGGAACTCACACTTGTCATAAGCTGTGTTTGAGCCCTCGCCCCAAGCCTTGAAATCAAAGAAGAGCGTCATGGGACTGCTCAATGTCACTGTGGCAGTCAATACCGATGAACTGCTGGCCACGCCGGCATTGCTCGATTGGGCATAGGTGCGGTCGCCCTCTTCCATCACCTTCCAGGCATAGGGGGCATTAGAAGCGAAGTTGATGGTGCCGCCCTCGATGTTGAGTGCACTATTCAACGCTTCACCCGATTCATCGGAGAATCCCACTACATTTGTGAACTTGTTCCAGTAATTGGTGGCCTGTAGGCAGCAACAGAGGACGTAGGCACATACAGCGTGGCAGTAGTGTAGGTGCTCTCATCAAACATCGGCTCATCGAACTCCCATGCCTCGACGCTGCGGCAGGTGATGTCCGTCAAGCTGGTACAGCCCTTGAAGATGTTCAAACTCCAGCTACTAGAAGTTTTGAAACGGCAGTTCTCACCTAGGTCAACAGAAGTGAGCGCCGAACAATTATAGAATACCAAACCGCCCAAAGAAGTCACTGAATTGGGGATAACCACTTCGGTCAAGGAGGTACAACCTTCAAAAGCACAACTACCAATGTTGGTCACCGTGTTAGGAATGGTCAACCTGGCCATGGCGCTGCAGCCCGCGAATGCATTCTCGCCGATTGTCACGACATTCTCCCCAATGACAATACTGGTGATCTTGTCACAATTCTGGAAAGCTCCCTTTCCAATCTCAGTGACACGGTATTCGGTACCCGTCGCAGAATTGGTAGCAGTACCGTGGATAGTATAACCGCCGGAAGGCGATGCTATCACGTGACCAACGACCTTGGCCGTGTTGGTGCCGGTGATAACATACTGCAGATTGGAAGCAGTGAAGTCATAAGTGTCGGCGGCGCTGGCACCGAGCGCGCACGTTAACCACACCACTAGGGCGGTCAACAGATGGAGGTGATTTTTTTTTCATAATAGATCAATTTAACAGTTAATAATAATATCAATTGTTTTTGTCAAACTCATCCGTGGGGATTGCGGTAGGCAGAAGAGTACAACTGCTGCCTAAAATGAATCCGCACTGCAAAGATATTGGAAAAAATATTAAAATGCAAGTATTTATTCTATAATTATTCCTAACTTACCGAATTATATTCAGCAGATTGAGGGCGAAACGGGCTGCGGCGGGTCCCATGGGTGACTTCTCGTCAAGGCTGAGCAGGGCCTGTTGTCTGACTTCCAAGTCGATGTCATCACAGTGGTTTAAGAGCAGGTGGCGGCTATAAGCGACGGTAAACTCAGGATGACCTTGGAACGTGACCACCTGGTTGCCAATACGGAACGACTCGTTTTTGCAGAAATCGCTCGTGGCGCACAAGACGGCCTCCTGCGGCAAGGATATTACCTGGTCGTGGTGGCTGTAGAGCAGGCGCATCGTCCCGTCGGGGAAAAAGCGCTTCATCTCGTCGTCAATAACCCTCGATTCCCTCACGCCAGCGCCGAAACCGCCGTCATATTTCCTGACTTCGCCGCCCAGCGCCCGTGCTATCACTTGATGACCAAAGCACACACCCATCAGTTTGGCCCCGTGGCAATAAGCGCGCTCAATCCAATTGACCAGCGCGACAATCCACGGTTTGTCATCATAAGCCGAATCCAGGCTGCCAGGAACGAGATACAATTCGTCAGGGTTGACGGTTGAGGGCAATTCGCCTTGCCAAGTCTGGAAAATCCTGTAGGAAACATGCTCACCAATAGAGGCAAACAGGTCCATAAACAGTGACTCGTAGTTGGGAATGAAATCGGGCAGCCGACCGGGAAACGTGTCACACAACAGGATGTTGATGCGCGTCATAGCTCGTCGATTTCCTCGCCCGAGCGTTCCATGATGCTGGCAGCCAGGCCATCGGCGGTCTGGATGAGGGTCACCAGGGGATAGAGCTTGCGAGCCGCATCGTAGTTGCGCACGTCCTCATAGCTGTTCTGGTTCACACCCCATGCGCCCATGTGCCAGCGAATAGCCAGCATCTCGTCGTCGTTGAGGGGCAGACCGCTGCACAGCAGCAACGTGAGCGACTTCTCGCCATGGCCCATCGGGAAGCCCTTATAGGTGATCTTGTAGCCCTCGGCATCTTCCCAGATTCCAAGCGCGTTCTTGCGTTTCTTGACCGTGCGCTTGTAGATGTCGCACTTGCACAC
>CAMJZI010000101.1 GCA_946410185.1 uncultured Porphyromonadaceae bacterium
CCCAGATGGGCCGCTACGGCAGGCACTGCGAACAGTGCTACCGCCAGAACTTCGGGCGGCTGCGCTCGAAGAGCCTGAACTGGCTGCGCTTCAACGCCGCCCTTGCCCTGCGCTACTTCGGCACCGAGGGTCGCAAGGCCATCGCCATCGACCCCAGCTACATCAGCAAGGCGGGCAAGAAGACTCCGCATATCGGTCGCTTCTGGTCGGGATGTGCGGGCGCCGTCAAGCACGGGCTTGAGATCATGGGGCTGGGGCTGATAGATATCGACGCCCACAACTGCATGATGCTGCGTGCCCACCAGACACCGGGGAACTTCGAACTCAAGAAGTGCAACAAGACGCTGGCGGACCACTATATAGCGGTCATCAAGCGCTACCGCAAGGAACTGCTCAAGCTGACCGACCTTGTCGTTGCCGACGCCTTCTTCTCGACCCGCACCTTCTATGAACTCATCGTTGAGGATGGAAAATTCCCAAGATGGGGAGAAGACTTGTTGTGAATGAAACGTTATGGCTATAGGGCAGAGATGAGTAAAAGCACATCACCCCAAAAAAAGGGAGAAGCCACGGTGGACTTCTCCCTCCCTTTGATAATAAGCTTCTTGTGGCTCTTACTTGATGAAGATCTTCTTGCCGTTAACGATATAGAAGCCCTTAAGATCCGAAGTGTTGCTCACGCGGCGGCCGTCGAGCGTGAAGATGCCGTTCTGAGTGGCAGCCTCGTCACTCTGCACACTAACGATTCCACTATTGTTTTCATCAACTATACGTATGTTGTCGAAGAACACGGCATCGCCCCACGTGACGATGGTGCCGCTCATCCAGTCCTCGGTCGACGGATTAACGAACGATGCAGTAAAGGCCAGTCTCGAGTAGCGACCATCCTTAATATCGTTGAGCGGTAAAATTATGGTGTTCCACTCATCGCTGAGCGCCACCTCTTGCAACAGGACGGGATCGCCAGCAAGTGTGGCGCCCTTGATCTGAAGCTTCTCAACGCCATTACCCTTCACGTCGATATAGAGCACGGGATTGGCTGCGTTCTGCAATGCCAACTTGCCTGATAACAGAGTGAAGTCTCCCGTAAACCACGTTGTGGTCATGGCCAAACCGTAACCGTCATCGTCCGATGCCTGGTCCACAACATACAGGGACGCATTGCTGTCCTTTTCCCACAAGTAGGAAACATCGCCATCGGCAAAGTTCTCCTCGAAGGGCAAAGTGTAGGGTGCACCTGTGAGAAGCGTCACGCTTAAGGGATAGCCCTCACCAGCCTCGTTAACAGGCTTGACGCCCCAGGTAGTGAACTGTTGCTCGCCCTCGTCGGTGTTGTACTGGAGGGTATAGTGGTCAGCACCCTTCACGCTGCCAAGGACATCGGTAAAGTCATAACTCCAACCATTGAACTCAGTGGCCAGGATCTGATACTCCACATCATCGGGATTCAGATAGTAGCCATTGGCGCCCTCGGTGACCATAGCCCAGCTGAACTCGACGCTGGTGCCGTTGTCAGCAGCCTGCACACCGTAGAAGTTGCCAGGTGCGTCCTGACCGATCCACACTCTTACCTTGTCGCTCGGGAGACCTACGCCCGAGGCATTATAAGCCAGCACTTGATAGGTGTAGTAGTTGGGGGTCTCGACTGTGGTGGTTATCTCGACAGCAGCTCCGGGCGCAACATTCTCTACGGTTTCTACAACCACGCCGTCACACAGCAGCTCAATCTTCGTCAGATTCTCAGTTAATTCCGTGCCATCGATGGCCAATGACGGTGCAGTAAATGTCACCACGGCCAGTTTGGCACCCTGCTCGCCTGCAGCAACAGCCAGGTCGCTGACAGCGGCGGGAGCTGTAGGCTCTGCACCCTTCTCAATGACCAGCTTGACAGGGAACAAGTCATTAGAATACATATCGCTGATGCAATGGATAGCGACAAAATACAGTCCGCTTGCATCGGCCGTGAAACTGCCTTCAAAGTCTGTGGCTTCGTCAGCCTGGAACGCCGTTGCAGGTATAACGGTCATGGTGAGGGCATCAGGTGTGCCCTGACGACCAGCCAGGATCTCAAAGCGTTCTGCTGCATATCCGGTGCGAGCCGTAAACGTCACTTTATAATTATTGCCGGCCTCAGCCCTAACAGGCATCACTACCAGATAGTCGTCAGCATCGTCATTGTAGCCGGGAGGATAAATCAACGCGTTCTCAAAATCATTCCATTCCCATGTATTGCCATCACCATTGGCATCAATGATGTTCAGCACGTTGAGCACGCTCGGGTCAGTAAAGTCAACTGTATAGGGAATATCCTGAGCCTCAAAGAAGAACAGGGTGAGTGATGGTGACTTCTGTCCTTTTCCGTTCTCGTTGTAGGCAATGGCTGTATAGGTATGATTACCGATGGTCATGCCTTCATCCTCAAACTGCAGGGCAGCACCAGGGGCGATATCCTCCATAGTGTTCACCACCTCACCGTCGCGCAACACCTCAATCTTCGTCAGGTTCGTTGTCAGTGCAGAGCCGTCAAAGGCATTGACAGGAGCGGTGAGGCTGACGGTAGCCTTCAGCACATCGGCATCCTGAACCACCTGCAAGTCTGTAATGGCAGCAGGGGCATTGTTGGCAGCGCCTTCCTCAATGACGAAGTTATCAACATATAACGAATAGCCTCCGGCCACACTGATGTCGTGGATGCCAAAGTAGTAATAGCCAGTCTCATCAACGGTAAGCCTATCGTTCTCTAACGTGACGGCACCCAATGACTCGACTGTTGCAGCAGCGATGGCATCCTGGGTCAACGCTGCGGGATAGGCGCTCGTGCCCATCTTGAGTTCGATGGTCTTTTCGGCATCATCGGTGTTCTTCCACGTGTCGATGGACACATAGTAGTTCTTGCCGGCCTCCAGCTTGATGGCGGGCGAGATCAACCAGTCGTCGGCATCATAGTCATAGCTGCCGAAGTGTGAGAATTTCCCGTCAAATGGATACCATGTGCTGTTGTCTTCATTACCATCGACAATGGTGAATGACTGCTGGTCGCCCATCGTTGTGAAGTTGTTGACATAGGGGAGCACATCTACCTGTGTGACGATGTTAATGGGCTTATACACCGTCAGGGCATCGCCGTAGATGGCATACTCATTGTTGTCACTCCAAAACAGGCCGATAAAGTAGTTCTCAGCCCCCATCTTGAACTCTGTCGTGCCTTCTAGCGTCAGGCTGCCATCGTCGCCGATGGTGAAGGTAAAGCCGTCGGCATGACTGTCGGCAGGCTCAATGGTGCTGTCACCAATGCCGTGAGCCCAACGCAGATTGATAGAGGCATTGTAATCCTCGGAATAAGACACAGGCTGATTGGCAGCGACTTTAATCTCGTTGCCGACCTTTGTGCCCTTCACCCAATAGCCACGCTGATAGCCGTAGATGAGGTCTTTGAAGTACACCGTTCCGTCGCTGCACTCCACAACCTCAATCGTGCCGTCCTGGGCCTCATAGTACAAGAACATGCCGTCACCATAATCCTCACCAAGCATTCCCTGGCCAGTACGCTCGTAAGTCTTCAACTCACCCTCGGCGGGCTGAATGATGATGCCATGCTCGTCAACCACCTCGCCCGCAGCGCGGCTAGGAGCCTTCAGGTTGTTCACTTGTGCCGGAACCAAACGCAAAGGACTCAATTGAGTGTACGCAATCCGACCCTTCTGCGACCCAATCGACGGGTCGCTACCTTGTGGAGCCTGGGCCAATGCCGGCAAAGTCAGCACTAGCGCAGCCAGCACTCCACACCACAAAATTCGTAAACCTTTTGTCATAATAAATCATTTATCATTGAACAATACTTAGTTAATAATTAATTTAAATATTTGAAAATCAATGAGTTATTTTAACA
>CAMJZI010000102.1 GCA_946410185.1 uncultured Porphyromonadaceae bacterium
ACCGGCGTGCCCGCCATGACGGGTGCGATGATGTTCCTCAAGGGGTTGTGGAGGAAGCCCGGCGTGCACAACGTCGAGGAGTTTGATCCCGATCCCTTCCTGGCTGTGCTCAACGAGCAGGGTCTGCCCTGGCACGAGCAGTTCAACATTGATCTCGAAGCATAATCCGCACATCAATTATGCGTGACAAGGCTGGACAGCACCATGCTATCCAGCCTTGTTGTATGGTCGATGATACTATCGCTTGGGGAATAGTGCGACCAGTCGGGCATCGGCGGCGCACCACTGCAGCGAGGGCAGTTCGTCCCATGACAGCCAGCAACTTGCCGCATGCTCACGCATGATAAACGACCTGGTCGTCGCGCAGCAGCGATAGGCCGTCAGGGTAATTGTGAAGTCGGGGTAATCATGGGTCACTGTGGCGAGCAACTCATGCACCTCCACATCCAGGTCCATCTCCTCGAGCAGTTCTCGATGCAGGGCCTGCTGCGGCGTTTCGCCAGGCTCGATCTTGCCACCAGGGAATTCCCACAGGTGGCTGGTGTAGCTGTAACGGGTCACGCCACGCTGCATGCACAACACCTTGCCATCCATCTCGATGACGGCAGCCACCACGTTATAATGCTTGCGTGAAGTCATCACTTGATCAAGGTTTTTCCCGCATCCTGCCATGCCATCACCCCGCCATTGAGGTTGGTCACCTTGAAGTGATTCTCGGTGAGCAAACTGGCGGCTCGGGCGCTACGGCGGCCACTGCGGCAATAGACAGCGACGTGACGGTTCACGTCGAGCACGGCTATGGCCTTCTCGACAAAGGCGCTGTCGTTCACGTCAACCAACAGTGCGCCAGCGATGTGCCCCTCATCAAATTCCTCCTGTGTGCGAACGTCAAGTAACTGCACATTGGGGTCGGCAATCAGTGACTGGAACTCCTCAACATTGACGCACGGATAGGGTGTGAGCAGCAGTTTATCGCCATGGACACCCTTGCTGATGATTCTTGCACAGGAGATAAGGATGATGGTCACTACGGCCAGCACTAACAGGGATTTAACGTCAATCATCAAGATAATCATAGTGTTAAGAATTAACCGATTTATCGGGACAAAGGTACAATAATTTCTCTATAATCTCATTTTTTAGAAGCATTACAGGTGTATTTATTACAAAAAAATTATAATTTTGCACCACTGAAAAAAAGAAAACCATACACCATCAATTTTTTTTCAAGATGTATCATTTACAACGTTTAATCCTCACTGTGATGCTCCTATTCGCTGCAAGCACTGCTCTGGCGCAGTATTATAGCGGTGAGCACACGTTCGACGGCGAGAACAAGAACGAGGTATCGGCCTCATTAACCACGGGCAAGAACATCATCGCTGGACCTTGCATTGGCAACACGCTGCACTTCAAGCATTACCTGAATAGCCACTGGAGCATCGATGGTGGAGCCAACCTGCGGTATACCAAACAGTTGTATAGCTTCAAGGCCAAGGGAGAGTATCACCTCAAGATCAAATCATTCCACATGTTTGCCTCGGCCGAGTACCTGTTCAACCACTACCACATGTTCAACACCAACGAGAACGTGGGCAACATGTCTGTGAGATTCGAGCGCGGCTATTGGGACATCACCCTGGGCGGATCACTTATCGGCTATAACATGATGGGAGACCACTACACCGAGCCCATTACATTGACCTTTGGCGCCCATGCCACGCTGCGTCCCCGCACCAACAAGTGGAACTTGGGCCTGTTGTTCCGCAACTATGATGACTTCTACTACGAGAACTGGAACATCAACTGGGGACTGGACTTCTACTGGAGATTCAATCCAAAATTCAAATTGTTCGGCGAGTTTAACATCCGTCCTGCCGGCTCGATGAGCCAGCTCGCCAGCAAATATGAGACAACAGGCAAAATAGGTGTAATTTATCGATGGAAATAATCATGAAAAAGTCAATATCATATAGCCTCATTATCGGCGTTTTAGCAATTACAAGCGCTATGTTTTCCTCCTGTGAAAAGGTAAGCCCACAGGGCGTGCTCATGGGCAATACCAGTGTCGATGACCGCGTGAAGCAGTCATTGACCAACTATTCCTATATCGACGTGTCCATGGACAAGACGCTGGCCGATACCGTCAAGGAATACTCCTTTCTGGTGGGCAGCGACAGCCACATCACCATTGATCCCGGGCGGCTGAGCGAGATGCTGGAAGTTGGGATGGCACACGACGACCTGTTCTACTGCCACCTGGGCGACCTGGCCGACACCAAGGCAGAGTACTACTATAACACCGGGATGGCCCTGGAGTGGTTCAAGGAGAAATGGATGGAAAAATATGCCACACCCGTTACCGATGAGGCCACCGGTGAAGAAATGAATTACTATATCGACAAGCGCACGGGCGCCGCCGACACGTGGCAGAACTTCCGCGTGCCGTTTTACCCCGTGGTGGGCAACCATGACATCACCCACAACGGCTGGGCACTGTTCTGCAACCTGTTTAAGACCTCGTTCTATGAGTTCACTGTGAAGGTGGGCAACGCATTTGACCGCTTCATCTTCCTGGACTCGGCCAACGGCACCCTGGGCAACTTCCAGATTGAGGAGATCGACAACGGCGTGTTCCAGCGCGACAAGAAGGATATCCGCAACACGTTTGTGTTCACTCACACCAACATCTTCCGCCCCAGCTACACCGAGTTTGCCTCGACCTACTGCCGCGAGGAGCTGTATTACCTGCTCGACAAGCTGGCCGACTGGAAGACGACCATCATGTTCTGCGGCCACGTGCACGCGTGGGACGACCGCATGTTTGGCGGCGTGCGCCACATCACCATGCCGTCGATGAACTTTGTCGATCACCCCAACGGTGGCGACCTCATCGTGCGTGTTACCGTCAAGGGTGATCATGAGTGCGACGTCCAGCCCGTTGGGCTATACTGCAAGGAGCGCTCCAAGGAAGAACTTAATCAATTGGGTTACAAAACCACGACCAATTCAAACGATTATTAACGCGTGTTCGGGATAATCGACTATCAAGCGCTATCAATCCATTTTTATTTCAGGCCCCAAGTCAACACTCAAAAAACCCGCTGGAATTCAGCGGGTTTTGGTTTTCTGTGCGCCTGATAGCTGCCACGTTTGCGTCTCCCAAAACATCCCCCCAACTATAGATTGACAATACTTTACTGATAAGAACATACAGACGTTCAACCTATTAAAAACCATTAATTTAAGAGGATTCTCTCTTGACTTCATGCTGTTCTTACATTAAATAATTATCTTTGTAACATAAATAGGTTGTTATATTGAACCACAATGATTAAGTTGAGCGTATAACCGCTCATGTAATTCTTATGTAACACTCGATAGTCAAGCAAAACATGAAGCAACTATTTGCCATACTGTTAACTCTCTTGGTTTCGGTTAGCGCCCAAGGTGCCCATGCCTATAACGTTAACCAGCATAATCGTTTGGACCGATTGACCACTGGAGAATTAATGCTCCGTGGCCAGGACTTCTTGCAGAACAAGGGTTGGGCCGACAGTGCGATAGTGTGCTATAGTATTGTTGCAGGTCGTGCCCAGCGTAATGATTTGGACAGCAAGGAGATGTATCATATTGCCAGGGCACTTAACAATATCGGCTACATCTATGCGGCTTACTACTATGACTATCAGAAGGCCTATGAGAACGTAAAACGCTCAATGGAGCTGTCAAGGCAATATGGTTTTAACAATAATCTGGCGTATGTCTATATGAACATGGCCTCGATTCTTGATAGCCGCAA
>CAMJZI010000103.1 GCA_946410185.1 uncultured Porphyromonadaceae bacterium
CAAATTTTATTTAATTTCTCGGCCGTTAGGCCGATTTAAAAACAAGCGAGTGAATGATGACACACCACCTAATATATAAACTGCACCACCCCACGAAATCGCAGCGACAGCACTGATGGTGAAATGTAAAATAATTAGACAATTTTGGGGCAAAAATGGATGATTCGGGGAATTGTATCCCCAAAATTGTTGGTCGTTACAATCACAGTACCTACATTTGCAAAAGAATTTAACTGCAAGAGTAGAACGTGTTTTCCATGGAGAAGTTCATATGAGGTCAAACATCTAAAATGATGAATAATATGATGAGATACTACTACATTCGTTTGATGGCGTGCCTTGCTGTACTAGCGATGACCGCCAGCAGTGCTGAAGCACTGGACAAGCAATACTACGCTCCCACCAGCAAACTTGCTGAGGGCCAATGGGTCAAGATCGCCGTCCAGGAGAGCGGCATCTATCAGATCACGGCCGACGACATCCTCAGTTGGGGCCTGGGCAGCGACCTGTCCCAGATCCATGTGTTCGGCTATGGTGGTGCGCCGCTCAGCGAAGTCATGCTGAGTGACAACTACTCCGATGACCTGCCGCAGGTGCCCGTTATGCGCTCTGGCGACCGCATCCTGTTTTACGCCCAGGGTCCCACTACCTGGCGACGACTAAACCAGATCTTTCCTTATGTGCAGGTGCAGCACCCCTATGCCAACACAGGCTGTTACCTGGTCACCAACAACGCCCGTTACGACGATATTGACATTACCCTGGCCGACAACAGCCCCACGGGGCCGATAAAGAGTAGCTACATCGAACGCCTCTACCATGAGAAGGAGATCATCAATCCTGGTCACACGGGGCGCAACTACCTGGGCGAGAGTTTTGGCAACAACATCAAACAGATGTTCCAGTTTGACCTGAACGGTCTGGTTGAGGGCTCCACAGTCAGTGTCTATCCCGTATTTGCCGCCAAAACGTCAGACGCTAACGGTTACCTAGACTACTGGTACAACGACAACCAACTTACACGGACCGATGCCGATGTCATCCACAATCACTACAATAATAATTATACACATTACTACCTGGCAAAATCGGTCAAGCAGTTCACTCTTGATGGAACCGATCAACTGAGGTTCAAGGTCAATTTTTCCTGCACAGGTACGGTGCATGAGGCTCGCCTGGACTTCATCACCGTCAACTATGAGCGACACTTGGCAATGAGAGACGGTTGCTTGGCCTTCGGCCTCGACAAGGCGAGCCGCGACACCACTTACCGGCTGACGGGATGTGCGGGTTCCACCAGAGTGTGGGACGTCACCGTGCCCTCGTCCCCGGTGCAGCAGAATATAACCATGACCGACAACATTGCCGCGTTCAGTCCCAGCACGACCGGGCGCCGCGAGTTCATCGCCTTCGACGAGTCGGCTACCGGCTATTTCCATCCCGAACTCGTGGGCGAAGTCCCCAACCAGAACATCCACGCCCAGGCGACTCCCGACATGATCATCCTCGCTCCTGCTGCCTATCTGGAGCAGGCACAGCGGGTAGCCGAGCTGCACGAGCGATATGACCACTACAACGTGTTGGTTCTGGACCACGAGCAGGTGTTCAACGAGTTCTCAAGCGGCACCCGGGACGCGATGGCCTATCGCCGGCTGTGCAAGATGTTCTATGATCGCGGTGAGAGCGAGGACGGCCACCGGCTGCAGTACCTGCTGCTGTTTGGCAGCGGCAGCTACGACAACCGCATGATAGGCACCGATACGGGTTTCCTCGATAACCACAAGCTGCTCACCTGGCAGAGCGAGGCGAGTAACACCGAAGAAAACTCCTTCACCACCGACGACTACTTCGCGGTGCTGGACGATGGCAGCAGCATCGATAATAATGACAAGATGAACATCGCTGTGGGACGCATGATCTTCAGAAACCAGGACGAGGCACGCACGGTGGTGGACAAGCTGGAGAACTACATCACCAGGCCCGACTACGGCTCCTGGAAGAACCGGATGATGTTTGTAGCCGACGACGAGGACACTGGTGCCCACATGGAGCAATCCAATAGCATGATCAACACCATCCGCGACCACGGCGGCGAGAACATGGTTTGTGACTATGTGTACATCGACGCTTTTGACGCCGTGGGCGTGGATGGGAAGCGCACCTATCCCGATGCACGAGCCAAGATGTTCAACTCGTTGAACGAGGGCACCCTCTGGTGGAATTATATCGGATGCTCTAGTACTCAAAGGTGGACTAACGAGGGGCTGCTGTCACGGTCAGATGTCGATAGTCTGATGAATTACAGCCATTTGCCTGTTCTGTATGCCGCTACTGCCGATTTCTTCCGCTTCGATAACGATTCGGTATCAAGCGGCGAACACATGTTGATTAAGCCCGACGGCGGCGTCATAGCAGCCATCGGTTCCGCTAGGATAACCTATCTTTACGAAAATGGCCTGTTGGACCAGGCTATGGCGAGCCACATCTTTGCCGGCGATGAGAGTGGTCGCCCTATGCGCATCGGAGATATCATCAAGACGGCCAAGAACAATGTTAATGCTTATGGTGACAATAAGCGCCGCTACATTGTATTCGGCGACCCGGCCATGAGGCTGGCCTATGCCCCCTTGACGGCCCGCATCGAGAGCATCAATGGCCAAGCAGTTGACGATGAAGGCTATGAGCCGTTGGTGTTCTGGGCGCATGACTCTGTAGAGTTTAGCGGCAAGATTATCGGGCTGGATGGTAGAGTAGCTACCGATTTCAATGGCGTTGTGGTCTCGACGCTGTTTGGCCCTGAACAGTCGATCACCACCCACGGCTATGGCAATAGTGGCAAGCAAGTCACCTATGAGGATTGGTCCAACCGCCTCACCGTCATCTCAGATACCGTGGTGAACGGCGAGTTCACGGTCCATGTCATTATTCCTGACACTGTCAACGGTGAGCCTGACAATGTTCTCCCTGCGTTGATCAACCTGTACGCCTACGACAGTCGTGACTCGCTCGAGGCAAGGGGTTCCAGCAGCGATTTCTACATCTTCAAGCAGGTGGCCGACACCATTGGCCCCGACATCATCACGATGGTCTTGAATGACGAAAACTTCATCGACGGCGGCAACGTCAACGCGTCACCGGTGCTGCTGGCGACCGTTGCCGATGAGAGCGGAGTGAATCTGTCACCGGCAGGCAGTGAGCCCTGCATGGTGCTAGTGCTCGACGGCACCACCATCTACAGAGACCTGGTGAATTACTATACCCCCATGCCGACCCAGCAGGGAACGCTAGGGGCCATCAGCTACCAGTTGAACGACCTGCCCGAGGGCAAGCACTACTTGACCTTGAACGTGTGGGACGTGTACAACAACCAGAGTGTGAAGACCATTACCTTCAACGTCAGCACTGGGGCTGTACCCGAGATCACCGCCCCCGGGGATCTCGATATCTACTGTGCGTTCGACGGCTCGGAAATGACCTTCTATGTGCAACATGATCGTCTGGGTTACGGGGAGAGCGTGACCATCGAGGTGTATGACCTGATGGGGCGCTGCCTGTGGCAGAGTACGCCCTCGGGGGATAACGCCACACCTGTTACTTGGAATATGCTGGACAACGGTGGCACGCGTGTGCCTGGCGGCATTTACATCTACCGCGCTACTATC
>CAMJZI010000104.1 GCA_946410185.1 uncultured Porphyromonadaceae bacterium
ATCTAATTAACCTCTAATACCATTAACATAAACCTTAAAACTAAATCTTAACCTTTTAACCAAAAAACCCATGCCTCACGGCATCATTTCTTAGCCTATGATGAAAAATCGACTGCAAAGGTAGTGCTAAATATGTTATTAAACATAATTTTGAAGCAAGAAATTTCATTCCGTTAACATTATTTAATATTCTTATCCCCTTTTTTATCTTTTAAGGGCGAAACAAAACGGGGCTCATAGGCACCACCGATGGCACTATAAACCCCGCATAAAACATGGTCGCCGCCTCTGCGTCACGTCGTCGCCGCGACACGGGCGAGAACGCCGCAGAGAATGGCGAATGGACTCATTTGGGCTTGCATAGCAACAGGTACTGGTAAGGCTTCAAGGTGATGCGGCGGCCCAGTTGCATCTGCCCGCCAGTCATCAGGTTGTCGACCGTCTGGTTGCTCCACATGACAGGCACCTCGGTGCTGCAGGCGATATCGCGCACGTTGACAAACACGAGCACATTGTCGTTGTTCAGGACGCGGTCAACACACAGCACATTGTTCTCGTCGTCGTCATAGGTGACGACCTGTCCGCTCGAGCGCAAGGCCGGGTGATCATTGTAAACGGTGATGAGTTTCTTGTACTCGTCGCGCATGCCGGGATTGGCATCCCAGTTGACCGGGACGTACTTGAAGAAATTGATAGGCTCGGGATAACCCACCTCTTGCGAGCCATAGACCAGCATGCCGCCATGCAGCATGGTCGTGGCCACAAACGCCGCCATCGAGGCCTCCTTGCCGCCATAGAGCTTGACGGGGGTCTCCTTGGTGGACTCGTCATGGTTGGTGGTAAAGCGGAGTTTGAATTTGCCGGGCGGCAGGTCCTTGTATTCGTTCTTGTCAACGCTGACGAGTTTGTTCACACGGGCCTCACCCTTCATCACCTGGGCAATGGCGCCCATGAACTCCCATGCATAATTGAGGTCGAAGCCAGCCTTGAAGTTGTCGGGATTGGCACCCTCGGCAAGCATGATGAGGTTGCGGGGCTTGGCTGCAGCACGCAGGGTATTGATGCAATCAGTCCAGAAGTCTACCGGCACCTGGTCGGCCACGTCGCAGCGGAATCCGTCCACCCCGACGCTGTCAACCCAATAGCGCATGGCGTCGATCATGGCCGCGCGCATGTCCTTGTTGTCATAATTCAAGTCGGCGACATCGGTCCAGTCGGTGCCGGGAGGGAAGATGATATTACCCGTCGAGTCGTGGGTGTACCAGTCGGGATGCTGCTTGACCCAATCGTTGTCCCACGCGGTGTGATTGGCAACCCAGTCGAGGATGACGCCCATGCCGCGCTCATGGCACGACTCGACCAGCATGCGCAGGTCGTCAACGGTTCCGTATTCGGGAGCCACGGCCTTGTAATCGCGCACCGAGTAAGGGGAGTTCTTGCTTTTTTCCTCTCCAATGGGATAGATGGGCATGATCCACAGCATGTTAACGCCCAGGTCCTCGATGGAGTCGAGTCGACCGATGATGGCCTGGAAAGAGTTGGACGGAGCAAACACTCGCGGGTTGACCTGATAGAGCACCACGTCGGCCACCTCGGGCACGACAAAGTCGTTGCCCACTGGGGTGGCATGGTGGTCCTTGGGCTTGCAACCCATCGACATCACTGTGATCGTCAATGTCAATAATAGAAATACCTTTTTCATCTCATTATATAATTTATTGGTTATTATCCTATGTTCTACTCGTTTCCCATGCCCTGCTTGAAGGCCTTGAAGGCCTCGGCGCTCACCTCGGTGATGGTCAGGGAGATGTTGCCGTCGCTATTCTTGCCGATGGTGAACACCAGCACATGGCCATCGACGGTGTATCCCGTCTCGATGGCCTGGGTGTCGCTATTCAGCCGCCAGGGCACAGCCATGCGGGCATCGCTTCCCTTGAGGGCGTTCTTGATGGCGAGTTTGGCCATCTCGGTATCCTGCACCGCCAGCGAGTACATAGTGCAGGAGGTGTCGTCGCCTGCCGTTTGGGTGAAGCCATACTTCTCGCTCAGCCACAGGGCCACATCCTCGACATGGTACTTGCTTTGCGCTCGCTCGCGGGCGGCTTCCTGCTCCTTGCGGGCTTGTTCACGTTCCTGCCGGGCCTGCTCGCGCTGGCGCTTGTCCTCCTCCCTCTTGAGGCGCTTTTGCTCTTCTTTCTGTTTCTTTTCCTCGGCCTTGCGCTGTCGGTCGGCTTCCTTTTGTGCCTTCTCCTGGGCGCGCTGCTCCTCACGTGCACGCTGCTTGGCCTGGCGCTCTTCTTGCTTTAATGCCTCCTCACGCTCACGCTCGGCCTGGCGGCGCTCTCGGGCACTCACCACCGGAGTTGCTGCTGCCTGAATAGCCGCCTCGTCGCTGCTATCGGCCTCTTGAACCTCGGCCTCGGCGGCCTCGACATCCTGCTGGGTGATTGCGCGGCGATCATGCGTGGCGCGTTTCACGGGCTTATCGGCTGGCGTTTCGGCAACGGGTTCAGAGGCTGATATTTCCTCTTTAGACTTGTTTTTCAACGACTTGTAGTGTCCTGCCGTCTCGGTAGCGCTCACATAATAGGTGCCGTCGTCCAGCACCTTGCGTTTAATGCTGAAACGGAACTTGTTGTTGTCAAAACGGTATTCCTTCCAATAGGTGGTGCTGGTCGTCTGCCAGTTGCACATGGCCTTGATGTCGTCATAGCTGGCCATGAGCTGGTCGATCATGTCGCGCACCTTCTTGCCATTCAGTCCTTCGGGGGTATTCAGGAAATAGGTGACCTCGCCACGGGAGCGCTGCTGCGCCATGTCGGCGGCACTGGGCGTGTAGTAGTATTCAAAGTAGTTGCGCCCCACAAAGGTGTCGTTCACCACCTCGTCGAGGTACCACTCCCATTCAGTCGCCTGTTGTGTGGGCTGGGATGAGACCGCCAGTGCGGTCCACACCAGCATCCACAATGTGATGCACGTTTTTGCCATAGGTCCAAATATTCAATTTGAAGAAGGCAAAGATAGTGCAAGTTGCACACAAACGCAAATTTTAATGTGATTTTGTTGAGGCGCCGCCTATCATCGACGTCAGGCAAAGATAATTCAAGCCGAAAATAAAAGCAAATAAACATACAAATAAATGATTTTTTGGGGGGGCAAAGGCCAATAAATGACAAATACATTTGGCCATTACGTTTATTTGTACTACATTTGCAGGGAGCGTCCATCAGGATGGAATTTACCCCGGGGATGAATGGGCGCCAGGACATATTGTTAACAAGACGAAAGCGTTTTGTTTTTGGCTCCCCATCGATATTTCTCCAAAATTTTGCACGGGCCAATGACAGTCGATAACGCTCCGTCGTTGGTTGATTGGTTTTATCCCCCGACCATTGGGGTGGGGGCTTGACCATAGGCCAAGCGTGGGGGATGACTGTTCGCGGTGCAAGGGCGTTTGGCGATGCCTCAATGGGAGTGAACAGACAAACAACGTCCCTGCGCTTTTGTTATCTCCTAATTTAATTTAATTTAATTACTGCCGAATTTGAGGGATGAGAGGAGGCACTTTAAAACCCAGATGTTATGAAAAAAAAATCATTTCTCTTCATGCTGTTGCTGGTATTCGCGTTATCAGCAAGCGCTGCCGACCCCAT
>CAMJZI010000105.1 GCA_946410185.1 uncultured Porphyromonadaceae bacterium
GCAGCAAGCGCGTGCGAGATGCCTACAGCCGCTGGTGGTACAACCAGCAGCAGGCGGTCAACGGCACCCTGCAGCGGTGCAACGTGGACCTGGCCAGTGTTGCTACCGACGAGGACTATGTCACCGCCCTGATGGGCCTGTTCAAGAACCGGGGAGTGAGGAGCTAAAAGACCTGATAAAAAACTAAGAAAAAGAAAATGTCACAACATGTGAGACATATCGTGATGACTGCCGTGGTGCTGATGGCTGCTGCTACCGCATGGAGCGGAAATGTCACTTTCAAGGCTCGACTCGACAGTGCTACCCTGCTCATGGGCAAAACCACGGCCCTGCATCTGGAAATCACCCAGGACAAGGGAGCGCGCGGCTTCTTTCCCGGCGAGCAGCTTGACACGCTCAACGCCATGGTCGAGATTGCCGAGCGTCCTGCTGCCGACACGACCGACCTGGGCAACAACCGCATACAGATCGACCGTGACCTCATTATCCAGAGCTTTGACTCGGGCATGTGGATCATCAAGCCCATCCCCTATGTGGTGAACGGCGATACGGCCTATTGCAACCAACTCACCCTCAAGGTGCTGCCTGTCGACGTGAGCAAGATGAAGGACATCCACGACATCAAACCCGTCGAGGGCGTGCCCTTCAATCTCCTGGACTGGCTGCCCGACTACTGGTGGCTGTGGTTGCTGGGTCTGCTGCTCATCGGTGGCGGCATCTGGGCCTATCACAAGTATTACAAGAAGGGCATCAACCCGTTGAAACCCCTCAAGAAACGATTGCCACCCTATGAGGAGGCGATGATCAACCTGCAGAACCTCAAGGCCGCCCAGTTGTGGCAACGGGGGCAAGAGAAGGAGTACTTCACAGGCTTGACCGATATCCTGAGGGTGTATATCGACCGCCGCTTCGACATCAATGCCGTGGAAATGACCTCCTCACAGATTATCGACACGCTCAAGAAGAACGACGAGACCCGTGCCGTTAACGAGCAGCTGGAGATGATCCTTGAGGTGGCCGACATTGTCAAGTTTGCCAACGCCCGTCCGCTGGCCGATGACAACGAGGTGGCCTACCAGCGCGCCGTCAACTTTGTCGAGGCGACGCGTCCTGTCGAACAACCCGAAAAAAAGGAGGAGGACGCAAAATGATGAATCTTGCTCATCCCGGATGGTTGTGGCTGATGCCTGTGCTGATGATTCCGCTCATCGCATGGTATATCTACAGCCAGGACAAGAACGAACCCGAAATGAATGTGTCGTCAACGCGTGCGTTCGACGGCATGGGCACGAGCTGGAAAGTGTGGCTCAAGCACTTCTCATTTGCCCTCAAGTTGGGGGCGCTGGCTTGCCTGATTGTTATCCTGTGCCGCCCGCAGACCCGTGACAGCTGGTCGACCAGCGACGTCGAGGGAACCGACATCGTCATCGCCCTTGACGTGTCCACCAGTATGCTGGCCAAGGATTTCTCTCCCAACCGTTTTGAGAGCGCCAAGCGGGTAGCCACCCAGTTTGTCAGCGGTCGAGACCACGACAACATCGGCCTGGTGCTGTTTGCCGGCGAGAGTTTTACCCAGGTGCCCATGACCATGGACAACGCCACCTTGGTCAACGCCATCGGGCAGACCGAGATTGGAGCCCTTGAGGACGGCACCGCCATCGGCGACGGTATCGCCACCGCCATCAACCGCATTCGTGACGGCAAGGCCAAGAGCAAGAGCATCATCCTGCTCACCGACGGTTCTAACAATACCGGTGTGGTCGCCCCCAACACGGCAGCCGACATCGCCCGCAAGTATGGCATCAAGATTTATACCATCGGCGTGGGCAGCAATGGCACCGCCGAGTATCCTGTTGCCATCGACTACGCCGGCAACATCCAGTATCAGCGCATGCCTGTCGTTATCGACGAGGCGACCCTCAAAAGAATCGCCGCCAACACCGGTGGCAAGTACTTCAGGGCCACCTCGGGCAGTGTGCTGAGCAAGGTCTTTAAGGAGATTGACCAGCTAGAGAAGACCCACATGGACGTGCAGCGCTTCACCCACACCGAGGACCACTATGAGCCCTGGGCGTTGTTACTCTTGGGCCTGCTCTTGTTGAGCCTGTTGCTCGACTACACCATATTGAGGCACATCCCCTGAGGTTTGATGAGTGATTAGTATGATTAGGGAATAGAAACTAGAAACAAAGAAATGATCAATTTTGCTCATCCGCAATATTTCTATCTGCTGCTCCTGCTGCCTGCGCTGGTGCTGCTGTTCCTGTGGAACCGCCGCGACCGTCACAAGCGCCTGGAGCGCTATGGCAAGCGAGAGTCTATCGAGCCGCTGATGCCCGAGGTTTCGCGTTACAAACCGTGGATTAGGCTTGTTTTGGAACTCCTGCTGCTCACGATGGTTATCGTGGTGCTTGCACGTCCCCGGGCAGGCTCCAGCAAGACGACAACCCAGGTGCACGGCATCGAGGTGATGGTTGCTGTCGATGTGTCCAACTCGATGAACGCGTCAAGCACCGAGAATCCTCAGGACGTGAGCCGCCTGCAACGTTCCAAGATGATTCTGCAGAAACTCGTTGACCGTCTGGATAATAACAAGGTGGGTCTCATCGTGTTTGCCGGTAATGCCTATATGCAGATGCCCATGACCAGCGATGCCGCTTCGGCCAAGCTGTTCCTCAACGGCATCAGCACCAATATGGCTCCCACTCAGGGTACTGCCATCGGAGCCGCTATCAATTTGGCGCTCAACGGATTCTCGCAGAGCAAGAAGGCGCAAAAGGCCATCATCATCATCACCGATGGCGAGAACTTTGAGGACGATGCCGTGGGTGCCGCCAAGGAAGCCGCCAAGCAGGGTGTACAGGTGGATGTCATCGGCGTGGGCTCGACCACGGGCGCTCCCATTCCTGTCGATGGCGGATACTTGACCGATGACAGCGGCAACCCAGTGACCACTTACCTCAACGAGAAGATGGCCCAGGAAATCGCACAGGCCGGTAAGGGTGTCTATATCGCGGGCACCGCCTCCGATGCCGTTTCGACACTGCAAGAAACGCTCGACAAGCTCGCCAAGAGCGACCTGGCCGCGGTGACCTATACCCAGCACGACGAACAGTTCCCCGTGTTTGCCACCATCGCCATGCTGCTGTTGATAGGCTTGCTGCTCCTGCTCGAGCGCAAGAACCCGTGGCTCAAGAAGTACAATTTCTTCACTAAGGACAAGAAAGACATGACTGTAAACAATGAGACTCAACAACATAATCAATAAATCCATGATAGCATCGGCGCTGGCTCTGGCGCTTGCCATGGGTGTTTCCCTGCCCGCAGCGGCTGCCGACAAGGGACCCAAGATGAACAAGCGCGAGCGTGTGTGTCTGCGCAACGGCAACAAGCTCTATGAGAAAAAACGCTATGCCGAGGCCGAGGTCGAGTACCGCAAGGCCCTGCAAGCCAATCCTGCCAGCGAGAAGGCCC
>CAMJZI010000106.1 GCA_946410185.1 uncultured Porphyromonadaceae bacterium
TGCGGTGCTTGGCGACGATGAACTCGGCCAGGCCGCGGATGTTGTTGCCCTCGGCGTCCTCGCTCGAGCGGGTGTAATACTCGGGGCGGTGGATGAAGCACACGATGTCGGCATCCTGCTCGATGGCGCCCGACTCGCGCAGGTCGCTCAACTGCGGGCGCTTGCCCAGCTTGTCATCGGCGGCGCGCGTCTCGACGCTGCGGTTGAGCTGCGACAGGGCAATGATGGGAATGTCCAGCTCCTTGGCCAGCTGCTTGAGCGAGCGCGAGATGGTGCTCACCTCCTGCTCGCGGCTGCCAAACTTCATGCCGGTGGCGTTCATCAGCTGCAGGTAGTCGATGATGATGATTTTCACCTTCTTGTCGCGCACCAGGCGGCGGGCCTTGGTCCTGAGTTCGAAGATGGACAGCGAGGGCGTGTCGTCGATAAACAGCGGGGCGGTGCTCAGGCTGCGGGTGCGGGTCATCAGGTTCTCCCACTCGGGCTGGGTGAGCTGGCCGCTCTTGATCTTCTCGCCCTCGAGCGAGCACACGTTGCTGATGAGGCGGTTGACCAGCTGCAGGCTCGACATCTCGAGCGAGAACACGGCGACAGGATAGTTATAATCGACCGCCATGTTCTTGGCCATCGACAGCACAAAGGCCGTTTTACCCATCGCGGGTCGGGCGGCGATGATGATCAGGTCGCTGTTCTGCCAGCCGCTGGTCAGTCGGTCGAGCTTGTGGTAGCCTGACTCCAGACCGCTCAGGCCGTTCTCGCGGTTGGCGGCCTCCTCGATCTTCTTGATGGCGTCGGACACGGCATTCTCGATGGGAATGACGTCGCGCTTGAGGGTGTTCTTGCTGATTTCGAACAGTTTGCCCTCGGCCTCCTGCATCAGGTCATACACATCGACCGACTCGTCAAAGGCCAGCGACTGCACCTGGCTGCTGTAGCTGATGAGCTCGCGGGCCAGATACTTCTGCGCCACGATGCGGGCGTGGAACTCGGCATTGGCGGCACTCGACACCAGGCCGGTGAGCTCAGTGATGCGTATGGCACCGCCCACCTCGTCGAGCACCTTGTTGTGGCGCAACTGGTCGGTGACGGTGAGCATGTCGATGGGCCGGCCCTCCGAAGCGAGCGTCTGGATGGCCTCGTAGATCTTCTGGTTGGCGGGGTTGTAGAAGGCCTCGGGCTTGAGTATCTCGCACACGTTGTTATAGGCGTCCTTCTCCAGCATGAGCGCGCCCAGCACGGCATCCTCGAGCGAGGTGTCCTGGGGCGGCAGTTTGCCGAATTCATTCACTATCTCGGGCTCATGGGTGGGGCGCGTGCGGCGCCGCGCCTGCTTGCCTACTTCAAATTCTTCCATTGATCAGTCTGTTGGGTTATTGTTTTGTGAGTGCAAAATTAAAGAAAAACCTTGAATCCGCCCACAACTGTTATCTACATTCTATTGACACGATATTGACATGAGGCAACTGTTCAGCCAATTTGCCTCTCGTTAAGCCGCTTAGAATTTTTTGGGGGGGGAATGATATAGCAGTTGGCCCTGCGATGGAACGACTATATTTAAACCGTGTTATCGCACGAGAAATTAAATTTTAAATTAAAATTAATATTTTAGTCATATTAATAAAGAATTTTATAATTAATTCCCTGCCCGACAGGGCGGTTATATTTCAAGATCGAACGTTTTGATACGGTTTCGTTACTACAACCGATGGGCCAACATCTATATCATTACCATTATTATTGCTGCCATTATCGGTTTTTACAAAAATTATTGTAAATTTGCATCCGGATGTTTAACTTCTCTTTTAATCAATTATGGGAAATGAAGATTATAACAGGCAGGTCAAATGGCTGATGGATGAGATCAAGCACTCCTGTGCCAAAAACAGGAAGAGGCAGATGGCATGGAATGCTTTTTTCCTTATAGTGTTTATTGCCATTATCACACTTAACTATCTGAGAGACGGCGACAGCTCTTGTCTGGTTGCAGATGCTGCCTTGATATGCCCGTTGCTGTTCTTGTTTTTACTGAGTTTTATCAGACACAAGCGCATTGAGCGAGCCGTGAGTGCCGAGGAATTGATTTCCGTCTTTAAGCAAAAACAGGCATGGGCATGGCTTAATGTCGTGGCTTTTTGTGTTTGGTATTGGCTTGTATCAACCGATACGCCTGGCATAAAAGTATTTGGCCTGTGTGTTTGGGTTCTGCTGCTTGTTATCGCTATGCTCAACAATCACAGTGGCTCTGTTCTATATGATGATGACGAGGACGGATACTTTGAACGACTACAAGAACTCGTTAAAAATGGCGAGTGAAGTCCTGGCTAATTGCAAGACAATATATTAATAATCAACAATATGAGACTTGACAGAATGATAACGGTGGCTGTCGTGGCCGCAATGGCCCTGACAGCCGTTGCCCAGCAGGCAGCCATGACGATTAACGACGAGGAGCGCCACCAGACCATCACGGTTACCGCGGTGGGCGATGACGTGGTGCGGGTGGATGTGGTGCCCGACGGATGGAGCGGACAACGCCTGCCGTCGCTGGCCCTTGACAAGAGCGTGAAAACCGAGGTCAAGATTGAGAAATTGGGCGATGGCATGAGCGTGTTGAACACTGCCAGCGGCATGAGGGTGGCCTATGTCAACGGCTCAATCAGCGTGGGTTGCAGGGGCCATTTCTACATGACCGACCTGTGTGACCGCAGCACCACCGGGGCCGTGACGCTCTTGCACCAGGGCGGGGAATCGTTCTATGGCGCAGGCGAGCGCGGCTACTCGTTCAATCTGGCTGGCGACACGCTCATCAACTACAATGCCCAGAACTATGGCTACCAGATGGGCGAGCCGCGCACCCGGCAGATGGGTATCACCATGCCCTTTATCATCTCTTCCAGGGGCTACGGCATCTTCTTTGACGACTTCTGCAAGTCGTCGCTCTTTGTGGGTGACCATCTGGAATACACCTCCACCTCGCCGCAGCCCCTGTCCTATTACGTCATCAACGGCAACGGCAAGGTCGAGAACGTGGTCAAGAACTTCACCTGGCTCGTGGGACGCCAGGAACTGCCGCCGCTGTGGACGCTGGGCTACATCACCAGCAAGTATGGCTACCATGACCAGCGCGAGAGCGAGGGCGTGGTCGATACCCTCAAGCGCGAGGGCTACCCGCTGGACGGCATCGTGTTCGACCTGTACTGGTATGGCAAGGAGGAGGACATGGGACGCCTGGAATGGGACCGAGAGCAGTGGCCCGACCACCGCAAGATGCTGCGCGACTTCAAGCGGCAGGGCGTCAACGTGGTAACCATCTCGCAGCCCTATGTGCTCACCAACGGCCGCGCCATCGACAATTACCGCC
>CAMJZI010000107.1 GCA_946410185.1 uncultured Porphyromonadaceae bacterium
ATCCAGATGTCGTCGGCCATGCCGCCCTTGTAATATTTCCATGTGCGGAACTCGCGGAAGACGCGGTTGTAGGCCAACTTGGTGCCGTCAGCGTTGTAACTGCAGAAACCGCCTTCGGGCAAAGGCAACTGTCGAGACATGCTGCCATCGATGGGTGCACACCACAATTTGCCGTCAAAACTGTCGCTGATGCGGTTGCGATAAATCACACCCTTGCCATCGGGAGTCCAGGTCATGGTAATGTTGTTGGGCCCCATGCGGTCACCCCAATCGTCGCGTGGATTGCTCGCAGTGAAAGTGATACGGCGGGGCTCACCGCCCTCGGCAGGCATCACATAGACCTCGGTATTTCCATCATATTGACCCGTGAAGGCAATGGTTTGTCCATCAGGAGAGAAACGGGCAAATGCTTCATATCCCTTGTGAGAAGTGAGCTTGCGCGCCGTTCCACCAGAAATGGGAACGGTGTAAATGTCACCAGCGTAGCTAAATGCCACATTCTGGCCATTGGTGCCAGGAAAGCGCAATAAACGCCCTTCATCAGCCTGGAGTGTCGATGCCGCGGCAGCCAGCGCTGCAATTAAAATGATTCGTTTGGTTTTCATTTTGTTCATAAAATAATCTCTGGCCGGGCCATGCCGGCTATAGTTGTTGAAACGTTCTAGTAATCTATTTCTTGATGATTCTGATGTGAATCGGCTCGCATGTGGTGAAAGACTTGGGAAGCCTGATCTGGTCAAATGCGATTGAGTTCTCGCCCTTCAGCAATTTGACGGCCACCATATTGCTATAGGCCAGCCCGTTGACATCCAGTTGGTTGCCGCTTGCCATGACCAGTGTGCCCATGGGATGCGAGTTGACGCTCACGCGTCGCACATCGAGAGTACCGGTCGGACGGTAGCCGATGTCGATCAGGTAATCGCCGCCCCGGTCCACACTGACCATGACCGATGCATGATCCAGGCCGATGGTGTGAGGGAAGAAAGCGATTTGTGGCGTCAGCCCGAAGTTGAACAACGGTTTTGACATGAATCCGTTAACATATTTTCCTGCAATCTCGATCGAGAATTCTGTAAAGCCCTCGGTATGGGGCAGGACAAACACCGAGTCGTTCATGGCGCTGAGTTCTCCATTTATCGACAAACGGTATGGAGTGCCCTTGACATAGTCCATGATATGGCCGCTGTCGTTGCTCCAAGTAACGACCGGAGTAGGGGGCAGGATGACCTCATTGCGATGAATGGTCACCTGCTGCGAGGAGCGGTTGCCCTGCTTGAGGGTGATGATGATGTGGTGATTTCCCTGAACATCATTGGGAATAAACGCGCTCTCGAGTGCGATGCCGTTGTCGGTAACGCTCTCGATGTCGTTGCCAGTGCCCTGAATGGTCAAATCAAGGACCGATTTGCGATAATTCAATCCCGTGTACGTTTTTTTGCCAGGCATGCAGGCTGGCACCATCGGCGCAAACTCGATTCCCTCGGGTGTGAAATTCATTCCCATCAAAACGCGCAGTATCATGGCCGCATCAGATGCGTTAGTGCCCAGGTAGTCGGTATTCACGTTTTTCATGTGAATGCCCCGTGACTGATACAAGGCTTGGGCCCGGTATAGTGCTCCCAATCCACGTCGCAAAGCGTTCTCATTTCCCACATAGGCAGCTGCCAGGTTCCATAGCGCTTGTGTAGTTGCCCATGACGAGTGGGCTAGATAAGGCTCTATGGGGTTTGCTGTGGGGTAGGATACGTTTACACCCAGATTGGAGACCGGAGTGTGAGCAATAAGGTTTTCGGCACGGTTATCATCGGCTATGCCCCACAACACGCACATAGCCTGGGCGGTGTTATCGGTGAGTGGCGCCTGCCTATGGTAGGCCATGCCATACAGGAAGGAGCTATAGAACCCTTTATCTTCGTTCCACAGATACTGATTAATGGCATCCTTGATGCGTTGAGCATCCTTCTGGTAATCATTTTCGATGCCGAGTTCATCGCACATGTCGCCAAGGATGGCGTATGCGTTTCCCGTCAAAATATTATTACCAAGCGACATGCATGCAAACAGGTCGTTATATCCCATCCACGTCATGCGACGCACGCCCAACGGCGTGGATGAAGTATAACCGGCTCCGTGTATCAAGCCTGTCTCATTGTCGAGCAGCACCTCACGGTTGATGTTAAGCGTCTTTTCTATCACATGTTGACAATAAGAGAGCCATTTGCGGTCTCCTGTTGTCAAGTAAACTTCCCATGCAGCTGTAGCCCATCCGATGTGATCGCTAACCACAGGCCATTGACCTTCGCGTTGCATGATAATGCTGTCACGGTCAACCAACGAGCGAAGCGTCGCCATAGCCTGGTGGGGCTTGAGTGCGGCGAGTGATAGATATATCGAACAATAAAGCCGGCTAATATTGTGGGACACCTGGAAACGGCCAGATCCATCCACGGCATCGGCAATCCCTTCGGCCGACATGTCGTAGAGTGCATCAATCATGGGCTGGTCACTGCTGTACTCGGGCATCATGATTGGACGCTTGCTGCGTTTTCGCCATGGCTTTCCCTGCACAAATTGTACTCGTAAAGAATCAACGTTGCCGTATAGTTTATCCAGACGATCCAGGCTGATGTTGGACTCGATGCGGTCAAGTGTGGGGCAACACGCGATAACCGAGTCTTCGATAATGCTGTCACCTGTCATGGTGAACAATTCGTTTTGGACGATGACATGATTGCCCATCTCCTTTCGCCCTCCACAGGCACACAAAACCACGCCCACGGCAATAACCGCAAGCATCACTGCAATACATTGCGTCCTGTTTTTATTCATTCACTGCAAAATTAATGCAAATATTTGACCCAGCCAATGCAGAACCATGATTTTGCTAATAAAAATACTACGGGTAACAGCCATGGCAGACTGCTATCCGTAGTAAGTAATAATGATGATTTCTTGTTGAATGCCGATTGTTATGCGCCTAACTCCTTGGCCATATTGAGAGCGGCACGACGGCCGTCGCCCATGGCGAGGATGACGGTAGCACCGCCACGCACGATGTCACCACCGGCATAGAGGTCACCCACCGACGACTGCATGGTCTCCTCGTTAACGACGATAGTGTTGCGCTTGCTGATGTCCAGCCCGGGAATCGAGCGGGGCACAAGTTGGTTGGGTGAAACGCCCACAGCCACAATCACTAGGTCAACGGGAATCTCTTCGATGGCACCCTCGACGGGCACAGGACTGCGGCGGCCCGAAGCGTCGGGTTCGCCCAGTTCCATCTTCTGCACGCGCATGGCCACCACGCGGCCCTTGTCGTC
>CAMJZI010000108.1 GCA_946410185.1 uncultured Porphyromonadaceae bacterium
TCATCCGCCAGTTGTTGAGTTACATGCCCAGCAACAACATGGAAGAGACTCCCCGTGTGGAGTGCACCGACCCCATCGACCGCGTGGAGGATGCCCTGAACAGCATCATCCCCGAGAGCGCCAACGACCCTTACGACATGTATCAGGTTATCAGCGCTATCGTTGATAACGGTGAATTCCTCGAGGTTCACAAGGACTTCGCTAAGAACATCATCGTCGGTTTTGCTCGTTTCAACGGTCAGGCCGTGGGTGTTGTTGCCAACCAGCCCAACTGCATGGCAGGTGTGCTTGACGTGAATGCCTCCAAGAAGGGCGGCCGTTTCGTACGTTTCTGCGATGCCTTCAACATTCCTCTGGTAACCCTCGTTGACGTGCCCGGATTCCTGCCCGGTACCGGCCAAGAGTACAACGCCGTTATCATGAACGGTGCCAAGTTGCTGTATGCCTATGGTGAGGCTACTGTGCCCAAGGTGACCGTTACCCTGCGCAAGAGCTATGGTGGCTCGCACATCGTGATGAGCTGCAAACAGCTGCGCGGTGACTTGAACTACGCATGGCCCAGCGCCGAGATCGCAGTGATGGGCGCTGCCGGTGCAGCCGAGATCCTGTATGCCAAGGACAGCAAGAACTTCAAGACCCAGGCCGAGGAAGCCAAGGCCGCCGGTGACGAGAAGAAGGCTAAAGAGCTGCTCGAGCAAGGCAAGAAGTTCATCCAGGACAAGGAGGACGAGTACAACAACCTCTTCTGCACGCCTTACAATGCAGCCCGCTATGGCTACATCGATGACGTGATCGAGCCCAGGAACACCCGCTTCCGCGTAATTCGCGCTCTGGAAGTTCTGCGCACCAAGAAGTTAACCAACCCTGCCAAGAAGCATGGTAACATCCCCTTGTAATCAATGCAATCTGTTATGAGTAAAAGAGCATTGACATTGATGCTGCTGTGTACCATCCTCGCCCTGCCCACGCTGGCCCAAGGCCGCAAAAACGTGCGCATCAACGAGGTGATGGTTCAGCAGGACAGCACGGGCGGCAATGGCTGGGTCGAGTTCTACAACTCGTCCTATGGCACCAATGCCGTCGAGAAGATGTTCATCACCACTTTGAGCCGTGAGGAAATCACCAATCACATCAAGGCTGTGACCGACACTTCCAACATGAAACCCAACAAGGTGCTACTCGAGTTGTGCAAGGCACGTCCCATGGACATCTATGAGATTCCGCGCGGCGACGAGCGCAACACCAAGATTGCACCTCGCACCCACTTTGTCATGGAAGCCGACGGCAACCCCAAGGCGGGCACATTCCATATGCCCTTCACCTTTACCGCCGGCAAGGACAATTATATCGCCCTCTATGATGTGAATGGTGACCTGGTTGACGATGTGACTGTTCCCGCGTCGCTCAAGCCGGGTGAGACCTATGCCATCAAGGCTGAAGGCCGTCTGCCCAGCGTGCTTGGCGATGGTCAGACCGAATGGATCGTTAAAGATGGACAGACCCAGCAAACCGCTATCACTAAGGGGAACTACAACATCCGCGAGGTGAACGAGAACATCGAGGCCTTCCATGACAAGGATCCTCATGGCTACTGGATTGCCCTGCTGGCTATGTCGGTTGTCTTCATCGCCCTTGCTATCCTCTACATCTGCTTCAAGCTCTTTGGTGTAGTCAGCAAGAACACTGCCCAGGAGGATACCGAGAGCGCCGCCAGCGCACCCGTTGCCCAGGCAGCCTCAACGCCCGCCAAGGGTGGCGACCTCGATGGCGAGAAGATGGCAGCCATCTGCTTTGCCCTCTACCAGCACCTCAATGCCCACGATCAGGAGAGCGGCGTGCTCACGCTGACTCCCCGCGACGGCTCGGCATGGTCTGGCAAGGCTGGCCTGATGCGTGAATTACCCGTTATCAAGAAATAATCAACTTAAAAAAATCATTCACTCAATATGAAGGAATATAAGTATAAAATCAATGGTAACGAGTACAATGTTGCCATCGATAACATTGAGGGCAACATCGCCCACATCCAGTTGAATGGTGTGGCCTATGACGTAGAGTTGCCCGAGCAGCCCAAGGCTGCTCCCGCAGTTAAGCGCGTTGCCGTGAGCGAGGCTCCCGCAGCCGCACCCAAGCCTGCCCGCAAGGCTGCTCCCGCAGCTGCCGGCGGTTACGTCATTGAATCGCCGCTTCCCGGCGTCATCAAGGACATTTTTGTCAAGGTAGGTCAGCAGGTTAAGGCCGATGACGTTGTGTGCATCCTCGAAGCCATGAAGATGGGTAACGAGATTCATGCTGGCGTCGACGGCACCGTCAAGAGCATCGAGGTTGCAAAGGAAGATTCCGTCCTCGAGGGTAACACAATCATGGTAATTGGATAATGAGTTGTAAGTTTTTCAAGTTGTAAGTTTTAAGTTATGATGACCATTATTAGATTATTGTAGTATTACTTACAACTAAAAACTAAGAACTAAAAACTAAAAAGCTATGGTACTGCTTGACAATTTCCTGTTCACAAAGTTGCTAGACTTCTGGCACTTCACCGGATTCTACAACTTTGACTATACTAACCTGATCATGATTGTGGTGGGTCTGTTCTTTATCTACCTCGCCATCAAGCATGATTTCGAGCCCATGCTGCTCGTGCCCATCGGCTTCGGTATCCTGATTGGTAACATTCCGTTCCAGCCGGGTAACGAGATCGGCATCTATGAGGAGGGCTCCGTGCTCAACATCTTGTATCAAGGTGTGCGCAACGGATGGTACCCGCCCTTGATTTTCCTGGGAATCGGTGCGATGACCGACTTTGGCGCGCTGATTGCCAACCCCAAGCTGATGCTTGTGGGCGCGGCAGCCCAGTTCGGTATCTTTGGCGCCTACATGATCGCCCTTGCCCTTGGTTTCATGCCCGACCAGGCTGGCGCTATCGCCATCATTGGCGGTGCCGACGGTCCTACCGCTATCTTCTTGTCATCGAAGTTGGCTCCCAACTTGATGGGTGCTATTGCCGTGAGTGCATATAGCTATATGGCACTTGTGCCGGTTATTCAGCCGCCCATCATGCGCCTGCTCACAACCGAGAAGGAGCGCAAGATGCGCATGAAACCCGCACGCAAGGTGAGCCAGAACGAGAAGATCCTCTTCCCGATCTTTGGTCTCATCCTCACCTGCTTTGTGGTACCCTCGGCTATCCCCCTGCTGGGTATGCTGTTCTTCGGCAACCTGCTGCGTGAGA
>CAMJZI010000109.1 GCA_946410185.1 uncultured Porphyromonadaceae bacterium
CGGCAAGATGAAGGGCATCCACTTCAAGACCGTCTGGGACGACTTCGACCAGACCAACACCTATATGCTCTACCATGTTGAGTATGACATGGAGACCTGGGAACGCACCCTCGCCGTCACGCTGGGCGACATGGATCGCAACTACATCAGCAGCTGTGGCATGGCCCACGACCCGGTCACCGGCACCAACTACGGTATTTTCTATAACTTCAACATGAGTTGGCAGGTGGTCAACCGCAAACTCGCCACCATCGACTTCTCGACCAACACCCCCACGCGCACCATTCTGGGTAATGCCTCCATCCCCATGGCAGCCATTGCCTGCAACGACCAGGGCGTGCTCTACGGCATCGGTCAGGACGGCTGGCTCTATGCCATCAGCACCGCCAATGTGGGCAGTGGCACCGAGGTCGAGGTCATGCCGCTGGGCGATCTGGGCATCGACAACATCTCGACCAACCCCAGTTCGATGACCTACGACGCACACACCGGTTGCTTCTACTGGAGCGTCGTACTCAATGATCAGAAGTGCTACCTCTATGAGGTCAACCCCAACATTGGTTCGGTGGCTGCAACGCAGTTGATGCAGACCCCCGACAACTCGTGGCTGGTCAACCTGTGTGTCATCGAGCCGAAGGCAGCCGATGAGGCACCTGCCGCTGTGAATGACCTCGCTGTAAACTTTGAGGGCGCTTCCACCACGGGCACTGTGTCGTTCACCGCGCCCACCACCACCTACGAGGGCAATCCCTTGACGGGCACACTCAGCTACACCATCACCGCCAACGGCAACGAGGTCGCTACGGGCACCGTCGAGGCTGGCGCGCACGCCACGGCTACTGTCACCGTGCCTGCAGGTGATGTCGAGTTCATCGTCACCGTGGCCAATGAGGTGGGCACTAGCCCCGAGGCCAAACTCACAACCTATGTCGGTCCCGAGACTCCTAATGCTCCCACCGATGTGCTGTTCGATTACAACTACGACACCAAGCAGGTGACCCTGACATGGAACGCACCCGCCATGGGCATCCATGAGCAGCCGCTCGACCCCGAGGCTCTCACCTACAATGTCTATCGTGTGCCCGGTGGCCAACTCATTGGCGAGGCTGTCACGGGCACCACATTCACCGAGGAGTTTGATCCCGAGAGTCTGGCTGGATATATGTATAAGGTTGAGGCCGTCAATGCCGGCATCACCGGTGAGGCAGCCGAGTCCAACAAGGCTGTCATTGGCCCTGCGCTCGATGTGCCCTATGTCAACAACTTCAACACCGAGGCCAGTTTCGACCTGCTCACCGTGCTCGACAACAACCACGACGGTGTCACCTGGCACTGGGAACGCCAGTACTCGGGCGGGGGACGTGCCACCTACTATCGCTCGACCGAGAACGATGCCAACGACTGGCTGCTCATGCCGCCCATCAACCTCAAGCGTGGCGCAACCTACAGCATCACCTTCGATGCCAACACCGCCATCAGCAACGATGTGGACTATATGGACGTGGCCTACGGCCAGGGCTTCAACACCGAGGTCTATGAGACGCTCATCGACCACATCATCATGAATGAGCCTGTCACGCACACCTACCGCAACGACACCATCGTCCCTGCCAAGACGGGTGTCTACTACTTCGGCTTCCATTGTACCAGCGTCGCCAACTATGGCTGGCTCTTGCTCAAGAATGTGAGCATCCGCATGGTCCAGGACGCACCCGCACTGATGGGTGATGTCAATGCCGACGGCAAGGTTGACATTGCCGATGTCAACATCGTCATCAACATCATGCTGGGCAAGGACGATGCTGCCAACTATGATGGCCGTGCCTATGTCACCGAGGGTGACGAGGTGGTTGACATCGCCGACGTCAATGCCGTCATCAACATCATGCTCGGCAAGTAACCTAGAATATCTAGAAAACCTAGAAAATCTAGAATATCTAGAATATCTAGAATATCTAGAATATCTAGTAAATCTAGCCCCTCTAGATCAACAGAAAATGCCGCGACAAATCGCGGCATTTTCTGCGCTCAGCAAAAAAACAAAAAAATATTATTGCTGATTGCAAAGAATTTTGTAATTTTGCCGATTGAGAAATTAACGGTGTTCGTCAGGTTGTCCGACCCGGCGTCACCACTACGTAAACCATAACTTAAAACTAATAACAAATGGCTAAAATCAGAGGTGCTGTAACTGTCAACACCGAGCGTTGCAAGGGATGTAACCTTTGCGTGGTCGCTTGTCCGTGCGATGTGCTCGGGTTGCAACCCAAGGAAGTGAACGATCGCGGATACCATTATGCCTACATGGCTAACCCCGACAAGTGCATTGGCTGCGCCAGCTGCGCGCTTGTGTGTCCTGATGCTTGCATCGAGGTATATAAGGTGGTCGAGAAATAATCCTTAACTAGTAACTAAATTAACATTAAACTATCGTAATAATGAAAGATGAAGTAACCTTGATGAAAGGTAATGAGGCCCTGGCCATGGCTGCTATCCGCTATGGCGCTGATGCCTATTTTGGCTATCCCATTACCCCGCAGAGCGAGGTGCTCGAGAAACTCGAGGAAGAGATGCCTTGGGATACCACTGGTATGGTCGTTCTGCAAGCGGAGAGCGAAGTGGCTGCAATCAATATGGTGTATGGCGGTGCCATGACTGGCAAGGCCGTCTTCACGTCTACCTCAAGCCCCGGCTTCAGCCTCATGCAGGAGGGTGTGTCTTATCTCGCAGCCAGCGAGGTGCCAGCTTTGTTGATCAACGTGCAGCGTGGTGGCCCGGGTCTGGGAACCATCCATGCTTCACAGGCCGACTACTTCCAGGCATGTAAGGGTGGTGGCCATGGCGACTACCACATGATTGTCCTGGCTCCTAGCAGCGTGCAGGAGATGGCCGACATGGTCGCTCTGGGCTTTGACCTGGCATTCAAATATCGCTGTGTGTCGATGATCCTGGCCGACGGTACCATTGGTCAACTTATGGAGAAGGTCGTTCTGCCCGAGCAGCGTCCCCGCCGCACCGACGAGGAGATTCGCCAGCAGTGCCCCTGGGCTGTCAATGGCCGCAAGGGTATGCGTCCCAGCAATGTCATCACCAGTCTCGAACTTGACGACGACAAGATGGAGGAGAACAACTGGCGCTTCCAGGCTACCTATCGTGAGATTGAGAAGAATGAGACCCGTTGCGA
>CAMJZI010000110.1 GCA_946410185.1 uncultured Porphyromonadaceae bacterium
GCAGCCTGAGCGTCCTCAGCTTCCAGCTGATGGCGCCCAGCAGCAGTGATATCCAACTGTTGTGCCCGTGGATGTAGATGGGGATGACGGGCACCTTGAGTTTCTGAATCAGGCGCATGATGACGGGCTGCCACTCGCGGTCCTCGACGCGCAGTTTCCACGTCAGTTTGCTCACGGCACCGGCGGGGAAGAACCCCATCGGGTGACCGCCCTTGACGTGCTTCATCGTCTCGCTGATACCCTGCATCGACACCGCGCGCTTGGCTGGGTCGTCGCTGGCCAGGGCATCAACGGTGATGAAGTTGGGCATCATGCCGCCAATCTTGCTCAGTATCATGTTGACCATGAACTTGTAGTCCGGGCGATGCTGACCGATGATGTGAATCATCATCACACCGTCAACGGCTCCAAAGGGGTGGTTGGTCACCGTGATAAAGGGTCCCTCGGGCAGGTGGTCGAGCACCTCGCCGTTATCATAGGTGATGGTGGCATTCAGGTCCTTGAGCACACCTGTACAGAAGGGGACACCCGGCGTGTGGCAGTTGTGGCCGTGTATCCAGTTGGCGTCATCCATGTCCAGCAGGTGGAATAGCCACTTGACCAGCTTGGGCTTGCCGTCAAAAAACGGCACCATCTTGCGGATGTCGTCATAGTCCAGGATGTCGGGCTTGATGGGCTTGGGCTGCTGCTCCTGTTCAGGTTTGTTTTGTTCTATTGTGTTTTCTTCCATTTCTCTTTTTCAATTGCGGCTGCAAAGGTACAACGTTTTTTCGGGAACTGACACACGGGGAGTGTTAAAATATGACATTTTGGCAGAATAATTAGCCAATACGTTGATATACAAGCCAAAGGCTTGTATTACTCGAAGGAATAAAAAGCGGTAGGGCGTGAGAGACTATCAGTCCTTTTTCTCTTGGGCTGGTTTCTGCTCCTCCTTGTAGGGATTGGGTTTGAGCAGTGCGCTGTCAACCTCGATGCTAGTGACAACGCATTTGGAGTTGCCGCGCCACATGACGGTTCCCTTGTACTCATTGTAGGTGAGGATGATGCGCTGGCCGTCTTGGGTCCACCGCATGGCTTCGCGGGCAAGGCTGTCGTTGGGAATGCTGAACTTGAAATCGGTGTGCATGGCCATGAGAGTGTCCTCGATATAGCCCTCACTGATCATCTCACCCTCAAAGGTCTTGAACACCGTTCCCTCGCTGGAGACCTTCATGATCCAGCCTTTTTCCTGGCTCACGCGGTAGGGGTGGAAGTAGTGCTGCCACATCCACCATCCCAGGAACAGGACCATGGCCACGATGATGAGTGCCAGCATCAGCTTCACGGTGTTGCCGCGCCGCTCGATGGTCGCTTCCTTTATTTCGCGTTCCTCGCGTTCCTGTTCGGTCTCCTGATGGACTTGAGGTTGCTCCTCAGGCACGTTCTCGTCGGTGAAATAATCGTCAAAGTTGTCGTCCATAATTATTTGGTTTCTTTAGTTTTTAGTTTTAAGTATGGTTAGTATCGCCTGTAAATGACAGAGTAACAAGGTAATATTACTAGAAACTTAAAACTCAATTGTGTTGCTATAGTTTGATCTCGTCGTTGGTGGTATCGACAACGGTTTTGCCGCTCTCGATGCGGTTGCGGTCGATGGCCATGCTGATGAAGGCGTAAATGCCCAGCACGATGAGCAATACCGTCTGGAAGCCCCACACGAGCATGGCAAAGGCTGATGCGCGCGGGTCAAAGTTGGAGGGCGAGAATACGCCCACACCATAGAGCGACAGGCCAAAGATGATGGCAACGTGCCACGAACCCAGGCCGCCGTTGGTGGGGATGCCCATGCCGATGCTGCTGAGCACAAACATCACCAGCACGGCTAGCACGCTCAAGCCGCTGGTAAAGGTGAATGCCTGGCAGGCAAGGTAGAGTTGCAGGAAATAGCACCCCCAGATGAGAATCGTGAGCAGCAGGAACCACCACTTGCCCTCCATGCGGGTGATGGAGGCAAAGCCGTCCCACAGGTTGCGGGCCATGAGTTGGAGCTTAGTGATGAACTTGTTCTCGGTCTTCATCACCAGCAGCCAGCCGATGGCGATAATGGCGATCGCGGTGCCAAACCACATGCGGGCGTCGCTGGCAACGGCCAGGAAATTCTCCTTCATCTGCGGGTAGGTGTCAAAAAACTGTCCAAAGGCACTCTGGGCCAGCATAAAAGTCACCAGCGTCAACAGCAGGACGGTAACCGTGTCGGTCAAGCGGTCGGCAACCATCGACCCCATGACCTGGGTCACCGAGGCCTTCTGCCGGTTGGCGATGTACCCGCAGCGCCACACCTCGCCCAGTCGAGGGAACACCAGATTGACGGCATAGGTGCCGAAGATGCTGTTGAGCACGGCGCTGAACGACGGCTTGACGTCGATCGCCTTGAGCTGCAGGCGCCACCGCAGGGCCCTGAACACGTGACTCAGGATGCTCACTACCGCTACGGGCAGGAACCACCAGTAGTCCACATCGGTCTTGAGGGTGTCCATCATGCTGGCGATGTCCACATTCTTGTATAGGAAATACATCAGTCCCACGCCGATGACGAGGGGGATGCCATACTTCACGAGATAGGAAACGGCTTTTTTCACGTTTTTTCTTGTCTTGATGCGTTAAAATGTTGTGCCCGATACGTCGATAATGGTAAAAAAGCAGTACCTTTGCCATCAAATTGCTGATGGGCGCATCGAGGCGTGCAAAGGTAACAATAAATGAGCAAACATGCGGAAAGTTAGAGCAAAAAAGTCACTAGGGCAGCATTTCTTGACCGATTTGTCGATTGCCGAGCGCATCGCCCACACGCTGGACGACTTCCGTCACCTGCCGGTGCTGGAAGTGGGGCCGGGCATGGGCGTGCTCACCCAGTTCTTGCTCGACATGGGACTTGACCTGACGGTGGTGGAACTCGATAGCGAGAGCGTGGACTACCTGGAGGCTGCCTTCCCGCAACTGCATGGACGCATCATTGGCGAGGACTTCTTGAAGATGGATCTCAAGAGCCTGTATGGCGACCAGCCCTTCTGCGTCATTGGCAATTACCCCTACAACATCTCAACACAGATTTTCTTCAAGGTGCTGGAATACCGCGACCAGGTGACCT
>CAMJZI010000111.1 GCA_946410185.1 uncultured Porphyromonadaceae bacterium
ACATCACCAGCGGCACCGCGGTGTTTACCCCGAGCGACAACACGTTGACGCTGACTAACGTCACCATTTCGCGCACGGGAAACGACAACCGTGCCGTCCAGAGCGACCGTGAAGGCCTGATCATCAAGTTGGTGGGAACCAACGAACTGAGCGCCACATCGGCGTCGGTCATCCGCTTCAACAAGAAAGGATCGATTGTCGTGGCCAGCGGCACGACCACTGTCACCGGCGGCACCGAGGGCGGCGTGTACAGCAACAATGTGAGTGTTACCGTCATGGGACCCGGCAAGTTGATTGTGAAATCGACCAACGACAAATACGGCTTTGAGGGCAAGGGAACAAGCAGCCAGAGCACGCTGATCTTTAAAAACGTCACGGTCGAGGCATCGGGCAAGAAGGGCGCCATCTATGACTGGACCAGTGTCAACTTCTATGCCGACAGCCACATCACCCTCAAGGCCACCAACGACAGCAATTATCCTGTTGCATGGAACATTGAAGACCTGAACACCTGGGACAACGAGGCATTTCTCGCACCATGGGGGGCCAATTACAGTACATATTCCAAGTGCATCACCTATGAGGGCAGCCCGCTCTATGACAAAGACGTTTTTATCTCCGATAACTATGGGTTACTGCTCAAGTACCGTAATTTTCCCGATGAGAACTTCCTCAACTATCTGCTCTCGCTTTATCCCAAGGGATACCTGACAAAAGAAGAGCTCCAGGCTCGCACCAAACTCTACGTCAACGGCCTGAACATCAGCCACCTCACCGGAATCCAGCTTTTCACCGCACTGGAGGTGCTGGACTGCTCCAACAACAATCTCACCTCGCTTAACCTAGCAGGACTCAACAACCTGATGACGCTGAGTTGCCTCAACAACAAGTTCACCACCTTGTCGGTAACAGACCTGCCAAAGCTGACCACCATGAATGCATCGAACAACACATTACTCACGAAGCTCTGGTGTTATAACAACATATTGACAGATCTCTACGTCAACGGATGCACCCAGCTGCAGTACATCGATTGCAGCGGCAACGATTTGACCTCGCTCAATGTGTCACAGTGCACACAACTCAATGGGTTGTACTGCAACAACAATCAGATTCAGAGGCTCAACCTTGATGGATGCTCTCAACTCGAGACACTGAATTGCCAGTATAACAACCTGCTGACTTTCACCATAACAGGCAAAACCAAACTCAAGAATCTGTATATCGATGGCAACCAGTTCCTGCAAACCCTCTATTGCTATGACAATGCGTTGACAAATTTCACTTTCTCGGGCTGTGACTACTTGCAGTATCTGGATTGCCATAACAACGCGCTGACAGCACTCCAGGCCAGCAGCGCCGCACCACAGTTGCGAAACCTCTATTGCCAGAACAACGCCTTGACCATGCTCAATGTGCCTGACCAGTTGCAGACACTGGACTGCAGCAACAATAAGCTCACCTTCCTCAACTTGATCAGCTATCCGCATTTGACATCATTGAAGGTCGCCGGCAACACCGAAATGACAACCCTCAAATGCTATGACGGTGCATTGACTACGCTAGACGTCACGGGGTGTACCAATCTGCAGGCTCTACATTGCCAGATGAACCAATTGACGTCGCTTAATGTCTCGACATGCACCCAGCTCAAGGAATTGAAGTGTTACCGCAACAATATCGGTCAAACAGCCATGACTGCTCTCGTCAACGGCCTGGTCAACCGCAACTCCACAACGGCAGGGTCGCTGAACGTCTTACATAATACCGAAGAGCAAAACGTGTTTGACAACTCTCACGTAATCGCTGCCCGTGCCAAGAACTGGACACCTTACAAGTACTCTAACTCGACCTGGATTGAAATCACAGCGAACCTGATTGGTGACGTGAATGGCGACGGCAACGTCAACATCAGCGACGTGACTTATTTGATCGACCTGCTCCTCAGCAACGGCGCCGCTCCCGCAGCCGCTGATGTCAATGGCGACGGCAACGTCAACATCAGCGACGTGACCTACTTGATCGACCTGCTCCTCAGCGGTCATTGACGGACTGAACGCCTGTTGCGTTTTCACGATCAATCCACGGCGATCGGCAGCAGATGAAACGTCCCCGACAGGGGCAAAAATCACTATTTTCAAAAAAACGGCCCGCAAGCTTGCATTTTGCAATTTTGCGGGCTGGTTTACCATGCCAAATGACCATTTTTCGTGGCAAAAATCCAAAAAACAAATCTTATAGGATGCCATTTAATGTTAAAAAGTGTAAACTTTTTCATTTTTAATTTCCAAAATTTAAGCATTCACAACGGCCGTGAGCCCCTACTATAGGGGAATTTGCGTGAAACAATCGCTCAAAATTGCCGATTGTCCAAAATGTTTACAAGTGTTTACGCAGTTTGGTCGGGTTGGCTCGTTGGGTTACCTTTGCAGCATCAAACCAGGGCGCACGGCGTCGACATCGTTCTCGACTCCCCTGACGAAGTGAAGGCATCTTGCCCATCTTCTAGTCCACAAAAACAACAATTTATGAGTTTAATCAAAAGGAACATAAGATTATCAGCTTTATTCGTAGTATTTGCAATTTTCTTTTCCTGCCTCTCTGCGCAATCTCAGCAGTTGAGCAATCGCCGACAAGGCACCGTGCTTGAGCAATTAGAGCAAAACAGCCGCAACAACGTCATCGACCAGGTTATCAAGTATGCTTACCGCTTCCGCGGTACACCTTATCGTTATGGTGCATCTTCGCCCCGTGGTTTTGACTGCTCGGGATTCACCAGTTATGTATTCAAGCGTTTTGGCATCGAGCTCGACCGCTCGTCACGCGGACAAATCAGCGACGGTGTGCGCGTCAAGCAGAAGGACCTGCAGCCTGGCGACCTGGTGTTCTTCCAGGGGCGTTCGGGACGTGGTGGCGTGGGCCATGTGGGCATCGTGACCAAGGTGAACGACGACAACACCTTCCACTTCATCCACTCGGCATGCAGCAGCGGTGTGACCGAGAGCAAGAACACCGAGTCCTACTACAGCCGCCGCTACGTGGG
>CAMJZI010000112.1 GCA_946410185.1 uncultured Porphyromonadaceae bacterium
AACTCATTATGATTATTGTTCCCGTGAAGGAAGGCGACAACATCGAGCGCGCCCTTAAGAAATTCAAGCGTAAAACTGAAAAGACTGGTGTCATCAAGGAGCTCCGCACCCGTCAGGCATTTGAGAAGCCCTCAATCACCAACCGCAAGAAGATGATGAAGGCTGAGTACGTGCAGCAGCTGCGTGCCCGCGAGGAGTAATACCGTCAATTTCTTACACAATATAATGGCAGAAACCGGAAAAATTACGGTTTCTGTCATTTTTTTTGGCATAAAATTTGCATTTGACAAAAATAGTTGCTAATTTTAGCACCGCAAAAGCAGCCCATCACGCAATCCATATCCGGACAGGGCTGCAGATGTCACACAGTGTATAGTATGCCTATGAACGCCACAGTAGAACGCTTCCTGCAATACCTGCGCTATGAGCGCAACCTGTCCTGGAGGACGGTGGTTACCTATCGCGGTAACCTGGTCCAGTGGGAGGAGTACATGACTGTAGCCGGACGGCCGCTGGATGTGATATCGGTCACCGCCGCCGACATCAGGCAGTGGCTCGTCAGCCGCTCGGCGCAAGGCGACGGCCCGGCCACATTACGCCTTAAACTTCAGGCCCTGAGGTCGCTGTACCGTTACCTGCTGCGATGTGGCGAAGTGGCCGTGAATCCTGCTGCCCAGGTCGAGCTGGCCAAACTGCCCAAGCCCCTGCCCAAATTCGTTCGCGACAAGACCGTCGATGCCGTGCTCGATGCCGACCTCGATCAGGACGACTTTGCCCAGGTGCGCGACCGCTTGGTGGTCATGCTGTTCTACGAGACTGGTATCCGCCTGAGCGAGCTCATCGGTCTGCAAGACGTGGCCGTCGATGTGGACAAGCGAGAGCTCAAGGTCAGGGGCAAGCGCGACAAGGACCGCATTGTCCCCTTTGGCGACGAGCTGGCCCAATCGATAACACGTTACCGACTGCTGCGGGCAGCAGTGCCCGTCGAGTGCGGCAACCTGCTGGTGACCGCCAAGGGCAGGCCCCTCTATCCCTCGCTGGTCTATCACGTCGTCCACGACTCGCTGGCCCGGGCGGGAGCCACCGGCAAGCTCAGCCCCCACGTGCTGCGGCACACCTTTGCCAGCGTGATGCTCAACGGCGGCGCGCAACTCAACAGCGTCAAGGAGCTGCTGGGGCACGAGAGCCTGGCGGCGACACAGGTCTATACCCATGTGACATTAAGTGAACTACAACACAATTATGAACTAGCCCATCCCCGGGCACTTAAAAAAGGAGGTTAATATGGAAGTAAAAATCAATGCCATCCATTTTGATGCAACCGAGAAACTGAACGACTTTATCAACAAGAAAGTCGAGAAATTGGGAAAGTACAATGAGGAAATCTCCATTGCCGAGGTCAATCTCAAGGTCGTGAAACCCGAGACCGCCATGAACAAGGAAGCATCGGTAAGACTGAACGTACCCCGCAGCGAGGATTTGTTTGCCAACAAGGTAGCCGACACCTTCGAGGAAGCCATCGACAACTGTGTTGATGCACTCAAACGTCAGCTCGAGAAGGGCCGTCGCGACAGGTAACACACGGCGCTCAGCATATTCAAGACATATCACGCCCCCTGCCCGCACAACGCTGCCGGCAGGGGGCGTCGTAGTATAGTCATCAGGCTTTTCTTGCTTTAGGGCAAGGGAAGCCGTTTCCTGTTTTATGGTCAATTATTATTCACTTTTTAATAACACAAACGATATGAAAAAGCTTTTTTTACTTCTTTCGTCAGTGCTGCTAATGGGATTGGCGGCATGGGCTGCGACCGAGTACGGCGTCTATGTGGCCGGCACCAGGGCCATCAGCAGCAACTGAATTGTGAAGGCAACCAGTTGACGACGCTGAGTGTCGCCAATAAGGCTAATCTGACTGATTTGGTGTGCAATGTCAATAAGTTGACCTAATTGAATGTGAAAGGATGCTCCAAGCTGGTCAACCTCGAGTGCGGTTATAATCAGTTGACGACGCTGAGCGTGCAGGGATGCACTGCGTTAAAGACACTCTATTGTCCCATTAACAGGATCCGCAGCTCGGGCATGACCACGCTGGTGGGTAGCCTGCCCACGCGCTCGTCAAGCGAAAAAGGCGAGTCGCTTGCTCTTAGCGACGAAGATGGCGATTACAACTCAATGACTTCTGCCCAGATCACCACCGCCCGCAACAAGAATTGGCTGCCCATGATGTGGAATGGTGACGACTGGGTAGAGATGACGGCCTCGGCGCGCGGCGACGTGGACGGTGACGGCAGCGTGAACATCAGCGACGTGACCGCACTGATCGACTACCTGCTGGTCGGCCACTGGTGATCCATAGCATCTGCTGACAATAACTCATGTAGATGTGGTTTAACTCAAGGAGTGGTGCCTCGCTCATTGCGGGGTACCACTCCTGGTCACATATATATATTATTAATGTATAGGGCTGGAACAGCACGGCATTTGCACGAGAAATGCGGCGGTCTGCTGGCTTGAAGTAGTGTGCTGTAGATTAGACTGTTACAGTCGAGTGACGGGTCCCGTTAAAAACTTTTTTCAAAAAAAAGTGAGAAAAAGTTTGCCAGTTTGAAAAATGGTTGTACCTTTGCATCCGCAATCGGGAACGCCCCGTACTTGATTGCACAACGATAGATGCCTCTTTAGCTCAGTTGGCCAGAGCACGTGATTTGTAATCTCGGGGTCGTTGGTTCGAATCCGACAAGAGGCTCAAGGAACATAACACAATGGGTAGATTCCAGAGTGGCCAAATGGGGCAGACTGTAAATC
>CAMJZI010000113.1 GCA_946410185.1 uncultured Porphyromonadaceae bacterium
GGCAAGTGGGTGATCATCGACTTCTGGGGCTCATGGTGCAAGTGGTGCATCAAGGGCATCCCCGACATGAAGGAATACTACACCAAGTACGGCGACAAGCTCGAGATCCTGGGCGTGGACTGCAACGACACCGTCGAGAAGTGGAAAGCCGCTGTCAAGCAGTACGAGCTGCCGTGGCTGCACGTCTATTGGGACAAGGACGACGAGGAAAACAACCCGCTGGCGCTGTATGGCGTGCGCGGCTTCCCCACCAAGGTCATCGTTGACCCGCAGGGCAATGTGGCCAAGGTCATCGTGGGCGAGGACCCCGCCTTCTACGACTACCTGGACCAAGTCCTGAAATAATGAACACAACTCCTAACTCCTAACTCCTAACTCCTAACTAAAAATGAACCATACTCAAAGTTTAATCATCGGTTCCGGCCCTGCCGGATATACTGCAGCGATTTATCTGGTGCGCTCGGCCATCGACTGCCTGCTCATCGAGGGCTTACAGGTGGGCGGACAACTGACCCAGACGACCACTATCGAGAATTTCCCTGGTTTCCCCGACGGCGTTGAAGGCTTCCAACTGATGGACAACATGCGCCAGCAGGCCGTGAACCTGGGTGCCAAGATGAAGTCGGGCCTCGTGGCTGGCATCGACATGAGCCAGCGCCCCTTCCTCGTCACCCTGGACGGCGGCGAACAGATGACGGCCGACACCATCATTGTGGCCACCGGTGCCACGGCCAAGTACCTGGGCCTGCCCGACGAGACGAAGTATGCCGGCCAGGGCGTGTCGGCCTGCGCGACGTGTGACGGCTTCTTCTACCGCAAGAAGGTCGTAGCCGTTGTGGGCGGCGGTGATACCGCCTGTGAGGAGGCCGACTACCTGAGCCACCTGGCCAGCAAGGTCTATCTCATCGTGCGCAAGGACTACCTGCGCGCCAGCGAGGCCATGCAGCAGCGTGTCAAGGACAACGAGAAAATTGAGATCCTGTTCAACACCAACACTGTGGGCCTCTTTGGCGACAACGGTGTGCAGGGCGCCCACCTGGTACGCTTCAAGGGCACCGACAAGGAGGAACTGTTTGACATCGCCATTGACGGTTTCTTCCTGGCCATCGGCCACCGTCCCAACACCGAATTCCTGGGCGGACAGGTTGACCTTGACGAGCAGGGTTACATCAAGCTGACGGGCCACAACACCGCCACCAGCGTCGAGGGTGTCTTTGCTGCCGGTGACGTTGCCGACCCGCACTACCGCCAGGCTATCGTGGCTGCCGCAGGAGGTTGCCGCGCCGCCATCGATGTGAAGCAGTACCTTTCCTAAAGAAAAGATGAGATGGATACTATAGCGATTTTCATATTGTTGCCGGTAACCTTATTGCTGCTTTTCCTTGCCTTTATCATTCTGAAGGGGAGGGGAGACGGCCTGATTGCCGGCTACAATACCGCCAGTGAAGAAGAACGTGAGAAGTACGACGCCAAGCGATTGCGTGTGGTAGTAGCGGCGATGCTGTTGTTTGTGACAGTACTGATTTGGGTACCGGCTTTTCTTGACGACGGGGTGGACTTTTGGCTGGTTATTATGCCGATTATACTTATTGCCGTTGTGGCTAGCCTCATCATAGTCAACACCTGGTGCAAGAAAAAGTAATGATCAATAGTGCGAATTAAAGGCATGAGTAAACAGACCTCATGTCTTTTTTTTGATGTTTTACCTCATTATTGTTTAATTTTAGTATATTTGCGTCGTGTTTATTCGTTTTTATATGTTCTTTATTCAATCGTTGTTTATGAAAAAACTAACCTTTTTATTCGCTGCTGTAGCGGCATTTTGCATGAGTGTTCAGGCGCAGCAAGTGAACACCGGAATCATTGAAGTGGGCGACTTCGGCAATGCCTCGGAGTGCTACAATGGCTCATTCTTTGACATGGCGCCAACCAACTTCTATCTAGCCCATACTGGCGTGCAGATGATTTACACCCCCGAGTTGTTGGCTGACTTGGAGGGGAAGGACAATGTGAAAATCACGGGTCTGAATTTCAAGTTTTGTAACGAGGGGGCCTGGGAGGAGATTACCCGTAACGTGAAAATTTACATCCAGGAGATCGATGAGACTGAGTTTGCCCAGATCAAGGGTATTAAGCAGTTCTTTTATTTCGATGGCTTGGCATTAGAGACGCAGGTGTATATTGAAATGCTGTCATGCTTCGGTGAGGACGCCGAGATGCCTTTCTCGTTCAAGAGTGCCCCTGTGGCCTTCACGCCTGGCAAGAGCTTGCTGGTGACGATGGTGTTTGATGCCGAGGACGATGACAACTGCACAGTGGGAAGCAGTTACGCACCCTTCTACACGACCGGAACTTACCGCGGCAAGGCCATGCTCTATACCGACAACAATATCAGTTTTGTGGATTATGCCCAAGGCACAGACTTCCCCGATGCCACCGCTATGCTGGGTTGCGGCACAAACGTGGAATTGCCCGTAACCCAGATTGAGTACAGTTATACCGAGGGGGCAGCAAGCCTGCGTGGAGACGTGAACATGGATGGCACAATCAACATCAATGATGTCACGGTACTTATCGATTATCTGCTGGGCAGCGAGGTTGAACCCTTTGATGTCGAGGCCGCCAACTGCAACCTGGATGAGAGCGTGGGCATTGCGGATGTCACTGCACTTATCGACTACCTGTTGACAGGAGGCTGGTAAACGAGGATTTTGTAAATGCTAAAAAAAGAGGATGTGTCAAAATTGTGGCACATCCTCATTTTGTAATATGCTGTAAAACA
>CAMJZI010000114.1 GCA_946410185.1 uncultured Porphyromonadaceae bacterium
CCTGTGGTGTCGGCATTGAGCGGGCAGTGCATGGTGAGCACGTCGCTGGTGCGCAGCAGGTGCTCCAGGTTGTCGGCCTTGATGATGCCCTCGGGCAATTGGTTTTGGCTCTTGCTGGTATAGGCCATGACGCGCATGTTCATCGCCAGGGCTATGCGAGCCACGGCGCTGCCGATGTTGCCCAGACCGACGATGCCCATCTGTTTGCCAGCCAACTCGATGAGCGGCGTGTTAAAGTATGCGTAGCTGCCGCAGTTGGTCCACTTCAGGTCGTGTGCCTCGTCGGTATAGTGCTGGGGTTGCCAGCAGATGTTCAGCAGGTGGGCGATGGTGAGCTGGGCCACGCTGTCGGTGCTGTAGGCCGGCACGTTGGTCACGATAATGCCGCGACGTGCCGCCTCGGCGCTGTCCACGACATTGAATCCAGTTGCCATTACGCCAATGTACTTCAGGTCGGACAACTGGGCAATGGCGTTGGCATCGATAGGAACCTTGTTGGTCAATACCATTTCAGCCCCTTGGCAGCGCTCGAGCACGGTGTCGGCGGTGCCAAAGTCATAGATGTCACAAGGAGCCAACGCCTTCATGGGCTCCCACGAGAGGTCGCCGGGATTGCCGGCATATCCGTCAAGAATAACGATTTTTCTCATATTATATAGTCATGCTAGGTTAATGCGGTTTACTGGATGACAAAATTAGGCGAAAAATGGCAAATAACAAAAATTATCTTTAATTTTGCAGATTAATAGACTTAGTAATCTTACAATGGACAACAAGAAACTCGTTGAGACTGTGGCTACTAATCTGGGCCGTACAAACAAGGACGTGAGCAAACTGCTTGAAGCGTTTGCCGGCGTGTTGCGTGCCCGTTGTGGCGAGATGGACAGTGTGGCCGTGCCCGGATTTGGCACTTTTGAACCCAAGAAACGTAATGAGCGTGTGATTGTTCATCCCAGTAGTGGCAAGCGCATGCTTGTCCCTCCCAGAGTGGTGGTTGGCTTTAAGTTGAGTAAAGTGCTCAAGGCAAAACTTAAATGATGAACTGGAGGTAGAAACAATATGAATGCCAAAATCACATTAGTCGAACTTGCCGAATTGATGGCCAAGGCCACCTCGACCTCGAAGCGCATGTGTGAACTGTTCCTGAGGGAGCTGTTTGCGACCATTTCACAGGCCTTGATCGAGGGCGAGAGCGTGAAGATAAAGGGGGTGGGAACATTCAAGGTCACCCAGGTGAAATCGCGCAAGAGTGTGAGCGTCACCACAGGCGATGCAGTTGAAATCTCCAGTTACAAGAAGTTGAGTTTCACTCCCGACAAGTCGCTTGCCGAGGCTGTGAATCAGCCATTTGCTCATTTTGAGACGGTTGTCCTTGCCGACGAGACCACCGACGAGAAACTTGCCGATATCGACAAGCAGTATCCGTCGTTATTCCTTGATGAGGAAGATGTACCTGAACCTCCAGAAGACTTGCCCGTTCCGCCTGTACCCGGCATTGAAGATATTGCAGAGATTGCCGCTCAACCTGTTGGCGGCAATCAGGCCTCGTCCGTCGCCAGCAGCGGCAATTCCATGCCACAGGACGAAGAACCTGTAGAAAAACTGGTCGCTGTTGCACCGGCCAAGGCAGTTCCCATCGAGAAAAACGATACCGCTCCGGTCAAGGTCGCACCCCTCATGGGCATACCCATTGACGGCCCATCGGCCAAGCCTCAGGCAGAAAAAGAGCCGGAACCCGCTCCAACTGCTGCCGCAGAACCCAAGCCTCAGCCCAAGCCTGTCGAGGAGGAAGAGGAGGACAACTTCTATCGTCCTGCACCCCGTAACGCTTATACACCAACGCGCGAACAAATTGAGAAACAGCAAAAGAAGCCCAATTACAAGCGCTGGATATATATTGCGCTGGGTGTGCTCGCGGCTGGACTGCTGCTGTGGTTGCTGCTGAAACCAAGCGGCAAGACCGAGGCGCAAGAGAATGAGCCCGAGATCGTGATGGCCGATACCGTGGCCGCCGCCGATACCATTGTTACCGAGTCCACATCGGAGCCCAAGCTCGAGACAAAACCGGAAACAAAATCTGAGTCCAAGCCCAAGTCCGAACCCAAGGTGGTCACCGACATTGTCACTTCGCAGATTGTACTGAGTACGCTCGCTGAGAAATACTATGGCAGTGCATGGTTCTGGGTGTATATCTACGAGGAGAATAAGGCGATCATCAGTGATCCCAACAACATACGTCCAGGCACCAAGGTCGTGATTCCGCCTGCCGAGAAATACGGCATCGATGCCAAGAATCCCGCCAGTCTCAAGAAGGCTCAACGCCGTTCTTGGGAAATCCTCAAAGGAAAGTAGTGCTGCTATATGGAGTATAATAACGACGAAGTGCGCCGTCAGGACCGTCTGCTGGACGAGGCCAGCGCTGTACGGCTGTTGAGCGAAGCCGAGTGGGGCGTAATGTCGATGACCGATGAGGATGGTGCCCCCTACGGATTGCCTGTCAACTATGTGTGGGACGGTAATCACTCGCTATATATCCATTGCGCTCCCGAAGGACGCAAATTGCGTTGCTTGGATCATGATAATCGTGTGTCCTTTACTGTGGTTGGACGCGTGAATCTGTTGCCAGCCAAGTTTACAACCGAGTATGAGAGTCTTGTCCTTGCTGGCTCGGTTGTGCGCCACTTGGGCGATGATGAGAAGCGGTATGCCTTGGAGTTGTTGCTGGATAAGCTTTCGCCCAACGACAAAGAGATAGGCATGAAATATG
>CAMJZI010000115.1 GCA_946410185.1 uncultured Porphyromonadaceae bacterium
CCGCGGATAGCGCACCAGCAAGGGCATTTCCTTGATGACTTCACTCAGCCTCATCTTGTGGGATTGTGGTTTCTACCAGGGCATTATCGGCAGGAGCTCCTGGCTCAACGGCAGGACGGGTCAGCTCCCGGCGCACGCGGCGCTCGGCCAGATACTCCTGCAGGCTGGTAAAATTGAACAGCAGCAAGCAGATGCCCGTCATCAGCACCACGGTCGGCACGCTGTTGCGCAGGGACGGCATCACAAGCGAGAGGATGCCGCACACGATGACCAGCAACGGTGCCACATGGTACCAGCCCTTGACCCTGAAGCTCGTGCGCGACAGCAGCAGGTAGATGACATGGAACAGGCCCAGCACGATGAGCAGCATGCCGATGAGCAGTTGCAAGATTTCGTCGAACAGGTGGGCCTTGATGATCATCACCAGACCAAAACACAGGCCGCCCACGGCGGGCAGGACACCCATGTAGTCAGTGCTGGTGCGAGCGCCGGCATGGCGCACGGCTACCATGATGAGGTAGGCCACCGCCGGCAAGACAAATGTGACTCCCAGCACGCGCGCGCCCCACAGCAATATACCGGGCACACCATGAAACACGATCAAGATGATACCTGCCAGCAGCAGAATCACGTTGGTCAAGAGATTGACACTAACCTTTTTCATTAGTTTTATCGTTGATAATTATCGTTGTGTTAATAAATTTTTCACAAAAATAAAGCAAATTGGGCAACAATCAAAAAAAACACATAAAAAAGTATTATCTTTGCGGTGTATGGAAGAGAAACGCAGGCACATACTCGCCATCATCAACCCTGTGTCGGGAACCGGCAACAAGGACAAGATCCCTCGCCTGCTCGATACTGTCGTTGACCAGCAAGTCAACGACGTGAGCATCATCGCCACCGAGTATCCCGGCCACGCCAGCGAGATTGCGCGGCAGGCGGTGCTCGATGGCATCGACGTGGTGGTCGCCATCGGCGGCGACGGCACGGTCAATGAGGTGGGCAGTGCTTTGTGCGGCACCGATGCCGCGCTTGCCATTGTGCCGAGCGGTTCGGGTAACGGCCTTGCGCGTCACCTGCGCATCCCGATGAACGCCAGCCGAGCCCTGCAAGTGCTCAACAACGGCGTGGTGGGCAGTTTTGACTACTGCACCGTGAATGGCCGCCCCTTCTTCTGCACCTGCGGCATGGGCTTTGACGCCACGGTGAGCTACAAGTTCTCCAACGAGGGCACCCGCGGTTTCATCACCTATGTGAAAACCGCCCTGGCCGAGTACCTCAAGTACAAGCCTCAAGAGTACACCATCAACATCGACGGTGCCCAGCTCAGGGAGCGGGCCTTTGTCATCGCCTGCTGCAACGCGGCCCAGTATGGCAACAACGCCTATATCGCGCCCCGCGCCACCATGCAGGACGGCCTCATCGACGTGACGGTCATGCACCCGTTCAACATCGCCGAGAGCCCCCTGATTGGCGCCCGCCTGTTCCTGCGCCAGCTCAACCATGACCACCACGTGAGCATCTACCGCGGCAAGCAAGTGGTGATTGAACGCGATCATGACGATATCATACACGTCGACGGCGACCCGATGATGATGCCGGCGCGCATTGCCATCCAGAACGTGAGCAAAGGGATCCACATCCTGGTGCCCCCCTCGCTACCCGACGATGTATAAACAACCGCTAATCCGCATTTTCCAACTTGCCCTAAGGACAAATCAAAAAAAAAACTAAAAAGAAAAAAACAATAAAGACACAGTGTAACAATGAGTTATTTAAAATTTGATAAAAACCTGATGATCAACCTTGAGCAATCCTTGCCCAAGGAGATGCTGCGCACCAACCAGTCGGGGGCCTATCACTGCACCACCATTGTTGGCTGCAACACCCGCAAGCAGCACGGCTTGCTGGTTATTCCCGTCCCCGAGCTCGACGACAACAACCACGTGCTGCTGTCGACACTCGACGAGACCGTTATCCAGCACGGAGCGCCGTTCAACCTGGGCCTGCACCGCTACAAGGGTGACACCTATAGCCCCAACGGACACAAGTACATCCGCGAGTATGACTGCGAGCGGGTGCCCACCACCACCTATCGCGTGGGCGGCGTGATCCTCAAGAAGGAGAAAATCTTTATCACTCACGAGAACCGCATCCTGATCCGCTACACGCTGGTCGATGCCCACTCGGTCACGACGCTGCAGTTCAGGCCGTTCCTGGCCTTCCGCAACGCCAACGACCTGTGTGTCGAGAATGCGGTGGCCAGCCGTGACTATCAGGAGGTGAGCAATGGCATCGCCACTTGCATGTATGACGGCTATCCGAAACTATACATGCAGATGAACCACAAGCCCCGCTTCGTGTTTGACCCGCACTGGTACAAGAACATCGAGTACATCAAGGACCAGGAGCGCGGCATCCCCTACAGCGAGGACCTGTATGTGCCGGGCTACTTCGAGGTCGAGATCAAGAAGGGCGAGCCGCTCATCTTCTCGGCCGGCGTCGAGGAGGTCAACACCCGCACGCTCACCAAGATGTATGAGGACGAGATCAAGCCCCGCACGCCCCGCACGAGCTTTTACAACTGCATGAAGAACAGCGCCAAGCAGTTCTATATCACCAACAAGGAGGG
>CAMJZI010000116.1 GCA_946410185.1 uncultured Porphyromonadaceae bacterium
GTGCGCTTCTCGCCGTTCTCCTCGGTCACCTCGATGGGCTCGGGCAACGGGCGCTTGTCATCGACAAACAGCGAAATCAGCACATAATCCTTGTTCAGTTTGTCGGCCACACTGGGATCGGTCCACACGGCGGCCTCCATCTTGCGGCAGTTCACGCACCCGAAGCCCGTGAAGTCCAGGAACACAGGCTTGCCTGCAGCCGCTGCGGCGGCCATGCCTTGCTCGTAATCGGTGTAGGCGGCACGCACCTCCTTGGTGTTGAGGTTGAAGTCCTGGGTGTTCATGGGAGGCGAGAAGGCGCTCACGGCCTTGCACGGTGCGCCCCACAGGCCAGGAATCATATAGATGGCGAAGGCTAGCGAGATCAGTCCGCCCATGATGCAGATCACAGGCATGGGCTTCTGTTCCTCGCCCTCGACAATATCGCTCTGGAACTTAAGTATGCCTATCAGGTAGAGGCCCAACAGGCCAAAGATGGCGATCCACAGGCACAGGAACACCTCGCGGTCCATCAGATGCCAGCCGTAAGCCAGGTCGGCTACCGAGAAGAACTTGCAGGCAAACGCCAACTCGATGAAGCCGAGCGTGACCTTAAGGATGTTCATCCAGCCGCCCGACTTGGGTGCCGACTTCAGCCACGAGGGGAAGAGGGCAAACAGCGTGAACGGCAGCGCCAGGGCCAAAGCAAAGCCCAGCATACCGATGGCAGGTCCCCAGAAGTTGCCGCTGGTGGCAAAGTCCACCAGCAGGAAGCCGATGATGGGACCAGTGCACGAGAAGGATACCAGCACGAGCGTGAAGGCCATCAAGAAGATGGACAGCAGGCCGCTGGTGCTACTGGCCTTGCTATCAACAGCATTGGACCACTTGCTGGGCAGTTTGATCTCGAACATGCCGAAGAATGACAGCGCGAACACAACCAGCAACAGGCACAGGAAGATGTTGAACACGGCATTGGTCGAGAGGGCATTCAGTGCGCTGGGACCGAAGATCGCGGTCACGATAAGGCCCAACAGCAGGTAGATGACGACAATCGAGATGCCATAGGTGACGGCATCCTTGATGCCCTTCTTCTTGTCATTCTTGGCGCGCTTGAGGAAGAAGCTCACCGTCATGGGGATAATGGGCCACACACACGGCGTGAACAGGGCCACCAGGCCACCCAGCAGACCCATCAGGAAAATCCACCACAACGAGCGGCTGCTGCTGCCGCCGGCGGTGCCGTCGATGGCCTGGATGTCGCCCACAACGGGTTTCCATAGCGAGTCATGGTCCAGGGCCGCTAGGGCTGCGCTATCCACGGGGGCACCCATGGCAGCGCTATCGGCTGCGGCTGCTGCCAGGGTAGCAAGCGAGTCGGCCTTGGCAGCGGCTTCGGCGGCGGCCTTGTCGTCTTCCTCCTTATTCTTGTCGGCCTCGCCGTCAACGGCGGGCGACTTGCCGGCCTTTTTGAGGCTCACGCTCGATGGCGGTAAGCACGACTGGTCGTTGCAGGCGCCATATTCCAGGTCGGCATCTATATCGTAGTTGGGCTTGGTGAACTTCACCTTCTGCACAAACTGCACGTTGTTCTCAAAGTAGCGTAGCTTAGCGCCGAACATCTCGTCAAACTGTGAGATCTCCTTCCCCACAGGCTTCAATTTGCCCACAGGCTCCACACCGTCTTTCTTGTGAAAGGTGATGGCGGCCTCGGTGGGACCCGCATCACCCAGGTTGGTGGAATACACGTGCCAACCCTTGTCAATCTTGCCCGTAAACACGATTTCGCCCTCGCTGGAACCCTTGCTGGTTCTCAACTGCGAGGTGAAGGTAACAGGGTTAGCCATCTGAGCGGCGGCGAGCATGACCACCGTCATCATCGTCAGCAATGTCGCAATCTTCTTCATATTCTACTTCGGGTTTTGGTTATATGCTAATGTTTAACCCGCAAAGTTAATGAAAAAATTGATTGGCAAATCAAAAGTTGTTGCAATTTGAAAAAAAAATGCTATATTTGCCGAATGTAAATATAAACTAAACCAAAACAGTGAAGATACAATGAGGAAGATACTTGTTTCCATGCTTATGGGCATGATGGCACTGGGCGCGACGGCCCAGAGCAGTGAATTCAAGGTGAGTGGCACCTTTGAGGGACGGGAGGATACAGTGGCTCTGGCCGTGATTGATGCATCAACATACAATACCCTCATGCAGAAGAAGTATCCTGTCACCGGTGAGTTGATAGAGATGTCCTGTGAACTCAAGGGCGCGGCAAGGCTTTTTATCGTTGACGTTGACAATGGGGCCAAGGGATACATGTCGATTCCTGCTATACCCGGTGAGCAAGTGGTTGTCAAGAAGAATGCCGACAACATCACTTATTTTGAGGGATCGCAATTCTATGTGGACTACAATCTGGCCGAACGCAGCATCGAGGAGCCCTTGATGGCTTTGAAAAACTTTGAGGGCGAATGCCAGCACAAGATGATGAACGGTGTGCCCGAGGATGTGGTGATGAAGGAATATG
>CAMJZI010000117.1 GCA_946410185.1 uncultured Porphyromonadaceae bacterium
AACCCCAATCGAAGGAACCGGAATCCTTTATTCTATCCATTGAACTACGGGTCCAAGAGTTGTGTTTTTGGCTCTAAGGCGTGCAAAATTACTGCTTTTTTTGTAACTTTGCAACATCAGGAGGCAAATTGGAAATATATTCCCTTGACATTGATGTGCTAAAAGCGTGCATCAGTGGGATTTAGATGAACGAGTTATGACGGTAAGAATTGAACCTTCGTGGAACCGCGTGCTTGCCAGCGAATGGGAAGCGCCCTACTTTAAGCAGTTGACTGACTTTGTTCGGGAGGAGTATAGGACACGGCAAGTCTTTCCTCCTGGCAGACAGATATTTGCCGCGTTTGATGCGGCGCCCTTCGAACAGGTCAAGGTGGTGATTCTGGGTCAAGACCCTTACCATGGCGTTGGACAAGCCAATGGGTTGTGCTTCAGTGTAAATGAGGGTATTCCAATGCCGCCGTCATTGGTCAATATCTTTAAGGAGGTGCATGATGATGTGGGGGCACCGATTCCGGCAAGTGGCGACTTGTCGAGATGGGCACGCCAAGGTGTCTTGCTGCTCAATGCTACGCTGACGGTTCAGGCTCACCAGCCTTTGTCTCACCAGGGCAGGGGCTGGGAAGTGTTTACCGACCATGTGATTGCCCATCTGGCTCAAGAACGCGAGCATCTGGTGTTTATGCTTTGGGGTGCATATGCGAAACGGAAAGGGGAGTTCATTGACCGCACACGACATTTGGTGCTTACTGCTGCCCATCCGTCCCCACTCTCGGCAAACCGTGGCGGATTCTTTGGCACCCACCATTTTTCTCGCGCCAATGACTACTTGCGCCAGCATGGTTTATCGCCTATTGAATGGTAAGATTTAAAAAATCTCCATATTATTTATTGCCATTCCAAAAAATGGTTGTATCTTTGCACCGCTTTTACGAAATAATTTTAAATACTTATTGTAATGTACTTAGATTCAGAGAAAAAGAAAGAGATCTTTGGCACTTACGGCAAAAGCAATACTGACACTGGTTCTCCCGAGGCCCAGATAGCATTATTCTCATACCGTATTGCCCACTTGACCGAGCACTTGAAGGTCAACAAGAAGGATCATACGACTCAGCGTGCACTTAAGATGTTGGTTGGTAAGCGTCGCAAATTGCTCGATTACCTGATGCGTGTTGACATCAACCGTTACCGTGAGCTCATCGCTAAGAAGGAGCTGGGTATCCGTAAGTAATCACAACATCTCGACACGAGAAACCCTCAAACAAGGCACCGCCGCAAATGTTGCGACGGTGACTTGTTTTTTGTGTGGGGGGGGAGTGGGAGGAGAATATCGAGCGTTAGAGGGCAATCCTCCCTATTACCCTTTTAGGTTGGCTGGATCGCCGAACAGGGCGGTCATCTCGTCGAAGCGCGCAATGGTGTCTTCACCAAATTTAGAGAGCGACTGGCGGGCGCGCTCAATCGACCTGGCCGGCTCATCGGGATGGCTCTTGGAGAAGAACTTGTCGGCATAGCAGACGAGTTTTTCCTCAAGGCTCTCGGGCAACAGGTCGCGCGGCGGCGCGATAGGCAGGTCCCGGGCTACGATCTCGGCGGCGGTGATGCCTGAGCCCGTGTGGCGCTCGCAGACGCGTCCATGGCGATAGAGGCCCATGGCATCGAGCATCTTGCGGCCCAGTATGCCATGCAAGATGTAGGGCTCGGTGCCGTGGCAATGAATTCCGGGGGCGTCGGTCTTGCACATGCCTATGTCATGCAGCATCGCCGCCTCCTCAACAAACTCGATGTCAACGGGGATGTGGTTGCTGATGAGGCGCTGGGCAAGGGCGACCGCCAGATCGGCCACCTGACGGCTATGATGAACCAACACCCGGTAATCGTCATTACCGGGTGTGTAGTATCTTTGAATGATTGATAAACAATCAAGCATTGGCGGTGCGGCAATTAGTCAACCATGACTACCCAGCCGTGCTCGTCGGGATAATCACCCATCTGGATGGCACGCAGGCGGTTGTACAGGGCAGTAACCTTGGGGCCTACGCTGCCGTCCTTACGGATAACGTAGTGCACGTCGTTGTCCATATCCACAACCTCGCTGATGGGAGCGGTGACGGCAGCGGTGCCGCACTCGGCAGCCTCGTCGGCCTCGGCAAGCTCCTCGAGGGGGATGGGACGGGCCTCAACTTCCATACCCAGGTCGCGAGCAATCTGCTGCAGGCTCATGTTGGTGATCGAGGGCAGGATGGAGCCCGACTTCGGGGTGATGTAGCTGTTACCCTTTACAATGAAGAAGTTGGCGGGACCGCACTCGTCCAGGTACTTCTTCTCCTTTGGATCCAAGAACAAGGCAGCACTGAAACCAGCCTCCTTGGCACGGGCGGTAGCGCCCATACCGGCAGCATAGTTGCCACCCACCTTCCAGCGGCCGGTACCACAGGGAGCGGCACGGTCATACTCGCGGTAAATAGCAACCTTGGTGCACTGGAAACCCTCCTTGAAGTA